>NZ_CP017713.1:983836-1311781 GCF_002706425.1 Loigolactobacillus coryniformis subsp. coryniformis KCTC 3167 = DSM 20001 | reverse complement strand
ACCAATTAGTTGGTGATGAGACTTACGTCAAGGTCAAAGGTAAGTGGAACTATATCTTTTACTTTTACGACGCGGTTAAAAAGCTAATTCTAGCCGACTATATAACGCCCAACCGCACAACTGAATCAGCGGTCGTTGCCATCAATCAAGTCCTACAGAAGATGTCCGAACGTCCAGCCGACCTACAGTTCGTAGTCGACGCCAATCCCATTTATCAAGTAGCACAACTTTATTTTGCTCAACAAGGGATCAATTTTAAAATCAAGCAAGTAGTAGGGTTGACCAACAAAGATCCAATCAGTAAAGAGTATCGTTTCTTGAAACAAACAATTGAGCGTTTAAACCGTAGTTTTAAGGGCAATTATCGGTCGGCCACTGGTTTTAACTCACCAACCGGTTCAGCCAGTTATACCGCCTTATATTCAGCGGCTTATAACTTTTTACGCCCGCACGAAGCGCTAGATTATAAGGTGCCGGTACACCTACCAGAGCTGGACAATAAACCGCGCATGTACGATAAATGGTTGGCCTTGATTGATCTAGCACAAAGCCAATTACCAACTGCATAAGCAAGCATTAGTTTAGGACTAGAATCAAACTTGTCTAAGCTGACTTTGTGTTGCCTCGAAACGGGCGATTGGCCGGATTAATACTGTGCGCGTACAGAACTAACCAACTAGACCACTCAATCCTTAAGTCGATTTCTACAGTTGCATCTACACCACCTTCTGAACCACGGTTTTCATAGAACTTCAGCACTTTACAGCTTTTTAAAAAAATTTGGATATAAAAAGGCACGAATGCCTATTCTTTGCTAAAATGAGTTCGACAAAAAACCATTTAGAAAGAAGGATTCGTGTTGAACTCATTTTATCAAAAATCATCACTTTTAACCACCCTCCACGCCTATTTTTCTGATTTAAAAGCGGCTGGCTTGTCTAAGCCAATGGGCCTTAACTATTTTTGGTTGTGTCTAGCGTTGTTAGTGATCGGTGACCGCCACTCGATCCGCCACTTATTTGAACAATTTCTGGGCCGGGTGACGAAGCATTCTTTGAACACGTTTTATCGGGCTTTGGCAGTGATCGGTAACCACTTGCCACAGTTAGAAGTGCGCAACTTGACGTATTTACTGACCTTGATTCCCACTACTTGTCAGGACTTGCCCTTATTATTGGTTCTGGATGACACGGTCCAACCCAAGTTCGGCCACAAATTTACCGGCGTCAAATATCTATTCGATCACGCCGCACATACGGGTAAGCGGCTCGTCAATGCCCATGATTTCGTTACTTTAGGTCTGATGATCCCAACACAGCGGGACCAAGATGACCAGCCAGTTTATACGTTCTTGCCGTTAGCCACGCACCTTTATCAGGCGGAACAGGCGACCAAATACCAGCAAGCGGCGCAAATGATCAAGACGACTTTGAAATCGATCGCCAGCGACCAACAAGTGTTCCTACTGTGTGACAGTTGGTATCCCAAAGCTGAGATCAACCAACTGGTCATGACGCAACCTAATCTAGCTATGATCGCCAATGTGCGTAAAGATACCGCCATGTTTGGCTTACCCAAACGCACCGGTAAGCGCGGTCGGCCGCGGAAATATGGTGACCAGATCCATTTGGGAAATATTGCATTAAATCTTTGTTCGGCCGGAGATCAGATCGGTATAGTGCGGTGTCTGACACGCTTGATGCCCCAGCCAGTTTACATGATCCGCGTACAACGCAAGACGACTTGTCGTCTGTTCATGGCGACGAGCGCGCCCGAAGAATTAGCGGCGATCACAACCGAAACCCTAGCCGTTGATCCGACCCAGCTCACCTATCGGACGCCGGAGACCAGCGCCCCTGCGCCAGCGCTACGAGCGTTGGCCTACTATCAAAAACGTTGGGCGATCGAGACCTATTTTTATGAAATGAAAACATTCTGGCACTTCGGTGATTACGCCGTGCGTTCAGTAGCCAAGATTGAAGCCGATCATCATTTATTGAATACGGCGTATACCTTGATGATCGTATTGCCATTGACCCAACCTAGTTTAGCTTTTTTGGTAACCAAAAGTTTGCGTGAACGCAAACTCTGGTTAAGTCGGCAAATTCAAGCGGCGCTGTTTTTGGCTAGTTTAGCGCGGCAAGTGCAAAGGCGGTTAAAAACAACACCGGCCAAAGTGGTGATTCAGTGGTTGGCTTCTTGTTGGTCGGGGGTCAGTGAAAAGCTGTAAAGTGCTGTAGAACTTTTGACGTTACCTTATTTTAATCAGCCACTATATTTAATCTACGCAAAAAAGCCGTTCATTTTCTGAACGGCTTCATTAATTCATTATTTTTTCAAATAATTGACGACATCACTAAAGGTTTTGATCGGTACAACTTTGATTTTGCTGTGGATCCGTTTGGCCGCAGCCTTTGCAACCGCATAATTATTTTTATAATTAGGGTCCGCCTTTTTATCAGCTTTAGTGACTGGGTCATTCGGGGCGAAGAAAATAGTTGCTCCGGCACGACTAGCAGCAACAACTTTTTTATCGATGCCACCGATAGCACCAACATTGCCTTTTGCGTCCATCGTTCCGGTTCCAGCAATCTTCCGTCCACGCCGTAACTTACCACCAGTTAATTGGTCATAAATTTCTAGCGTAAACATCGTTCCAGCAGAAGGTCCGCCAATCTCACCTACATTAACTTTTACCGGAATATCGGTCTTGACCTGTGAATGATCAACTAAAGTGATTCCTAAACCAGGTCGTTTAGTTCCTGGCAGTTTGACTAAAGCTTGTGTCGTTGTTTTAACCCGCTGCTTATGGGTATACGTCACCGTCACTTTTTGACCGACACGTTGTCGTTTAACGTAGTTGATGAATTGTTGCGCGCTTTTAAATGCATGGCCGTCGATTTTCGTGACGGTATCCCCAATCGCTAAATGCCTCTTAAACTTTGAACCAGCTAAAAGTGACATCACATAGATTCCACGATATTTTTTATGATAAGCTTCACCAGCTCGCCGGTAAGCAACTGTGATCGCATCGTTGATCGATGACTGCATGTAATAAGTTTGCATCTGTTCATACGTTCGATTGCTAGCACCACCCATCAACGATTCTTTACTAACTGTTTCCGCAAAGGGCTGCGTTTTGCTCCATAAATAAGTCAGTGGCCGTGCTTGCTGCAAAGCAACCGTCGTCAGCATATAATGCCCTTTCCGGCGATCACGTTTGCCATCAACTGTAACAAACTTACTTAAAGATTCCGCAGTCCCCGGTGTCTCCAGATAAAAAGGTAAGGGCAAGAAAAACCCGATCAATAATAGCAGCACGATAACCAAAATCGTTATTTTGCGCTTGTGTTGCTTCATGCTTAGCCCTCTTTCTGACTAAACTTTTGCTTTAGAGCTTGCATGACATTAGTCGGTACTAAAGTTGAGATATCGCCGCCAAATTTGGCCACTTCTTTGATCAAACTTGAAGAAAGAAAGGCATAACGCTTTGGTGCCAATAAAATAACGGTTTCGATCTCTGGTGCTTGTACTTGATTCATTGCAGCAATATCACGTTCATATTCGAAGTCTTTTACGTTACGAATCCCGCGCAAAATAAACTTAGCACCTTGACTACGAGCAAAATCAACGGTTAATTCGTTACTTTGCTCAACTGCACGCACATTGGTCAAAGACTTAGTTGCGGCCGTGATCAACGCGAGCTTTTCAGCTGGTTGAAACAACGGTTGCTTTGAGGTATTGGTCATTACCGCAATAATAACTTCGTCAAACAAATGACTCGCCCGCTGAACGGTCTCTAAATGGCCGTTGGTAAATGGATCAAAACTGCCAGGAAAAACTGCAATTCTAGCTGTCAATATCGATTCCTCCATACTGATAAATCGTGATTGCTGTTGTACCATAAGTTTGCCGGCGTAAATGCGTAAAACCAGCAAGAGCTTCCGGCAAAACAGTTTCACTACTGGTTTCACAAACGATCGTTGCGCCTGGAGCTAACAACTTCTGTGCCGCAAAAGTTGTTAATTCCGCCGCAATTTGTTGGGCACGATAAGGCGGATCTAGTAAAACTAGATCAAACTGTTCCCCAGCAGCCGCAAATTGTTGAATCGCACGATCAGCATTGGCTTTGATCACTTGAAAACGATCTGCGGCCTTGGTTGTTGCCACATTATCTTTGATCACTTTAATGGCCGCATATTGGCGATCAACTAGAACCATTGAATCAAGGCCCCGCGAGATCGCCTCAATGCCTAAACCGCCGCTACCAGCAAATAAATCAAGACCACGACCACCACTAAAATAAGGTCCGATCATATTAAAAATTGCTTCTTTGACTTTATCAGTTGTTGGCCGTGTTGCTTGGCCGGGAACGGCTTTTAAACGACGACCACCAAACTCTCCAGATATAATTCGCATACGTTATGAATCCTTCTTCAATATTTCTTTACTTGTTAATAAAATTTTAGGCCCTGCTGATTCACGAACATCTGCTGGCTCTGATTTATCTAACTGGCCGACCCGCTCGCCAAAATTCATATCCAATTCTGGACGATGAGAGACTTCGACACGGCGAACAAAATGTAATTTTTTAACTTGTTCACTAACTGTTGGAATCATCGCTTGATCCACGTACAAATAAACGTACTTAAGCCGGCAGGACGTGTAATAGATCGTACCGTAACGGCGTAGTTGCCGTAGTTGCTTTAAGCTATAGACCCAAACAACTAACCCTTGTCTAGGTGTCATAGTAAATGCCATCTACTCACACTCCTTCCTAGTTGCGCCAACCAAACAAAAATATCTAGTTGAAATTTAATTACTAACGACAATGTTTTTTCGTATGACTCGTTACATAAAACGGATTACCAGTTGCCACTTTGATATCTGGTGAAATCGAATCAGCCAACCGGATGCCAATCTCATCAAGTGCAGTCTGCAGATCCATTTCTGCCCGTTTAAACGCTGCAACGGTTGGCCATAAAGTAACTTCACGCTTTAAGTGGCGTAATTCACGCCGCTTAGTTTGATAATCAGGCGCATACTGACCATAATCCTTGATAGCCGCAAATGCCTCATTTACGGTTTGTAACGCCGCAATTTTCTGTTGCGCTACTGTGTCAGCCGCCAGTGCTTTTTTAGCTTGCTGATAGGTTTGAAAAAGTGGGCTAGCCGCTAAAGTGACCACCAACTGATCAACTTGCTCCAACAAAGCGACCGAGTTCTCAGTGATAATCATCAAATCATCTGCCTAAGCTTTACTATTTGTTTTTTCCGGCTTGATCTCCAACAATAGCTCATTGGAATCAACACGATCGCCTTCTTGAACATATAAATGATTGATTCGACCTGTAAATGGTGCTTGAATCGTTGTCTCCATCTTCATCGCTTCCGTAACTAACAATGGTTCACCCTTTTGAACTAATTGATCCGTTGTCACCAAAACGCTAAGGACAGTGCCAGTCATCGCCGCCCCAATTTGTTCACGATTAGTTGGTTCAGCTTTTTGTGAAACTGTCACTGATTGTTTAGCACTCTTATCATTGATCACAACTTCACTGCGTTGGCCATTAACAGTGAAATACAAAGTCCGGTTACCTTCGATATCAGGTTCGCCAATTTCATTTAACGTTAAGATCCAGGTCTTACCCGGACGGACATGAATTTCAATCTTCTCACCGATTCGCATACCTTGGAAAAATGTTGGTGTGTCCAATGTTGAAACATCCCCATAAATTTCTTTCCGTTGATGATAGTCTAGGAAAACATCAGGGTACATCAAATAACTGAGTACTTCTTCTTTAGTTGGTTCGTTCTTAATCTTTTCAGCTAATTCAGCCTTAACTGTCGCAAAATCAACAGGTTTAGCTAAGCTACCAGGTCGTACTGTCAATGGTGTTTTCCCTTTTAGAATAATCTTTTGCAATTTTTCTGGGAACCCACCAACTGGCTGACCTAGATCACCCATGAAGAATCTAACTACAGAATCAGGAAAATCGATCGTATCACCTTTAGCGTAAACGTCATCCTCAGTTAATTTATGTTGAACCATGAACAACGCCATATCACCAACAACTTTCGACGATGGTGTAACCTTCACGATATCACCAAACATTTGGTTGACGGTGGCATACATGCGCTTAACGTCTTCCCAACGATCACCTAAGCCAACCGCACTAGCTTGCTGCCGTAGGTTGGAATACTGACCACCTGGCATTTGCGCGGTATAGTTTTCCGTTACGGGTGCATTCAAGCCATTAGCAAAGTCACCGTAGAATGGCCGGATACCTTCAAAATAACGATTCAACTGCTCAGCAGCATGAATATCTAAATCAGGTTGCCGTGGATTATCAGTTAACGCATAATACAAACTTTCCATACTTGGCTGACTCGTTGTACCTGACAACGCACTTTGCGCCACATCAACGATATCGACACCGGCCGCTGCCGCACGTTGATACGTGCTAACACCATTACCCGGTGTATCATGGGTATGCAAATGAATCGGCAGATCAACGGATTCCTTTAATGTTGAAACTAGTTCATAGGCAGCTTCGGGCTTAAGTAAACCGGCCATATCCTTGATGCCAATAATATGCGCCCCGGAAGCCGCTAATTCTTTGGCTAGATCCTGATAATATTTCAAATCATATTTATGCTTAGTTGGATCCAAAATATCACCAGTGTAACAAATAGCCGCTTCGGCGATTTTACCAGCATCGCGAACAGCTTGGATACTCTTCTCCAATTGTGGTACCCAATTCAAACTATCAAAGATGCGGAAAACATCGATCCCATCAGTAGCTGCTTGTTTAATAAATTCAGCCAATACATTATCGGGATAATTCTTATACCCTACTGCATTACTACCACGGAATAACATTTGGAACAGGGTATGCGGCATCTTTTTCCGCAATTGCTTCAATCGTTCCCATGGATCCTCAACTAAGAAACGATACGCCACATCAAAAGTTGCGCCGCCCCACATCTCATAAGAAAATAAATTAGGTAGCGCCTTTTGCATGCCATCAGCGATTCCTAGCATATCGTGTGTCCGCATTCGCGTTGCAAATAAACTTTGATGAGCGTCACGAAAAGTTGTATCGGTCAATAACAACTTGTTTTGTTGCTTTAACCAATCATTTACGGCATCAGCGCCCTGCGCATCTAAAATTGTTTTTGCAGTGACAAGTCCCTTAGGAAATGGCTTAAAGTCAGCTTTAAATTGGCCTTCAGGATAATACTTTTTCTCATGCCGATCAAGATCGCCATAACCGTTAACCGTAATATCACCAATATACTGCATTTTTTGCGTACTATTATCGATCGAACGTGGAATCGCAAATAAAGCTGGCGTATTATCAATAAACGTTGTTTCAGCTTCACCGGAAATAAATTCTGGATGCTGAATGACTTTTTCCATAAAAGCAATGTTAGTCTTGATGCCACGAATCGTAAATTCACGCAATACCCGCAACATTTTCTGAGTTGCCTGTTCAAAATTAAGCGCATGGGTACAAACCTTAACCAGCAGAGAGTCAAAGTATGGTGTGATCACCGCCCCAGCATAGGCGTTACCCCCATCTAAACGGACCCCATTCCCAGCTGGTGATTGATAAGTTTCAATCGTGCCAGTATCTGGCATGAAGTTATTCAATGGGTCTTCAGTTGTGACCCGGCATTGGATCGCCGCACCATGAAAGCGTAAATCTGCTTGGTGTGGCAGACCAATATCGGTAAATAGATCTTGGCCTTGGGCAATTTTTAATTGTGTTTGTACAATATCAACACCAGTGATCATTTCGGTGATCGTATGCTCAACCTGAACCCGCGGGTTAACTTCAATAAAATAGAATTGATCCTTGGCCGGTTCAAATAAGAACTCAATTGTTGCCGCATTTTGATAGTGAACATGTTCCATAAAACGGACTGCAGCACTAGTAACCCGTTCACGTTGTTCGTCAGTCAACATGACACAAGGAGCAACTTCAATCACCTTTTGGTTCCGCCGTTGAACTGAACAATCGCGTTCAAATAAATGCAGCACATTCCCATGTTGATCAGCTAGGATCTGTACTTCAATATGTTTAGCTGATTTAATAAAGCGTTCAACGTAAATCTCATCGCTACCAAATGATTGTAGTGCTTCACTTTTAGCACGAGCGTAACTATCAGCTAATTCCGCAGCACTATGTACGATCCGCATACCACGGCCGCCACCGCCCATTGCTGCTTTGATCATGATCGGATAACCATAGGTCGCCGCAAACTCTTCGATCTCGGCTAGATCAGTAACCGGCTCATCTTTACCTGGGATGGTTTGCACGTTAGCTTCATGCGCTGCACGCTTAGCTGCGACTTTATCACCAAACATTTCTAGCAATTCAGCAGTTGGTCCAACAAAAGTAATACCTTCTTCTTGACAACGCCGTGCTAATTGGGCGTTTTCAGACAAAAAACCGTAACCAGGATGAATGGCATCGGCACCGCTCATTTTAGCAATCCGAATAATATCTTCAATATCCAGATAAGCCGCAATCGGCTGTTTGCCGGCACCAACTAAATAAGCTTCATCGGCCTTGAAACGATGTAAGGAATATTCATCCTCTTTAGCATAAATACCTACAGTTTCTAAGCCAAGTTCCTCACATGCACGAATGATACGTACCGCAATCTCTCCCCGGTTCGCGATCAGTACTTTTTTCATACTAACTATCACCCTTTCATTATCAATTAACCTTTGTTCATTTTTTGTTTACGCTGTTTCTGAATGCCTTTCTCAGTTGCACTAACATTTAACGCAACACCGATTGACATCACCAAAACCAGTATTGAGGAGCCCCCGTAGCTCACAAAGGGAAATGTAACCCCTGTAATTGGCAAAATGCCTGAAATACCACCAATATTGATCGTTGTTTGGACCATGATCATCGCTCCAACCCCAATGCAAAATAAAGCACTAAAGGAATCACGCGCACGCATACCAACTAAGATGATCCGTGCAGCTAAGAAATAGACTAACGCTAAAATAATAATAACGGCGATCAAGCCTAATTCTTCCGCAGTGATCGATATAATAAAGTCGGTATAGGGCGCTGGCAGGTAACCGCGTTTTTGGATACTATTACCTAAACCAACACCAAACCAACCACCATTATTGATCGCATAATACGAATTAACCAATTGTTTACCATCCGTACCAGCCAAAGCGAATGGGTGGACAAACGCCATCAAACGCCGATACTGGTAACCACTGCTAGCATGGATCGGTAACTTTTGTAAATACATGAAGCCGGCGCCAACTAAAGCAAACCCGATTGCACTAAAACTGAAACCATAGAGAAACCGTGCCCCACTGGTAAAAACTAGTACTAACGTAATTGCCGCTAGAATCGACGTTCCCCCAATATCCGGTTGTAGAATCGCTAAAAACATGATCAAACCAACGATAATTCCTGGTCTAACTAAATTCCGCCCGAGATTCTTTAGATCAGCTTGGGCGATCTCATGTTCACGATGACTGAAAAAATAAGCTAAGTACCAAATTAGAATAAATTTGGCAAATTCTACTGGTTGAATGTTGAAGAAACCAACATTGATCCACGCGGAGGCCCCATTAACCGAATGCCCGGCAAACAACAAATAGAGCAACGCAATGATCAAAACAACAATGCAAATCAAGATCTTTTGCATACTTTTGAGAACATCCAATTTAATAATGTAAAAAGCAGCTACAATGAACAACCCTAAAATAACGAAGAATGCCTGCTTCATCAAATAACTGACCGGACTGACATTGCGCATGATCACGTAATCGGAACTAGAGCTAAAAACCATGACGATTCCAATTCCAGAAAGAAGTAAGTACGGAACTAAAATAAACCAATCTAGATTAGGTAGGTAATCACGGTATTGTAAGTTACGCCGCAGCCAACTAACTATTTTCTGTTGCAATGGAGGAACAGCCTCCTTCTATTTCTGTTTTTGTTTATCAAAACTATCCGCGTAGATGGCGTTTAGCCGCTGTTCTAAGTCGCGTACCAAGTTATGACCCTGTTCCTCAGGAATCAAATTTAAACGAACAGCTAACATGACTTCTTTAGAGTAACCAAAGACTTGTGTATCGACCACTTCTTCAAAAGCAGGACATTGGCTTAAACAAAGTGAAACGCGTTGTTTATTGACTAATTCTTCGATCTTATCTGCATCATCTTGCAACACCATATCTGCTGTAATTGCCTGTTGATCATCAGTCATCATCGCGACCTCCTTTACTAATTTAATTGCGTAAGCCAAATGAATCACGTCAATTGATGCTAATTTTGGATCGTTATCCAAAATTATGCTTACCTTTATAAAACAATATTATACCATAGCGAGTTTTGAAAACGCACTGAGTTCTAGAAAAGTCTATTAAGTGAGTAACGAAAAATTGTTTTATGGGCAAAAGAAAGCGATTTAACTTAAATTTATATAAAAAAACAAGCCAGAAAATAATCTGACTTGTTAATTTTAAAATTTAGGCTTTTTTAGCAGCAATTTTGCGCCGCTTCGAAACACGTTCGCGTTCGCTGGTATTCAAAATCTTTTTACGTAGACGAATGCTCTTAGGTGTAACTTCACAGTATTCATCCTCGTTTAAGAATTCAATTGACTCTTCAAGTGACATCTTACGTGGGACTGCAATAGCTGCAGAGTGATCCTTACCAGAAGCACGCGTGTTAGTCTGTTTCTTACCCTTAGTAACGTTAACCGAAATATCAGTTTCACGATTACTTTGACCAACAATTTCGCCTTCATAAATATCAACGGCAGCACCCAAGAATAATTGGCCGCGGCTTTCGATACCTTCTAGGCTATAAGTGGTTGTCTTACCAGCATTAATTGAAACCAGCGCGCCATTACGACGACCTGGTTCCCAGTTTTTGATCACTGGCATATATTTGGAGAAAGTATGGTTCATAATCCCGTAACCAGCGGTTTGTGAAAGGAATTCTGAAGAATAACCAATCAAACCACGTGAAGGTGCGATGAAAGTCAAGCGTGTTTGGCCATTGCCTTCGCTTTCCATATTTTGCATTTCACCTTTACGTTGTGACAATGAATCAATGATCGTACCAGTATATTGTTCAGGAGTGTCGATAACCACTTGTTCAAATGGTTCACTTAATGCACCATCAACTGTCCGGTAAATAACTTGGGGCCGTGAGAGTTGTAACTCATAGCCTTCACGACGCAATTGTTCAACCAAGATCGACAAATGCAATTCGCCACGACCAGAAACTAACCAAGAACTACTTGAATCAGTATCTTCTACGCGCAAAGAAACATCAGTATGCAATTGTGTCTTTAGCCGTTCTTCCAATTTGCGTGCAGTAACAAATTCGCCTTCTTGACCCGCAAATGGTGAATCATTAGCAACAAATTGCATCTGCAAAGTTGGTTCATCGATCCGCAAGACTGGTAAAGCTTCTTGATGATCAACTGGTGTCACTGTTTCACCGACGAAAATATCTTCCATCCCAGATACAGCAATCAAATCGCCAGCTTTGGCTTCATTGATCTCAACTCGTTTCAAACCGAAGAAACCAAATAGTTTCGTTACGCGGAAGTTCTTAGCTGAGCCATCAAGTTTCAAAACGGAAACTTGATCACCGACTTTGATCTTACCACGGAAAATACGACCAATACCGATACGACCGACATATTCATTGTAGTCCAACAAGGCAACTTGGAATTGTAATGGTTCATCTGAGTTGTCAATTGGTGCTGGAATAGTCTTAATAATTGTATCAAACAAAGGATTCATTGTATGTTTTTGTGCTGCTGGATCTGATTCCAAGCTAGAAGTCCCATTAATTGCACTTGCGTAAACAACTGGGAATTCTAATTGGTCATCATCGGCACCTAATTCAATGAACAAGTCCAAAACTTCATCCACAACTTCTTCAGGACGAGCACCAGGACGGTCAATTTTATTAATCACGACGATTGGTGTTAAATGTTGTTCCAAGGCTTTTTTCAAAACAAACCGTGTTTGTGGCATTGTTCCTTCAAAGGCATCTACGACTAACAAAACACCATCAACCATTTTCATGATTCGTTCAACTTCGCCACCAAAATCCGCATGGCCTGGTGTATCCAAAATGTTAATTTTCTTACCTGCATAGTCAACTGCAGTATTCTTTGATAAGATCGTGATCCCACGTTCTTTTTCAATCGGGTTAGTATCCATGGCCCGATCCTCTAAATGGATATGTTCATCTAAAGTATCAGATTGTTTTAGCATTTCATTAACTAGGGTCGTCTTACCATGATCGACGTGCGCAATAATTGCAATATTGCGAATATCTTCTCTACGCTTCACTTTACTCTATCCTTTCTACTTCACAAAAATGATGATTTATTAGCTCGAACCACTAATAAATCTTGATGTTTCGGGCGATGTCCATTCAACTACGGCTCAATTCGCCTAGTTGAAACATGGCTCTACTTCACAAAAATGATGATTTATTAGCTCGAACCACTAATAAATCTTGATGTTTCGGGCGATGTCCATTCAACTACGGCTCAATTCGCCTAGTTGAAACATGGCTCTACTTCACAAAAATGATGATTTATTAGTTCAAACCACTAATAAATCTTGATGTTTCGGGCGATGTCCATTCAACTACGGCTCAATTCACCTAGTTGAAACATGGCTCTACTTCACAAAAATGATGATTTATTAGCTCAAATCACTAATAGATCCGGTTATTTCGGTTGGCCTTCTTTAACTGTGCGCTATTTGCTTAGTTAAAACCAAGCCCGAAACCATAAATTTCAGGCGAAATTCACACTCAACAGCATATTATACCAGAAAATATTGCTGATGCGCAGTTTTTTTCAGAAAACATCCGCCCCAACGCCATAAAAAAACTGTGACCATTGCCACAGTCCTGCGTTTTTTATTCATAAACTACCTTTAAGACTGTCGGATTCTTTGAATCTCTGGCAGCGCATGATGCGTTGTTACTAATACAGTTTGCGATTTTAGCATATTTATAGGGTCGCCGTCAATCGTTGTGACCGATAAACCTGCAGTTTCTGCTAAAATTTTTCCCGCCGCAAAGTCCCATGGCATCAAACGTGAGATGTATCCCACCTGGCGGCCTAAGATCACATGTTGAAATTCTAAACCAGCGCTACCCAGAATGCGTGCGCCAGAACTGGCAAACGCAATATCACGAACGGACTCGCGATTCGTTGCAAACATCGGGCCGTTAACGCCAAACAAACCAGCAGCTAAGGGCTCATTTGCCGGGCCACTGATTGCCTCTTCATTTAAATGTAAGCCGACACTAGGACCACCCCACAATAACTTGTTGTCCATAACGTCTAGAATATAACCTAAAACGTTGCGGCCATCTTCGTATAAGCCGATCATCATCGCAAAATCATTCCGCTGTTTAACGAAATTTAATGTCCCATCGATCGGATCAACAAACCAGACACGACCACTCATTTGCTGAACTTGATCGCCAAAACCCTCTTCACTTACGATCTGATCATTCGGGAAGCTATGCCGAATTTGATCAACCAAAAAATGTTCAGTTTCTTTGTCAAAGTTAGTGACTAAATCATTACGTCCAGATTTAGTTTGTACTTGAAAATGTGCGGTTAAATGTTGCCGTAAATTGGTTGCTGCAGTAGCTAACCAACGTTGAACATCTGTATTAACTGCTTTAATTTCCAATAGATCCATACCCACACCTCATTCCATTCTAAATTGCTTTTTAGTCGCTTTTTTAGCCGCCTGCACAGCGCGATAAATCGAATAGCCGGAAGCTTGTTTAAACTCACGATCTAACCGTTTTTCATCAGCTTTACCTGGCACTACGACCTTAAAAGCCTGATAAGCGGTTAAAAATTTAGCTACGAGGCAACCTTGTTCATAGGCTTGTTCAACTGCCTGATAAAAGGTGATCACCGTCACCAATTCGGTTTTAGACCAATCCGCATCCATTGGATACTGATAATTTTGATTATTCAAACACCTAATCCTCCTTGTTCGATTTGTGTGATCATATCACGAGTGACTGCTAATGATGCTGCCAATTCAGCTTGTTCTTCCTTAGTCAAAGACAATTCAGTAACTTGACGCGTTCCCGAACCACTTAGATAAATTGGTGCGCTATATGCAACTAATTGATCATCAGTATATGGATGCAACGTTGTAAAGGTCGATAACAAGCCTGCTTCAAATAGCAATGCCCGTAAAACAGTTTGTAAACAAATTGCTTGTAAAGCGAATTGCTCCACACCACTTTCCTGTTGTACCCGCTGTTCCAATTGCATCATTTTATCAGCGTCAAAATCCGTTGTTTCACTGGCAACTAAAGTCAACACCGGGGCCACACCAACATAGGCTCGACTCCAGACAACAATCGGCTGTTGCGCCGTACCAACAACGTAGGCCCGCACATCGTGCCGTCCAACCCGCAATTGTTTTTGTAGCAAACGTTCTAACAGCAACGTTGCTGGGAACGTGCCAAAACCAACAATATCGCTCTGTGGTAAGCCAGAAAAGCGCCACGCAAAATAGGTAAACAGTTCGTCGTATTTTTGCAGCAAACAAATCTTACCAGTAAATCCATTAGCCATCGCGCTGGCAATCAATTTACGAAATTCAGGTAAAATCGCCGTAGCGTAATCTAATGCTGAGATATCAGCTGGTACCGCTTGTAAATCGGTGATCAGTAATAAATCGGCTGTTTTAAAAATTGCTGGCGTTGCTAGCTGAACATCAATATTATTCTGTAAGTCCGCTGCATTAACTAATTCTTGTAATCGTTCTGAACTTAAGCCATCATCACTTAGTAAATTGATCGTTAATGGAAAATCAACCAGCAAACAGGCAAGTGTTGCTGCATAAACGCGGTCCGCATTACCGCAAATTACGATATTCTTTTTCATTGATCCAAGTATACCCAATTTAAAGTAACCCCCACAAACTAATCGTCGTGCAATTAAAATCTAGTGGCTATCCTTGACTATACTTATTCAACCCCTTCCCCAAAAACCAGATAAACTATCTCTATTTTAAGCTAGATTGACTAAAATTCAAAAATTTATTTTTTCCAACTTTTTTCTAAAGCTTTAGTTAGCTTTCACTTCATTTCCTCTGCTGGGCATTTAGAAACCGAGTGCACATCAGAACAAGCTTTTAATTTAACGAATAATTATGCTAAACTATTCTCATAAATGGTAATAAAGCGGAGGTAATAGAAGTTGATTACAATGAAAAATATTATTCGTGAAGGTAACGATACGCTACGAGCGGAAGCAAAAAAAGCAACCTTCCCATTAACGGATGAACAACTGCAACTCGCACATGATATGATGGAATTTCTTGAAAATAGTCAAGATCCTAAAATTGCGGAAAAATATCATCTACGTGCTGGCGTTGGTCTGGCAGCACCACAAGTTGACGTTTCTTTACAGATGGCATCAGTTTTAGTTCCTGGGCCTGAAGGTGAAGCCCCATTATTTAAAGATACGATCGTCAATCCGGTAATTATCAGTCACTCCGTTCAAGGGGCGGCCTTGTCTGAAGGCGAAGGCTGCTTATCCGTTGATCGTGATGTTCCTGGCTACGTCGTTCGCCACGATCGGATCACCTTACGTTACTATGATATTGACGGCAACCAACATAAGATTCGCCTAAAAAACTATCCAGCAATCGTTTGCCAACACGAAATCGATCATTTACATGGCATCTTATTTTATGATCATATTGACCACGAACATCCATTTACAATGGAAAACGAAGATTTGGTCATCGAATAAACTTCCCCGATTACAAAAAGTGAGCTGCAAAATTGCAGCTCACTTTTTTAATTAGTTCCTTTTTCAACACTGAGTTTACGCATATCGGCCACATAATCAAAAGTTGCTTGATTACGTAAATAGGCAACATCAAAATGTAAATTTCCAGTCAACAGCCAAATATCAGAAACGATAAATACCGGTACGTCCGGCTTAAACGCCGTCAATTCTTGTTGTTTTGCGGCTTGTGCCAAAGCCTGTTCTAACTGATGGGCTAACATATTTAACTGCGGCGATGTCAGCTCACCTGCAGCGACCTGATACTCAAAAACTAAAACACCATGGCCCCAAATATCGGCGGCAACTTGTGAAACTAACGGCGCCGTCAATGCAGGCAACAATTTTTGCTGACTTAATTGTTGCAGTGCAGTTGCTGCAGCAGCATCACTCGCTTTTTGACTAGTTAGTTGCAGTAAACGTAAAGCGTGATTACGGCGTAGACGCTGTGTAAGTACTAACACAACGACCAAAATAATGACGCCTAGTACAACTAAGCTCACAAATAATGTATTCATTGTTTTACCTTCCTCTATCTCATATAGAATGATCGTTGCTTAGTAAAAAATGTTAAGTAATTTTTACCGTTCATATTCAATACAACTCTTTATCTTGCTAGGTTTTTGCCAAGCACAGTTACGGCCAACAAAATGAACAACACAGAAACCCGAAAGCTATTAGTAAAAGTCCACCTCGTCTGTGGCAGCAGTTCAACTGCAACTGGTGAGCAAACGTTTTATCAGTAATTTCAGTAACTAATTCCTTGCTAAAAGTATGACCCAAAACAAGCGGCAGTTCCCACAAGAAACAGTACTAAAAGCGATTTTAAATAAGCCTTGTACTGACTTTACTGTACCATAATTGATCACCTAACGAAAAGAGACATACTATCATGCTCAGTTATTGAACTTACCCAGGCATGGTAGTTTTGAGTTTACCCAAAATAACGAGAACAAAGCTAACTGAAAAAGCAAGCGCGCCAATTACGATCTAAAATCGTGATTGGCGCGCTATTTTGGTTCAAAATTTTCCGAAAAAAAAGCCCCAACTTATGTTAAAGTTGAGTTGGCAAAAACAAAGCTAACAAAAGAAAGGACCAAGGTTATTTTAACATGGAATCAACGGAAATATATCAAGCAAAACGAGAAATTATTAATTATGCCAAAAAGCTCACGCTCGGCATGTCTAAACCTACGACTAATTTCGTTATGGACATGCTTTATGGACTAGCGAAAGGACGTTCACCATTACTAGCGGAAATCAGCCGTGCGTTGAATGAGGATATTACGCTTTTGGGTACGCTCAAACGTTTGAGCCGCAACGCCACGAATTTTCATGATTATGCCAAGTTGGATCAAAATTATTTGGCCGCGGTACAACCGCAGCTTAAGGACGATATGCTAGTCATCGTTGATAATTCTGATATTACCAAGCCTTATGGTGAGAAATTTGAAGCTTTAGGCCGGGTACACGACGGTTCAAAAGGTGTCACCGAAAAAGGCTACCTCACAACCAATATTACGGTCGCAACATCAAAAACAAAGCAGCCACTACCGCTATACTCGCATTTATTTTCAGCTGAGGAAACTGACTTTATCAGTACTAACGTTGAAACCTATCGCGGCTTAAATCGCGTTGATCAACTCTTTGGTGATAAAAAATATACCGTCGTGATGGATCGCGGTTATGATGCGAATGATATCATTAACTTTTTGATGCAAAAGCAAACTGATTTCATTATGCGCTTAACCGACAAACGCTGGGTCCACTACCAGGATAAGGCTTATAAAGTCCCTGAATTGGCGCAGCGACGCAAGGGCAAGATCGCCTTTGATAGTCAGATCAAAGGCAAAGACTATCATTTAAAGATCAGTCATATCAAAGTGACTTTACCCGCGTTTAAAGGTCGAGCGTTTTTTATGGTGGTCGTTTATGGATATGGTGAAAAGCCAATGAGACTCCTGACCAATAAGGTAATTACGAGTAAAGCAGACGTGCTCCGGATCGTCAAAAGCTATCTTACCCGCTGGCGGATCGAAGAACTATTCCGGGTACAGAAGCAGGAATATCACTTGGAAAAAATCCGCACACTTTCGCTAAATTCACTGCAGCTGATTCACCGATTGATCACGTATTTATTAGGTCATCACGCGATCAAGATCGAAGCCGGGCTATCATTTAATGAAATCTTATACCGCAAAGCACAGTGTTTACGGCAAGCGGTAAGGTTTAAGTTTTATCGCTATATTCGTGGCTTAGCGGCGATCCTGAAATTCGATGTCAGTGGTATTAGGCACTTCAAATGTATCGAGCAACGGCATGACCCTAGGCAGTTGTGCTTGGCGATTTAAGTGTTAGTTCGATAAGTTTTTCAAACGTGCTGTCAAGGGACGTTTATTTAGGATACATCTAAATGAGTTTGATCCAGTTGACTGGTACCAAAACGATTAATGACCGACAAAGACATAACTTTTGCCCGCCGAACAAGGTAAAATGGGTAAATTCAAGATGGTAGTGAGTATACTTATTAATCGTTTTATGCTAAAATTTAGGCATACGTTGTTTTTACAACCACTTGTTCGGAAGAAAACAATTTAATTGCACGCTGAAAGTCCCACGTAATCAGGTGGGCTTTTTAGTAGTGTAACTATATTTTATCTTATTTTTTCAAAGGAGCGATCTATTTCTTATGATCTTTAAAGTACTTTATCAAGAAAATAAATCTATGGCACCACGGCGTGAAAGCACTAAAACACTCTACATGGACGCTACTGATGCAGTAGCTGCTCGGTCAATCATCGAAACACAAACCCCCTATAATGTTGAATTTATTCAAGAACTGATCGGTAATCATCTCGAATATGAACAAAAGAGTCCCAATTTTAAACTAACGGAGTTCAATGATGAAGAAACTGAACGTCAAGAATAACGAAACTGCCGTTTTTGCCATGGGGGGCTTAGGCGAAATCGGTAAAAATATGTATGGCATTCAATTTCAAGATGAAATCATCTTGATCGATTGTGGGATCAAATTTCCAGAGGATGAACTACTAGGGATCGATTACGTCATTCCTGATTATGCTTACGCAATGACTAATTTGTCCAAAATCAAGGCCTTAGTGATCACTCACGGACACGAAGACCATATTGGTGGTATCCCCTTCCTGTTGCAACAAATGAATGTTCCGATTTATGCTGGGCCTTTAGCTTTAGCATTGATCCGCGGTAAATTAGAGGAACGTGGTTTATTAAAAGACGCTGAGTTACATGAAATCAACGAAGATACCGTCTTAAAATTCCGTAAAACTAGCGTATCGTTTTTCCGAACAACCCATTCTATTCCCGATACGTTAGGCGTTGCCGTCAAAACACCACAAGGAACCATTGTTGAAACTGGTGACTATAAATTTGACTTAACACCAGTGGGCGACCAACCTGCACCAAACTTTCAAAAGATGGCTCGCCTTGGTGAAGAAGGCGTCCTTTGTTTAATGTCTGACAGTACCAACGCTGAAGTACCAAGTTTTACGAAGTCAGAACGTTTTGTCGAACAATCATTGAAACATATTATCGACAAAATCGAAGGCCGGATCATCTTTGCTACCTTTGCATCCAATATCTCTCGGATCAAGGAAGCTAGTGATGCCGCGTTAGCCGCTGGCCGTAAAATTGCTGTTTTTGGTCGTAGTATGCAAAATGCGATCGTTAATGGTACTGAATTAGGCTACTTAAATATTCCTGAAGAAAGTCTAGTTGAAGGCAATGAACTAAATCATTTACCAGCCAACAAGATCATGATCCTCTGTACTGGCTCACAAGGTGAACCAATGGCAGCATTAAGCCGTATCGCTAATGGTACTCACCGGCAGATTTCCATTCAACCTGGTGACACAGTCGTCTTTTCTAGTAATCCGATTCCAGGTAACACAACCAGTGTTAACCATGTGATCAACGAATTATCTGAGGCTGGTGCCGAAGTCATTCACGGTAAAGTGAATAATGTGCATACTTCAGGTCACGGTGGCCAAGAAGAACAAAAATTAATGCTCCGCTTGATGAAGCCTAAATTCTTCATGCCAATTCATGGTGAATACCGGATGTTGCAATTACACACTGAATTAGCCGAACAGACCCATGTTCCTGAAGAAAACACCTTTATCATGGAAAATGGTGATGTTTTAGCCCTAACCAGCGACTCCGCACGGATCGCCGGTCACTTCACTGCCGGTGACGTTTACGTTGATGGTAGTGGTATCGGTGATATTGGTAATGTGGTACTTCACGATCGCCAAGTACTTTCTGAAGAAGGTATTGTCATCGTGGTAGCAACAATTAACCTTAAAACCAAGCAAGTTTTAGCTGGCCCTGATATTCTCTCACGTGGCTTTGTCTACATGCGTGAATCTGGCGAACTAATCAGTAAAGGTCAAAAACGAATTTATCGAATCATGCGTAATATTTTCAAAACGAACGAACAAGTGACTGAGTCAATGTTACGTGATGCAATCATCGATGATCTGCAAGAATTCTTATTTGATCAAACTGAACGCCACCCAATGATCTTACCAATGCTGGTCACGGTTTAGCACCGTGCAACCAATAATGGCCCAAAAGACGCAGTAAGCGTCTTTTGGGCCATTAAATTTCCAATTTAGAAAGAAGTGCCGGCTGTGTCTCAACAACGCCCTTTTTATGTCATCATCAATAATTTTGCTGGTGGTGGTCGTACTCGTCAAACTTGGTTACAACTCGTGCCGATCCTACAACAACGTCACCTTTCTTATACAGAGAATTTTACACAGGCACCCGGTCATGCCACCAAGTTGGCTTACGATCTGGCTACAAAATATCATACAACAACCGCCGAGTCGCCAATATTACTTGTCCTCGGTGGCGATGGTACCTTACATGAAGCGCTAAACGGCTTACAACAAGTGCCGGATAATCCAATACCATTAGCTTATATTCCCTGTGGTTCCGGCAATGATTTTGCACGTGGTGTCGGTATCACCACTGATCCACAACAAGCTTTAGCACAGATCTTAGCTGCACAAAAGCCCTTAACCTTAGATATTGGTCGCTGCAATGATTTACAGCAGCACACAGTTAGCTACTTTAGCAATAATATCGGAATCGGTTTTGACGCTAACGTTGTCCACATTACCAACCGCTCGGTCACTAAAAAATATCTCAATAAATATCACGCGGGCTCGTTGGCCTATTTGGCTTCATTAGTTAAAGCTTTTTTCAGTCAAAAAGCCTTCCCGGTAACGGTAACTGCCGATGGGCAACAGCGTCAGTTTAAGCGAGGATTTGTGGTCACTACAACTAACCATCCCTATTTTGGCGGCGGCGTTCCTCTACTAGCCAGTGCTTCAGTCTACAATCACCATTTAGACTTAGTCATTATGGAACGCGTCAACGTTTTTTACTTCATCCTATTATTCGCCATGATGTTTCGTCAATGGCATACTAAAATGCCGCCGGTCCATCATTTCCACGTTCGTAAATTACATGTGCAAACCTCCGCGGCTGAATACGGACAAGCCGACGGCGAAGATTTAGGCAAGCGCCGCTTTGATTTAGAATTTAGTGTGGCACACCAAGACTTCTGGTTCGTACCTAATAAATAAGCAGGTTCCCTAAATGGGAAACCTGCTTATTTATTTGCGGTCACAAAATCGCGGGGCTTGATTCCCTTCATGCCGATCAACGGATCAATTTTGCCTTGTGTAATCAGTGCGGTAGTCAAAATAAAATCTGCCGGTTGCTCAGGTGCTGTAACTTCAACTGAGGTGGTCGCAGTTGGCGCTTTATCATCAGTTGACTTTGCGTAAGTTGCTGGTTTGTCTTCAATTTTAGCAGGTTGTTCGTCAGGTGCAAAAGTAGCCTGCACGCGCTGCATTAAAGTTGTTTTCCGATTAACGGATTCATGTTGAACACTATCGATAAAGGCTTGTTTTTCACCAATCAGAATCAATAACTTTTCGGCACGGGTCACTGCCGTATACAGTAGGTTTCGCTGCAGCATGCGTTGATACTGATGAACCATTGGTAAAATAACCAGCTTAAATTCGCTCCCTTGCGCCTTATGGATCGAGGTACAGAAAGCTAAAGTGATCTTGGCCCAATCTGTACGTCCATAGGTTACTTCGGTAGCATCAAAACGAATTGTCATTTTGTCGGCACGATCCTCGTTACCTTTATCTTTAGCCAACTGAATACTAACAATCTCACCAATATCGCCATTAAAAACATTTTGTTCCGGACTATTAACTAAATGCAACACCTTATCACCAATTCGAAACGTTTGGTTACGAAATTCGATTGCTTTCGTTTTCGCTGATTTCGGTGGGTTCAAAATCTGTTGAACCTCAACATTCAGTCGGTCGATACCCGCAGCACCACGATACATTGGTGCCAGCACCTGAATATCTTGTGCCGTAAAACCTTTTGTTTTAGCCTTAGTGACTACCTGCTGGATCACCGACTCAACTTGATAAGCATTACAAGCAATGAAAGAACGATCGACTTTATTTTGATTAAAATCAGCCGGTAATTGTCCTTCCTTGATTGCGTGTGCTAACGGAATGATCGATGATTCACCATCTTGTCGATATATTTCAGTCAATTCATGACCAGGCAACACATGACTGCTCAAAAGATCGTGAAAAACCTGTCCTGGACCGACTGACGGTAATTGATCTTTATCCCCTACTAGGACAACTTGCATTGAACTAGGCACCGCACGGATCAGCATTTTAAATAAATACGTATCAACCATCGACATTTCATCAATGATCAATAAGCCACCTTCTAGATCTTTAGTAGCCACATCAGGACTACTTTCACGGCCGGTTAGGCCTAATAAGCGATGGATCGTACTGGCTGGAATATCGGTAACTTCACTCATCCGCTTAGCCGCACGACCTGTTGGTGCAGCCAACAAAACCGGAAAAGTTTTATCTTGATCTTTGTAATCGTTTGGATCAAGTGATAGTCCATTTAGTTCAGCAAATAAACTAACAATTGCATTGATGATCGTGGTTTTCCCAGTGCCAGGTCCGCCAGTCAATAAGAACACGCGGTGCGTCATAGCTTCTTTGATCGTGGTAACTTGTGAATCGCCATAACTCATCCCAAAAAGCTTCTCTAGACGGCGAATCTCTTTATCCAAATCACGTCCTGGATAAGTGATCGCATCCTCGTCATTTTCCAAACGGTAGAGATGTTCAGCAATTTGCCATTCGGCCCGATAAAGCGACCGCAAATAAATTCGATCCTCGTCACCGACCAATTTGCCTTGATTAGCTAACTCGATAAACTGCTGTGCCACTTTATCCGGATCGATTGCGACGTTACGGCTTTCTTGTAACAACTTTAAACTCCCATTCAATAATGGCTGAGCAGTCGTATAAGTGTCGCCTTCGGCCTGAGTCAACTCAGTGATCACCTGTAAAATTGCCGCTTGGATCCGCTCTGGTGCGTCAGCCGCTAAACCCTGTTGCAAGGCAATGTTATCGGCTTTTTTAAAGCCAACACCGGCAATATCATAAACTAATTGATAGGGATTCTCTGTGATCACTTTTAAGGTATCTTGTTGGTACCGTTCATAGATGGTATAAGCTAACTGACTACCAAAGCCATAACCGTTAAGACCAATAATAATTTGATCCAGCCCATTATTAGCCGTCAGTGTGTCAACTAACGCTTGAATCTTAGTTGCTGGTAACCCTAATGGCGCCAGCACACTTGAATCAGCGAGAATTTTATCGATCGCATCAGTTCCCAATTCAGCCACGATTTTTTCCGCAGTGCGCTTACCGATGCCTTTAAAATTATCGCCCGACAAATAAGCCACCAAACCAGCAGTCGTCGTTGGTTTATTTAGTTGGTAATTAGTCGCTTGAAATTGCATGCCATATTTGGGATGAGTCACTAACTTGCCAAAAAACTGATAAGTTTCTTCTTCTTTGAGTTCACCAAAACTGCCAGTAACCACGATTTCATCCTCGTGCCATTCGAAACTAGTTTCACTAACCTTGATTAGCACAACTTGATAAAAATTAGTTGGATTATGAAAAAAGACCGCACTAACTTTACCAATCAAATATGGCGGTTGTTCATCCTCTGTAAATAATGGTAGTTCTTGTTCTGACATAGTGGTACCTCATTTTTGTTGTGCTTTTAAGTAACGTTCAATATCGCTTAAACGGTGTTTCTCACGTTCAAAATAGGCTGCATCTAACTGCTTAGCCTTTTCAAAATAAGCCTCGTTAGCAGTTCCTTGTGCTAATCGGGCTAAACCAACTTTAAAATTGGCGGCCGCGCTGTCAGGCTCTTGCGTCAAGACTTGTGCATAATATGTTTCAGCATGGCCAAAGTCCCCTAACGCTAGAAATAAATCACCGACTAGCAGATCAACATCGCTACGCTGTGGTTCATTTTGCTGCGCTGTCAACGCAAATGCTAATGCATGAGCGTAATCTTGTTGCGCATAATAAGTTGACGCCAGCATGTATAATTTATCATTTTCTAAACGGGTAGCGGTGATCTGCTGAAACTGCGCCAGCGCTTGTGGATAATTGCCTGCCGCGTAATAAGTTGTGCCTAAACTATAAAGCAGATCTTGATTATCTGGAAAACGCACTAAAGCGCTATGCAATAACTTTTCTGCCTGATCAGTATCCTTAAGTGCATTTAAATAAGCCGCTAATTCTAAATAATTATCTAATTGTAGCGGTGCCTGTTCAATAGCTTTAACTAAGGCTTTGACTGCACCTTGTTTATCGCCCTTTGCCCATAAAGCTTTACTTTTATTCTGCAAAAAATCACCTAAATCGTATCAGTCTCGTCTAATGTTTTACTTAGAAAATGAGTATCGTTCCATTTGATCAATTGATAAGTTGCGCCACTATCTGTAGTTTCAATCGTGGTCACATTTGTATTTGATAACCCGCCACGTTTACGGATATCAGCGATCGGTGTGCCCAATAATGATTGGATCAGTGCGGTCAACGCAGCCCCATGACTGACAATGATGTACTGTCCTTTACCAGTGTCTTGAGCAACTATTTCTTTGATTGCTGGTTGCATCCGCGCAATCAGCTGTGGAAAGGATTCGCCGTTGATCACAGTCGGATCATATTGTGCCGGTGCGTGTCGGAATGCATATAGTTCTTTCGGATAACGTTTAGCCACCTCAGTGAATTTCATGCCTTCCATTTTACCTAGATTAAACTCGCGTAGACGCTCGTCAATCACAACCGGAATATTACCGGGTAACCGATCTTCTAACGCTAAAGCAGTCGTTTTAGCGCGGTTTAACGGACTGCTATAGATTCGATTAAACTGTAATGGCCGTAAAAAATTAGCCAAGTCATCGATTTCCGTATAACTTTCAGTTAATAACGGTGAATCACCATTAGCGCCTTGATAACGTCCTTCTAAATTCCATTTCGTTTTACCGTGTCGTACAAAAAATAATTTAGTCACCAGAACTGATCCTCTTTCCAATACCTTTCCTACTATTATGCGGAAAAGTGCGCGGAAATTCAAGCAACCATCGCAAACAAAAAAGTTGGCCGCAGCCAACTTTTCTCAATTAAACGTATTGTAATACGCGCTCATCATTATAGGCAGCGTCAATTGTACCGCTACCTAAACACTCGTCGCCATCATATAAAACAACGGCCTGACCAGGTGTGATCGCACGAACCGGCTCGTCAAACTCGATTGTTGCCGTTGTTTGATCAGCATTCATATGCACTGTGACGCCGGTATCTTTCTGCCGATAACGGAATTTAGCCGTTACGTGGAAAGTATCGCCTCGATCTAAGTCAGTTGTAAAGTTAAACTTAGATGCAGTCAAATGCGTTGCGTATAAATGCTCATTGTGGAAGCCTTGGCCTACGTATAATGTATTAGTCGTAAGATCCTTACCAATCACAAACCAAGGATCGTTCGAAGTACCGTTACCGCCGATTCCTAGGCCCTGACGCTGACCAATCGTATAGTACATCAAACCGTCATGGGTTCCTTTAACTTCGCCGTCAACGGTCATCATCTTACCAGGCTGTGCTGGTAAATATTGGCTTAAGAATTGCTTGAAGTTCTTCTCACCAATAAAGCAGATCCCCATGGAATCCTTTTTCTTAGCGGTTGCCAAGTCATACTTAGCGGCGATCTCGCGCACTTCAGGCTTAGTCATCTCGCCTAATGGGAACATGACCTTATTCAACTGATTCTGTGATAATTGGCTCAAGAAATAAGTCTGATCTTTATTGCCATCAACGCCACGTAACATGTGGGCAGTGCCATCAGCATCACGCCGAATCCGGGCATAATGACCCGTTGCAATATAATCAGCACCTAGATCCAATGCGTAATCTAAGAATGCCTTGAACTTAATTTCCTTATTGCACATCACGTCTGGATTAGGTGTCCGGCCGTGCTTATACTCATCTAGGAAATACTCGAAAACGCGGTCCCAATATTCCTTCTCAAAATTAATTGAGTAATACGGAATGCCAATTTGATTGGCAATTTTAACCACGTCTTTAAAATCTTCGGTGGCGGTACAGACACCCATCTCATCGGTATCGTCCCAATTCTTCATAAATACGCCGACTACATCGTAACCTTGTTGCTTCAGCAATAATGCGGCAACGGTGGAGTCGACGCCACCAGACAAACCAACGACAACGCGTGTATTGGCGTTCTCATTCATTTGATCACCATCATTTCAAATAGATTCTGAAAATCCACGATTTGAAGGTCGCGTAATTCAGTAATTACCATTATAACAAGCCACAGATAGAAAGCAAGCTAACTAATCATAAGTAAAAAAGGCCACCCATTTCTGAGTAGTCTTACTTGCAACTTTAATTGATCTTCCAAGCAACTTCATTATGTTGATAAACCCACTGAAGATCATGATAGCTAGTAACGATCAACCAAACCAATTTTTTCATATTTAACCCACCCTTATTTATCTAAGTTTTAGTTTAAAACTTAATATGATAAAATCAAGTGAATTTACTAATTATTTTTTAATTAAAATCTCACGGTCAATCAGATTGTCCACTAAAAAGTTAAATTGCGTAATTTCTTCGGTTTTAGCCGGCTGTTTAAAAATGTCAACTGCTTGTAACCCATTGGCTGTTGTAATCGACATCTTCAGGTTCTTTAAATCTTTGGCAACAGTAATTTTTAGCTTGAACGCCTGATTGTATGGCGAATTAGGATCAAGTGGTCGTTCTAATTGAAAATTACCACCACGCGTTTCAACAAAACCGACATCCTTTAATGTATATTTTTTAACATTAGGGCTAAGCGCGTAAGTTGTTGTGCTCCCTTTAACTGCCGCTGTTGCTGCAAATGCCATTCCGCTCACTCCTCTACTCCACAATCGTGGATAATTTTTGTACCAGAAATTTCCGATGTTATGGTCGATGTCCATTCTTGTAGCTAAAATCATGCCGCAAGAAACATGGCTCTACTGTTTAAATTTTGACTGTCTTTTTAACTCGTTGTACGATTTTTGTCAAAGCTGCCACAAAATTATCAATCTCTGCAGCCGTATTATCTTTACCAAAACTGATCCGAATCGACTCCTCGATCCGCGGACTATCTTTACCATACATGGCCGTCAATACATGTGAGGGCTCTAAGCTGCCCGCAGTACATGCTGAGCCGCCAGAAATCGCAAAACCAGCCAGATCGAGATTCATTTGTAAGACATAGGTGGAAATTCCTTTGATCCAAATATTCAAAACATGTTGTAAATTATCTGGATTCAGCTCACCATTGACCGCAAAGTCAATCCCATTAGCCGTTAACCCAGCCAATAACTGATGCTTAAAGCCAGCATATTTCTGCTGCCGTGCGGCTTTTTCTGCTGGCGTATCTAATTCGACCGCTTTAGCGAAACCAGCAATTGCGGGAATATTTTCTGTTCCTGCCCGCCGCTTATCTTCTTGATCGCCGCCTTTGATAAAGCTGGGAAAATTAATTCCCTGACGCCGATAGAGGAAACCTAAAAATTTAGGTCCATTCAGCTTATGCGCAGAAACTGATAATAAATCAATATGATCACGCTGGACATCAATATCCAACAAACCGTAAGCCTGCACCGCATCTGTATGGAACCAAGCTTGGTGGTCCTTCAATAATTCACCAATTTCATGAATTGGCATGTGACTACCAACTTCATTATTGCCCATCATGATCGAGACCAAAATCGTATCGTCACGCAAAGCTGCTTTAAAATCGGCTAATGAAATCAGACCGCGCTCATCAACAGGTAAATAAGTTACTTCAAAGCCTTGTGTTTCCAAAAAATGTAATGGCTTTAAGACTGCTTCATGCTCAATGGCCGTGGTGATAATATGCCGTCCTAGTTTCTGTCGTTGCAATGCCGTCTGCATGATCGCGGTATTGTCCCCTTCAGTACCGCCACTAGTAAAAACGATCTCCGCTTCCTTAGCATTGATACTTTGAGCCAGTGTTTTGCGACTGGCATCAAGCACTTGCCGCGCTTGCCGGCCAAAATAGTGGATGTTTGAAGCATTACCGAAGTTCTGCTGCATTTGCTCCGTCATCACCGCAATAACCGCCGGATCCATTGGTGTTGTCGCTGCATTATCTAAATAGGTATGTGTCATTATTTGTTCTCCCCTTGTAAAAAGTAAGCAATAATAGTTTAGCACAGTTTACAAGTCAAGCAACCGTTTAGCTATGCTAAGTCAGCTAATAACGCTAAAATCATGGCTGCTGAATGTTGACCAGCTTCAACCACAAAATCATCGAAGATCACACCAGCGTCTTCATCGCCAACATCACTCATGGCACGAATCACAACAAACGGGACCTTAAATTGAGCAGCTACTTGACCAATTGCAGCGCCTTCCATTTCACTGGCCAAGGCATCGGGAAAGTTGGCTAAGATTTTAGCACTAGCTGCATGACTAGAAATAAATTGATCGCCAGAAACGATTAAGCCTGTCCGTGAAGCTAAATTAACCGCCGCCGAAGCCCGCTGCACCCGTGCAACCCAGTTAGCATCCGCTTTAAAGCGTGCTGGTTGCTGCGGTAATTGGCCTAACGCATAACCAAAGGCAGTCGCATCAACATCATGGTAAGCAACTTCACTGGAAACCACAACGTCACCAATTTTTAAGCCACTACCAATGCCACCAGCTGAGCCTGTATTTAGTACGACGTCAGGTGTATAACGGGATAGCAATAAACCAGTTGTCATCCCTGCTTGGACCTTACCAATCCCTGAACGAACTAAAATAACGGTTTGACCACTGATCGTTCCTTGATAAAAATCTACTCCAGCAATTTTTTCTTGGGTTAAATTGCTCATCTTTTCCTGTAATAAACGAATTTCTTCTTCCATAGCGCCGACAATACCGATTTTCAAATCAAAACACTCCTTATATATTAATATTACTTCTATCACCTGTCGTTTTTCTTATCACGATCACCAGTTAGGATAAAAAACGACATTCATGGTTAATCTAGACAAAAAATAAAACCAGATAAACCAAGACGATCAACACAGCAACGATTCCAATCGCCCAATTTAAACGTTTTTTAAGCTTGGGACTAGCCGCGGGTTCATCCAAATCACTGCTAGTATGTGACCGTTTATTGCCCCGCCGCTTATCTTCGCGCCGTAATGGCGGTTCTTTAGCTGGTTCCGTCTGCTGCTCGTGTTGTTCCTGTTGCTTACGGTACGCTGCCCGACTTAGTGGTTTTTCTTCATTTGACATTTAATCACGATCCTTTACTTCAAAACGAGGATAACTGAACAGCCACCAACCCGTGCCAGATAACCTGCCGCGACTGTTACGATTGTTGAGCAATGAGTCAACTCATTGCTTGCCAATATTGGACGGCAATCAAAGTTTTAGCATCGCAGATCACCCCAGCTTCGATCTGTTCTTGGGCCTGTGCCAAAGTTAACAAATGCAATCGTAAAAACTCATCATCATCTAAGGCCAAACGCGTGGTCACCGACCGAATATCAGTTGCTAGATAAAGTGACATGCGCTCATCAGCAAAACCAGGCGATGAATAAAATCGGGCCTGTAAGGTTAATTTATCTGCTGTATAACCAGCTTCCTCATTTAATTCACGCCAAGCTGCTGCTTCAGCATCTACATCCCGCGCATCAATTTTGCCAGCTGGCACTTCTAACGTAACCTGTTGTAATGGTTCTCGCCACTGCTCAACAAAAATCATCCGCTGATCGGCAGTCAACGCCATAATTGCCGCTGCACCAGGGTGACGTACGATCTCACGTTTAGCCGTTTTACCATTAGGTAGTGCAACGGTCTCTAAATCTAAATCAATCACCGCACCATGATACAAGCGCTGATTCGTCAATCGCTTTTCCGCAAATTCCATGGTCATTCCTTCATCTTTCCGCAATACTTTTGCATTGATATTTTCATGATACCGGTAATAATTTAGAAATTCAAATACATTTGTAAGAATCAGTAGTTCGATTTAGCAGAAAATCAATCTTTAGACTTAGCTGCTCGTAATTTGTCTGTGGTAAAATGAAGCTACAATAGATCGTTAAGGAATGGAGTTGACAATAATGCAAAAAAGAATTTCTAAGCGCCGTAGCTGGCTGATCAATGCGATTATTTTTATTGCCAGCTTCTACGCGTTCCGTTTAGTTTTTGATGGCTGCATGAATGGTAATTTTAACAATACTTTGGCACTTGGTGGTGCTGTGATCGTCACGGGAATTATTTTCTGGTGGCAACAACGGCAACCACAAGCGGCGAAAAATTTAAAAAATGTTGATCAGACCATGTTGACGCACTATCGTAAAGCAGGTATGTCCGACGAAGACATTCAGTTTTTCCGCGAAACCATGAGTACCGCCAAAGATCAAATCGATCAATTAAATCAGAATATGCAAAGCGTACCTAAATTACGTGCAATCGAGTTACATTCGGAACCAGTTAAAGTCAGTCGAGCAATTTTTAAAACGATCGTTGCCGAACCACAAAAGTTACACGCTGCCAGTGACTTTTTATACCGGCATTTACCCACAATGGTCGATTTAACGAAAAAGCATATCGCAATCAATAAGCACGAAGTTAAAGATAAAGATACCTACACCGTACTGGATAAAAGTGCGACGGTCATTAGTGATCTAGCCCAGCAATTCCGTGACGATTATGAGGCCTTAGTTGCTGATGACTTAAGTGATATCGATGTCGACATGACCTTGGCACAAGCAGCACTTAAAAAATCCCAAACGGCAGCAAAGGAGTCCAATAACGATGAGCAATAACGAAAAAAAAGATGTTACCCCTGATAACGCAGTTTTAGATGATCTCTTAAAAGATCCTTTTAGCACCCCTAATGCCCCAGTCGTCAATGATCAGCAAGTGACTCAGACAGGACAGCCTGAGCAGATGATTGATCGGCTAAATCCCGAGCAACGAGCCGATGCAGAAAAGTTGGCCCAACAAATCGATGTCAGTGATACGCAATCAGTGATGACTTATGGTGCTCAAGCGCAAACTAAACTTAGTGAATTTTCACAAGGTATGTTAAGTAAAGTACAGAGCCAAGATACGGGTGCGATCGGCGATGCCCTTTCCGGGTTGATGTTTCGCTTAAACGAAGCTAGTCCCGAAGACTTACAAGCTGGCGACAGTAATTTCTTTAAACGCATGTTTGGCAAAGTGCGCAAATCGATCTATGAGATCCAGGCTAAATACCAAAAAATTGGTGCCCAGATCGATACGATTGCCGTTAAATTAGATAAAGAAAAAAATAACTTACTCAACGACAACCGGCTACTGGAACAACTTTATCAAAAAAATAAGGACTACTTCGACGCCTTGAATATTTTTATTGCCGCTGGCGAACTAAAACGCACCGAATTACAAACCAAATTAATTCCTGAAGCTAATCAAAAAGCGCAAGCTAGCGGCAGCCAAATGGATCTACAAACCGTTAACGATTTGAACCAATTTGAGGAGCGGCTAGACAAACGCGTTTATGACCTTAAATTAGCTCGTGAGATCACGATCCAACAAGCCCCGCAAATACGGCTGATTCAAAATACCAATCAGGTTTTAGCTGAAAAAATTCAGGCATCGATCAACACTGCAATTCCACTATGGAAAAATCAAGTGGCAATCGCCCTCACCTTGCTACGCCAAAAAGAAGCAGTCACGGCACAGCGTCAAGTGTCCGAAACCACTAATGACCTATTGAAGAAAAACAGTGAAATGCTGAAAATCTCCTCCATTGAAACGGCTAAGGAAAACGAACGTGGTGTCGTCGATATTGAAACGCTACAGAAAACGCAAAGTGATCTCGTTGAAACTTTGCAGGAAACTTTGAAGATCCAACAAGAAGGCCGCGAAAAACGTCAAAGTGCCGAATTAGAACTGAGTCATATGGAAAATAATCTCCGTGATCAATTATTAGCTCTAACCCAGGGCCATAATAAATAGCAATGCAAAAGCGCCAGACCAGAATTAACGGTCTAGCGCTTTTTATTAACGGCGTTTACGTAATAAACGAACCCCTGTCAGCATCGTCGCAATTAAACAAATAACCAGTGCCACCGCAAAGGAAGCATGCATCCCGTAAATAAACACATCTGGTCGCTTCGCTAAATAGGTTGTCACATGTTGACCATAGTTATGACTCATTGCCCCATACAACACTGTTGTTGCAATGGAAATACCAAAAACCATCCCTAAATTACGTGCTAGTGCGTTGATCCCACCAGCAATGCCTAGATCTTTAGCAGTAACCGAACTCATCACCATTGTATTATTCGGTGCTTGAAAAATCCCATTGCCGAGCCCAACTAAGCCGACAAAAGCCATAAATAGCCAAAGTGGCGTACTTAAATCAGTTAATAAATAACCAATCTGACTTAGGGAAATTAAAACCAAACCAATAAACGTCAATAATTCTGGTCCGATCCGATCAGAGATACTACCAGCCAGTGGTGATGCAATCACCTGAACAATCGGAAACATCATTAGAATATAACCAGCAATCGTCGGTGAAATTGCCCGCGCATTTTCTAAATAAAACGGCGAGATCACGTTGAAGAAAAAGTTGGTCACAAAAATCAGAAAACCAGCGATCAAACTTAATGTAAACGCAGAATTACGGAATAATTTAAATGCGATCAACGGTTCTTTTTGGCGTTGTTCATACCAAAGAAAGGCACTAAACATCAATATAGCCAATAAGAATAAACCTAAAATGATTGGCTGAGTAAACCCAATTTGTTGGCCTAGAAAAACGCCGACAAATAGACTCACAATTGTGATCATGAATAGCATAAAGCCACCGAAATCAATTGGTTTACGATTGGCTAACAAATCATGCGGCAAAATTTTATGACCTAGAATCATAGTCAAAATACCGATTGGTACATTCAGCCAGAAAATGTAGCCCCACGGCAATACCGCTAAGATCAAACCGCCAATACCCGGCCCAGCGATCGAACCTAAAGAGACAAACGAGCCGATGAAGCCTAACGCTTTACCTCGCTCCTGTATAGGAAAAATTTCGGTGATGATCCCATTATTTGTACTCATCGTCATACTAGCACCAAAGGCTTGCAAGCTACGTGCCAACAATAAAAACGTTAAGCTTTGATTAAACCCGCATAATAGTGAGCCCAATACAAAGAAAAACGTGCCTAAGCGAAAAATACGGATTTTACCAAAGGCATCACCTAACTTACCAAATAACAATAATAGTGCACAAACAACGATCAAGTAAATTGAAACGACCCACTCCGCTTGATTCATTGGAATATGAAAATCACGACTCATCACTGGTAAAGCGATATTAACGATGCTACCATCTAAGGTTGACATAAACGTGAATAGACCGACTGCGACTAAGATCCACCAACGATTTTTTTGAACATTCGGATCCGTTTGAAAAGAAGCTTGTTTGACTTCAGTTGCCATATTAATTCCTCATTCTTATTTAGTCATAAAGATAGGCTTGTCGCTAATAAAATAACGACAAGCCTATCTTTATTTTAAATTGTTAACAAATGCTTGATAAGCTGGTTGTTCACCACTGACCTTGAATTTAGTTTGACTAAAATTGCCGGCCAATAAGTCATCAAGACTAAGCGTTGCGGTACCAACAAAAGTGGCATTACCGATCAATTCCATCCAATAACCAGTATCTGTCTGGTGAACTAAAGTTTTGACCATACCACCAGGATTGCGTACGGTAATCAATTGTTCGAAATCGCCACCCTGCTCTAAAACATAGATCAAACTAGCCGCTGACATACCGGTACCACACGCATTCGTAAAGCCAACCCCACGTTCAAACGTGCGTACAAAGATATGATTTTGTCCCAGCACTTCAACAAAACTAACATTAACGCCATCAGGGAAATAAGGATTTTGGCCGTCATTTAAGTAACCGGCAATACGGCCTAATTCTGGTCCTAATAACGTGGCATGATCAACAAAACTGATCAAATGTGGATTCGGTACCGCCACCGCGGTAAAGAACAATGACTTCGATAATGCGGGCAGCTTAACATGATGTAGTTCAGTTAAATCAGCCACGTGCATACCCAAGTCAGTTGCTTGAAAACTAACCGGTGAGATCTCAGCTTGAAAAGTCTTAACTTCTGGTGCGAGATCAGCGGCTTGCTTTACATTAAGATCAGCATACATCGTTTCGATTTTAAAATCAGTTTGCTGTTTCTGTTCAGAAAGATAGCGTGCTACAGTACGAATCCCATTACCACACATTGAAGCTTCACTTCCGTCAGCATTGATGACCCGCATTTTACCACTGACTTGCGGATGACTGGAGTCGTCAACGTACAAAACGCCATCGGCACCACCGGCTAAGCCAGATTTACGATCAGTCACCTGTTGCGTGGCCTGTTTTAGTTCAGCCTCACTTAAACGATGGGCTAATTTTGTTTGATCAAGAATAAAAAAGTCATTCTCTGATCCGTGTACTTTTATCAATGTGACGTCCATTACCATTCCACCTCTACCTCACAATCATGAATAGCTACCACAAAAATGTAACACAACACAATCATGAATAATTTTATACCGCACTTCTGATACCTACTAATCTTGCGCATCACAACACGGTTCATTATTGAAATTAAAATCTAGTGTAGCACAGATGAGAAAAAAAAACTACGCAGCTACTTATTTTTAGTCAGAAAAAGAGTCAACGACTAAAATAGTCATTGACTCTTTTAAGATTAATCTTCAAATCCTTCAGTCACTGCTTCAGGGAAATGTTCTTCAACAATTTTAGCACAGCGGCCACAGAAAGCAGGAAGTTTAGGATCAACGCCGACATCGGTCCGTGTCATCCGACAGCGTGGGCAGACTTCACCGGCAGCATGTTCAACAACAACTTTAACGTCACCAAAGTCAGCGGCATCAGCTGGTGCGCTAGCTGCGTCTGCTACTTCAAGATCAGAAACGATCAGGATCTGCATCACATTAGCATCCAACGCATTTAACAACGTTTTAACTGTTTCGTTAGGATACAAAGTCACTTTAGCTTCCAAGGACTTACCGATCACTTTAGCGTCCCGCGCTTCTTCTAATGCCTTCAAAACATCAGAACGCAGATCCATAAAGTTGGTCCATAATTCCTGTAATTCAGCTTCGTCAGCAAAATGATCGACTACCGGCATTTCAGCTAATTGCACGTAATCTTCTGGTTCGTGTAAGAAGCCCCAAACTTCTTCAGTGGTATGCGGTAAAATTGGTGTCAATAATTTAGTCAAATCAACTAAAACATTGTACATCACAGTCTGCATTGCCCGCCGTTTTGGATCATCAGCTGCTTCAATATAAACAATATCCTTAGCAAAGTCTAAATAGAAAGCCGACAGATCAACAGTAATGAAGTTACTGATCTGTTTATAAACCGTTGCAAAATCATATTTATTATAAGCTGCTAAGGATGCTGCTTTGACTTGATTCAAGCGAATCATTAAATATTTATCCACTGACTGTAGTTCACTATAATCAAGTGCATCCGTTGCGGGATCAAAGTCAGTTGTATTAGCTAACAAGAAGCGTAAGGTATTACGGATCTTACGATAGCTATCAGAAACTTGCTTGAAGCCTTCCATTGAAACCCGCACATCAGCAGAAGAATCAACCGTTGCGACCCACAAGCGCAGAATCTCAGCGCCCATTTGCTTGATGATCTTACTTGGTGCAATCGTATTGCCCAATGACTTACTCATCTTATGACCATCTTTATCCATTGTGAAACCTTGGGATAAGATCTGTTTGTATGGTGCTTCACCAGAAACCGCTACACTAGTGATCAAACTAGAGTTGAACCAACCACGATATTGATCAGAACCTTCTAGATAAAGGTCAGCTGGATAAGTTAGGTAATCACGTTCAGCTAAAACACCTTGATGAGATGAACCGGAATCAAACCAGACATCCATGATATCTGTTTCTTTAGTAAACTGACCATTTGGTGAATGTTCACTAGTGAAACCTTCTGGCAATAAGTCCTTAGCTTCACGATCAAACCAAACACTGGAACCATGTTTGGCAAACAAATCAGCGACATGATCAATCGTTTCTGGTGTAATGATGGCTTCACCATCTTCACCGTAGAAAATTGGTAATGGCACACCCCAGACCCGCTGACGAGAGATAACCCAATCGCCACGATCACGAATCATATTGTAAAGCCGAGTCTTACCCCAATCTGGTGTAAAGGAAACTTTTTCAATAGCGGCCAAAATTTGATCACGGAAAGCATCAACTGACGCAAACCATTGTGGTGTTGACCGGAAAATAACTGGTTTCTTTGTCCGCCAATCCATTGGGTAACTATGCAGATATGGTTCCTGCTTCAACATCAAGCCAGCATCTTCGACTTTTTTGATGGATAATTTATTGGCATCCTCGTAGAACAAACCTTCGAAGCCAGGCGCCTCATCAGTTAAACGACCTTGATCATCCACTGGTGATAGAATATCCAAGCCGTATTTTTTACCAACTTTAAAGTCATCGTCACCTAAACCAGGTGCAGTATGGACTAAACCAGTACCTGAATCAAGCGTGACGTAATCACCTAACATCACTAATAATTCTCGTTCTTGGTAGAACGGATGTTGAGCCGTCATATATTCCATATCTTGACCTTTAAGTGTCTTCAGCACCTTAACATCTTGCCAGCCAGCTTTTTCGGCCAAAGTATTGATCAATTCAGAAGCCACTACGAATTTACGATCTTCGCCAGCTGGTTGCACAACGGAATAATCGTATTCGGCTTCAACGACGATCCCTTCACTGGCTGGAATGGTCCATGGTGTAGTCGTCCAAACAACAAAGTAAGTATCAGTATCTAGGATACCTTTACCATCTTTGACTTGTTCACCATAATAAGCGGATGGTGATTCAATATCCTTATATTCAAGTTCTGCTTCGGCTAAAGCTGACTCAGAAGATGGTGACCAGTGGATTGGCTTGTTCCCACGATAAATATAACCTTTTTTAGCCATTTCACCAAAAACACGGACTTCATGTGCTTCAAATTCTGGTGCTAAAGTTAAGTAAGGACGATCCCAATCTGCAGAAACACCTAAGCGTTTAAAATCAGTACGTTGTTTGTCAACTTGTTCTAATGCATATTTATGACAAAGGGCACGGAATTCTGAAATTGACATTTTTTTGCGATCATAGCCTTGCTTAGTCAACTGTTGCTCAATTGGTAAACCATGAGTATCCCAACCGGGAACATATGGGGCACGGAAGCCGGACATAGACTTGAAACGCACAATAATATCTTTACTGATCTTGTTCAACGCATGACCGATATGGATATTCCCATTAGCGTATGGAGGGCCATCGTGCAAGACAAAAGTTGGCTTACCCTCATTTAATTTTTGGCGTTGTTGGTATAAGTTATTTTCTTCCCATGCTTTTTGCCATTCAGCTTCACGAACAGGCAAATTACCGCGCATTGGGAACTTAGTTTTACCTAAGTTTAAAGTGTCTTTAACACGCATCAACATCTCTCCCTTATTTAAGTTACATTTTTATCAGCTATCACACAGCATTCCTGATACAAATAAAAAAAGACTCCATCCCTAATTGGGACGAAGTCGTCGTGTTACCACCCAGATTTAGAGCACCTCAGGCACTCCCTCAACTGTAGTTATAACGACTACAAAGCCGGCAACACTTACTCATTATTCACTGTTGCATCAAATCAAAGATGATCCACTGCTCGTTAGCGCACTGTCAACCTCCCACCAACTGTTGACTCGCTGTTGTGATAACGATCAGCTTACTGTTCTTTGTGATTTATTTATCGGAATTTTGTGAATCAGGTTCAATTGCTGGTTGATCACCAATACCAGCAGCCTCGCTTGTATTATCAGGGAAAATAATCATCGTCTCCCCTGGTGCTTCACTCTCAACTTGCGCTGCTGCAGTATCGGCTGCCGCTTCAGCACTTACTTGACTATTTGCTGGTGCAGCTTCTGATTGATTTGAGTTTACGCCACTTGCTTCCGTATTGTCAAGCCGTTGTTGCAAGATTTGTTGAATCGCTTCATCTTGTGCGCCATCATCATGAGCCAACAATTCATCCCAATCCTTACTACGCACAATTTCTAATTGTGATTCCAACATTACTTGTAGCCGTTGACGGAAGACACGAGTTTGTTTCTTCAAGTCTTCAGTTTCAATCGTAATTTGTTTAGCCTTTTGTGAGGCGTCGGCCAAAATCCGGTTGGACTTATCAGTCGCTTCATTTAACAGATTTTGCGTATTCTTCTGTGCTTCTTGACTAATGATCTCGGCTTCTTTTTGCGCATTCGTCTTAACTTTATCAGCTGCTTCTTGCGCCACGATGATCGACTGATTAAGTGCATCCTTCAATTGATTAAAGTAAGTGACTTTTTCTTCGCTTGCCTTCAAAGCAGTTTGCAGATCATCTTTTTGCTTTAAAACCGCTTCATAATCCTTAATAATTTGATCAAGAAAATCGTTGACCTGATCTTGATCGTAACCACGCATTTTAACGTTAAATTCCTTGTTATGAATATCCAACGGGGTTAATGCCATATGAATCCCTCCAAAAAACTATTTTCTTAAAACACCAAGTAACAAGCGGTACTTGTCTTTCTTGGACTTGCCTTCGATCTCACGTAACTGTATTCGGCCGAAACCGCGCACAGAGATGATATCGCGTAAACCTAATTCAAAATCGGGCCGCTCGAAAACTTGCCAGTTCAATTTTATTTTACCATTTTCCACTAATTCTTTCGAACGTTGCCGTGAAATATTATACACAGCAGAAATCAAGCCATCGATCCGCAGTGAGCTCGCTGTCGTATGTTCAAGACTCCAAGCATCCTTTGGCACTAATAATTCAGTATAATCTTTAGGTTCCAAACGGACACCAATTCGACCAATCTGTGTGATTTGGGTTTGAATATAATCAGCCATACTTGCCGTTACAAAAAATTGCCAACGGTCACCGTCGGTCATGATATCACCAAACACTTCACGTTTGATCCCTGCGTTAACCAGTGTGCCCAGAACTTTACCATGGGATAACGTCGCAAATTTAGTGGGATAGTGGATCTCAAATAATTGAATATCAAAATCTTCTTGGGTTGGTACAAAATATTCAGGATAAATCAGCGCCCGTTTACGTTCAGCAGCGAGATACCCGCCATCAAACTGATAATGCTGTTCACCCTTTTCACCAACAATTGCTTCAACAATATATTGTTGCCGTGGATCCAAAAAGTCGGTTAAATATGGGCGATACTGATCACTAACTTCCTGCAGCCAACCGGCCACCTGATCGATAAACGGGGCTTCCGCTTTCCGAAAATGTTGGTAAATATTCGCGTCCATACTTACTATCCTCCTTATTTTGAATCTAAGTCAATTTAAAAAACAATTATATTGTACAAAGCACCCAGCCCGTACTGTGCCATACTTAAGACTAGTAATGCCACCAAGGGTGCAAAACTTAATCCAGCAATTGGCGGAATGATACGATAAAAAATATTTAAATAAGGTTCACTGATTCGACCCAACCATTGACCAAGTTTGGTCTGATAGGCATTAGGGAACCACGACATCAACACGTAAATCACAATAATAAACATATAAACGTCAATCAAACGACTTAAAATGCTGAAAATAATACCGACAAAAGCGAGCACCGCATAACCTCCTTTAGCGTACATAATCTTGTGGTGATTTTAAGGTGCGTAGGTGCAAAATCAGCAACTGCGTTTCCTTAACTCAAATCGTTTCAATACGACTTGGGCCTACCATATTTTTGGCAAACATAAGTGCAGCCATCAAGATAACCAATATCCATGCTAGCGGTGTGTCCTAATAGCTACCCGCTTACCAACTGTACTGGAACTAATTTATCCTAAGCCATCCTGGCGTAAGATATCCGAAAGGTTACCATCAATTTCAAAGTTAGCGGGTGTACACAGGAAAATATCATCCCCGATGCGTTCAATATCACCATTGATTGCAAAAACAGTACCAGTCAAGAAATCAACGATCCGCTTAGCCTGGGCTTGATCAATCCGATTAAAACTTAAAACGACTGCTCGACTATTTAACAAATGTGAAGCAGCTTCTTTCACATCAGAATAGAGCCGTGGTTCAAAAATAACGATTTTACTGGCTTTAGTTGGCGCAGCATTCATTGAAACCACCTTCTGACTATTTGCCGTTGTTGATGCACGATACTGTGGTGCTTTAACTGAGCTTGTTGGCCGCGATGGCTGGGGTTCACTTACCTTTTTCTCTTGTGAGACCGGCTCTGTGTAAAATTCATCGTCATCATCGCTCATGCCAAAAAACTTGCTCAAATTCAATTTACCAAATGCCATTTTCTGACCTCCCTTTGACTTCATGAAGATAATTGTTACCTCAGTAAGGTTTTCTCTCTAGTTGTCAACTGCTTTATTGAAACAAGGCAGTCCCGACACGAACAAAAGTAGCGCCTTCTAATACCGCAATGCGATAATCACGCGACATGCCCATACTAAGTTCATGACAAGGTGCATAAGCCAAATTCAACTGAGCAACTGCATCTCGCTTTAATCGCAACTTTTTGAATAACACATGTAGAGTCGCCTCATCCGCATCGATTGGCGCCATGGTCATCAACCCGATCACGCGGATCTTTTTAAAATCTGCTAATGACTTAATAAAGGGTTCAACCTCAGCTAAGGTGATTCCCGACTTAGAAGCCTCACCAGACACGTTTACTTCGATAAAACAATCAATCGGCCGTTCAGCACGCTTTTCAATCTCTTCAGCTAGGCTTAAACGATCAAGTGAATGTAAGTAGGCGATTTTATTGATCACTTGCTTGACCTTGCGTTTTTGTAAGTTACCGATGAAATGCCACTTGAGTTCTGGTGCGGTCAAAGCAGCCTGCTTTTCTGCCAAACCATCTGGCCGATTCTCTGCCAAATCAACTAAGCCAGTCGCAGCCACTGCTTGAGCTTCCGCAATCGTGTGGTACTTAGTTACTGCAACTAAAGTCACCGTATCAGTCCGCCCTGCTTCAGCGCGTGCGGCCGCAATTGTTTGCTGAACGTGTTGCACATTTTCTGCAATTGTCATTGCGCCGCCCCCATTTCATTTAAAAATTAGTTACGCCGGCGCCGGAAGAATGGTGGCTTATCTAGGCCGCCATCATTGTCGTCGCTGTTATCTGTATCCGTTCGCCGGAAAATATCAAAATCAGGTTTTTCTGTCTTGGTAAAATTATCATTATTTTCGGGATTTTTACGCTGACTTGGTTCTTGCCGAATATCCCAATTGCCAAATGGATCATCATTACGTTGCTTATTGCCTGCAGTCCGTGGTGTACTTGGGGCTGCAGAGTTTGCTTCTGACTCGTTAGCCCGCTGCGTATCAAAATTACGACCAGCATTGGCACGACCAGCATTTGTTTGTGAATTTAAATTACGCCGTGCTGGCTGTGTCTTTTTATCATCATCGATCCCAGTTGCAATAACTGTCACAACCACTTCATCACCTAGGCTCTCATTGATCGAAGTCCCAAAGATAATATTAACATCGCTGGTTGCAGCTTGTGAAACAATGTCCGATGCATCTTGTGCTTCAAACAAGGACAAATCAGGGCCACCGGTAATATTTAGTAAGACTTGTTCGGCACCATCGATCGAAGTTTCTAATAATGGTGACGAAATTGCTTTTTTGGTTGCTTCACCGGTACGATTTTCACCAGTAGCGGAACCGATACCCATCAATGCTGAACCTTGATTTTGCATTACTGTTTTAACATCAGCAAAATCCAAGTTGACATAACCAGGTGAAGTGATCAAGTCAGAGATACCTTGTACCCCTTGACGTAAAACATTATCAGCTTCTTGGAAAGCCTCTAGCATTGGCGTCTTCTTATCGACGACTTCTAACAAACGATTGTTAGAAATAATAACTAGTGTGTCTACATGCTGTTTCATTTCTGAGATACCTTCAGCAGCATTTTTAGCACGTCTAGGCCCTTCGAAACTAAATGGTCGGGTCACAACACCAACCGTTAAAGCACCTAAGTCTTTAGCCGTTTTAGCAATGATTGGTGCAGCACCAGTACCAGTACCGCCACCCATTCCAGCAGTAACAAAGATCATATCCGCACCTTTAAGTGCTTCAGCGATCGCTTCTTCACTTTCTTCAGCCGCTTTTTGACCGATTTCTGGTGTTGCACCAGCACCTAAACCACGGGTCAATTTGGCCCCTAATTGGATCTTGGTCTCTGCATCTGAGTTATCTAAAGCCTGCACATCAGTGTTGGCAGTGATAAATTCGACCCCTTTTACATCTTCGGCAATCATTCGATTAACGGCGTTACCGCCAGCACCACCGACACCGATCACTTTGATAACAGCCCCAGTGTTTTGTGTTGAGTCTAAAGAAAATTCCATAACTTGTATCCTCCTAATAATCTGATAGTGCCATTATTCAAAGAAATTACTAATAAACTTCTTGATGCTGGCGAAACGCTCTTTCTTTGGTTCCGACGCTTCATTTTGGGTTGTGGTCTGATTGTTTGCGGGTCGGAATTGCTCACTATCAGTTTTAACAACTTTTCTCGAAGTATAGTTACCTTTTGTTGTATTTGTACCTTTAAGCGTACTTTGAACGATTAAATCGATCTCACTTAAATTAGCCGTATAGCTGATCAAACTTAATGCTTGGGCAAAAGAAGGATGGCGCAATCCCATCTCATCAGGAATATATAGCTTGACATTATGATCAAAGATGTCACTAGCTAATTCAACGATTCCTGGTAAAGCCGTGACACCACCAGTCATTACAATGCCGCCAGGTAGATCCAACGCACCAACTTTACGTAAAGCTTGATTCATTTTTTCGAAGATTTGCGTCAATCGAGCTTCAATAATTTCGGCAAGGTATTTCTCATTAACTGTAATTGGCGCATCCTTGCCCACGACCTCAACTGGAAAATCTTCTTCTGAAGATGCTTGTAACGAATCAGCATAACCATAATCACGTTTTACTTTTTCAGCACTGTCAAAGGATGTATTTAACACAACGGAAATATCTTTTGTGATATAGTCGCCGCCTTCTTGGTCCACATAAGTATATTTTAATTTATGATCATGGATAACAGCAGCAGTGCTCTGACCACCACCGAGATCGATCAAGACAGTCCCAAAATCTTGTTCACCATCGGCTAAGGCTAATTTACCTAAGCTCAATGGATTAACAACTAATTCATTTAAAACGAGACCAGCACGTTCGATACATTTTTGCATATTATGAATGACCGTTTTTGGTGCTGTCAGTAAAATACCATGCATCTCCAAACGAACACCAATCATTCCGCGTGGATCTTTGATACCATCAAAACCGTCAACGATAAATTCATCAGGAATGATTGTCAGAATTTCACGTTCCGGTGGTAAGTTACGTACTAAAGCTGCTGCAGCTACGTTCCTAACATCACTGTCATTAATTTCTTTGGACTCATCAGCAACTGCAATCATCCCTTGACATGGCTCAATTTCGAGCAGATTAGCTGGAATTCCTGCAGTTACTTCATGGATCTCAATCTCAGCACGTTGTTCAGCTTGACGAACTGCATTTTGGATCGCAGCGACTGCCTTGTCGATGTCAACAACAACACCGCGGCTCAAGCCTTCGGAACGCTCGCTACCCACTCCAATAACATTCATTTGTCCTTTAACGTATTCCGCGACAATAACCTTTATTGAGGTGGTTCCAATATCAAGCCCAACGTATATGCCTGTGTTTCCCATAAGCGGTGGAACCTCCTTGAAACAATTTTCAGTTTAATTTTTTAAATATACTATATGCCTAGATTTTAACACACTCAAAGTTGGTTTTAAAAGCCTTATCATTACGGTTTAACACGTTTTCACATAACTTCAAGAAATTTTAAGCTTAAAATGGGTAAGAGTAGGCCCCAACTTCTAAATTAACCGTCCCTTTTTTTTGCATTTCTTTAGCAATACTTGGATAATATTGCATTTTTTTTGCAAATGTTGAGATTGTTGCGTAAACCTGATTACCATCATTCATATATAAATGTATCCGTTCTGGATTCAATTTAGTCGGTGTAAACCGAATTTCAGAAATACTATTACGAACTGTTGCTGGTAATTTATTATACTGCTTGATCATCAATTGTAATTTTTTACCAGACTTAAAGTGGCTATAAACCGAATGATTACTAGTTGGTTGGGCTGTACTATCCTTGGCGATCATCCCGTTTTCCAAAATTGGGTAGTACCGAGAGCCGCGCACCATTAAACCAACTGTTTTATAAGTCTTGATCTTGAGCTCAACATTACGTAAATGTCGAATCGAGATCGTAGCCGATTTGATCTTGGGTTCCCGGGTCGTCATCTTTTTAGCAATTGAATGCCGGTGTAACAACACGTCTACCACAGAATCTTTAGTTTGAATCCCACTAGCATCGATCACCGTTTGTTCGCTTAACGGACTTTGTTGATTGCTGCTAACACTGATCAAATTGATTTGACTTAAGGGAGAAACAAAATAGCCGGCAACCACTAAAATCATAACTAAAACAGTAAGTAATAACGCTAAGCGGCGAACTAAATGTTTATGCCGCAATTCACGTAAACGTGGTAGTTTATGTTCAATCGTCGGTTTTGATCGTGCCTTTTGCTTTTTCTGTGATTGTTGCTGTTGTTGCTGGTAAGCTTCCCAAGGGGTCAGCGCGGACGCCGGATCTTCTGCCGAAGTCGCTTTTTTTGACCGCTTAAGCTTTTTTTTCGCCATCCGCACACCTCCTCACTATTTTTATCACTAGCAATAGCTGCCCATTTAAACAGCATTGCCAACCGTATAAGTATATTAATGGATCAAATCCTGCATAACCTTAATAAATCGATCAGCAGCATCAGGAACACCTAACTGCCGGGCTTGCTCGCCCATTGCTTGACGCAAGCTTTGATCCTGCATCAAGTGGTCAGTGACTTTAAGTAACGAAGTCCCAGTCAATTCGTTTTCGGTGATCATCTCCGCAGCTTGATGTGAAACCAAGCTTTGCGCATTTTTAGTCTGGTGGTCATTAGTTACGTATGGACTAGGTACCAGGATTGAGGGAATCCCCAAGGCTGTGATTTCTGCTAGCGAAGTCGCCCCAGCACGACCCAAGATCACCGCAATATCAGGTAAAACTGTCTGCATATCATTGATGTAAGGTACAACAGCCACGTTAGCTGCCACCGTCTGCTCAGCAAGTGCTTTCTGAATTTTAGCATAATGTACGCGTCCAGAGACAAATAACACTTGATAATCTTTTTGATTCAACTCCGGCAAAGCTTCTAAAAATGCAGCGTTGATCCGTTCCGCACCACGACTACCGCCAAAAATTAAAAGTGTTGGTATCGTTGGTTGCAACTTAAAATCAGTTAAGCGCTGATTTGGCTTAATCCCCGCAACTTGTTGTGCCCGCGGATTACCAGTCAACACCACCTTGGCCTTAGGAAATTGTTCCGCCACTTCGGGAAAAGCAATCGAAATTCGATCCACATAACGACCTAAAAAGCGATTGGTGATCCCAGCTACACTATTTTGTTCATTGATCACCGTCGGAATATGTAGTCGCGCCGCCGCAAACAAAACGGCACTAGATACATAACCACCAGTTCCAACAACAACATCCGGTTTAAAATCACGCAAAATTTGCTTAGCTCGCCGTGTACTTTGCAAGAATAACTTGATTGTTTTTAAATTTTCCAATGATAACGAACGCTTGAAACCTTGCAACTCAATGGCTTCAAACGGAATTTGTTTTTGGCGAATGATCCGACTCTCTAAGCCTTTTTCGGTACCGATATATAGAACTTCATCTAATAAATCACGTTCCTTTAGTCGTTCCAATACCGCTAAAGCTGGATAAATGTGACCTCCTGTGCCACCACCTGAAAAGATTACACGCATAACGTTTAGTTCGCTCCATTTCCTTTGATCAAATCAGCTACACCATCGATAAAGATCTGGCCCCGGACTTCAAAATTCGGGTATTGATCCCAACTAGCATTAGCTGGTGATAATAAAATAATGTCGCCTGGCTGACTCTTTTGGTAAGCGATCGGTAAGGCAGTTGCTACATTTTCAACGATTTGAATGTCTTTGATTCCTGCTGCTTCACCAGCTTGAGCTAATAATTTAGCCGTCTCACCAAATAATAACAAACTTTTAACGTGTTCTTGTAACGCCGGTACTAAACGTTCAAAGGTAAAGCCACGATCCAAACCGCCAGCCAGTAAGATCACTGGAGCTTTAAATCCCTTTAAGGCCATCTCAGTGGCTTCAATATCGGTCGCTTTAGAATCATTATAAAAGCGCCGACCTTGCCATTCAGTTACAAATTGCAACCGATGTTTGACCCCAGTAAAGGTCCGCAAAACTTCGCAAATAGCTTCATTGTTTTGTCCTTCTAACTTAGCAACCGCAATTGCTGCCAACGCATTTTCCACGTTATGATCACCAGGAATATTTAATTCACTAACCGGCATCAAAACCTCATCCCGATAACAGAATTGACCATCCTTGACGTAAGCCCCAACTGTGCTTAAGCCTTGCCGGGAAAATGGTATTACTTGGGCCTTAGATTGCTGACTTAATTCACGCCATTCTGGCTGATCCCAGTTGACCACGAAGTAATCGTCCTTAGTCTGATTCATCGTGATCCGCATCTTGGCTTTAACATAATTAGCCCGACTACCATGATAGTCGATATGTGCAGTATAGATGTTGGTCAACACAGCGATATGTGGCCGTAACTTGGTGATGCCCATTAACATAAAGCTGGAAAGCTCAGTCACCATCACATCTTCCGGTGTTACTTTTTGAGCAACTTCGGTGGCTGGAACACCAATATTACCAGCCACATAGGCTTTACCTGCTGAACGCTGTTGATTAAGCATTTGCGTAATCAAAGTCGTGGTAGTGGTTTTACCATTCGTTCCGGTTACCCCGATCAATGGTGCTTCAGAAATTTCATAGGCTAATTCAGGTTCAGTAATAATCGGAATACCCTTTGCCTGTGCTTTTTGTACTAAAGGATTAGTGTACGGAATGCCTGGATTTTTGACCATTAATTTAAAGTCCTCATCCAATAATGCCAACGGATGACTGCCTGTGATCACGCGGATCCCCTCAGCCAACAATGACTGCGCATCCGGATTTTGATCAAAATCCTTTTTATCGTTGACCGTTACCAACGCACCTAATTTGGCCAGTAGTTTAGCGGCATGAAAACCGCTTTTAGCTAAGCCTAACACCAATACTTTTTGATTCTGATAATCCGTTACTAAATTCAAGAATATTCGCCCTTTTCCTCTTTATGGTTAAAAAATATATTAATTATTAAAGAAATGCGATCAAGTAAATGATCGAACACAACAAACCAAAGCCCCAGAAAGTCAGAACAACACGCCATTCAGACCAACCGACCATTTCAAAATGATGATGAATCGGACTCATTTTAAACACGCGCTTGCCAGTTAATTTAAAGACCGAAACTTGGATCATTACACTAGCAGTCTCGATAACAAAAACCAAACCGATCAATAATAATGATAGCTCACGATGCAGCAGGATTGAAATTGCAGCTAACGCGCCACCTAATGCCAATGAACCAACATCGCCCATAAAAATCTTGGCTGGTTTGTGGTTAAACCAGAAGAACGCGATCAAACCACCGATCACAGTCAAACAGAAAATCAAAATGTCCGTGCGTCCTTCTTTATACGCAATTACAGCGTAGGTTGCAAAAGCAATCGTTGCAGTTCCGGCAACTAAACCATCTAAACCATCAGTCAAATTGACTGCATTGGAAAAACCAACTAACCAGATCAAAATGAAAATCACATATAATACACTTAAATGAACTTGCCCGACGACCGGTAAGTCAATAGCCAGTGGTAAACCTTCATAAATATACACCGCAGTGAAGATCAAACCACCAATAATTTGACCAAGCAATTTCTGCCAAGCACGTAATCCTAGATTACGTTTTTCAAATAATTTGATCGAATCATCCATAAACCCTAACACACCGTAGAGTACCAGGATAAACAAAGTGATCCAAGCTTGAACGGTCATTTGATGTTGCCAATAGCCAACCCAAATTGTTGAAATGACGCTTGCAATCAGAAAAATTAACCCACCCATTGTGGGCGTACCCGATTTTTTTTCGTGCCATTTAGGTCCTTCTTCGCGGATCACTTGACCCTCTTTTTTCATCCGAAAATAGCCAATAAACAGTGGCAACACAATAAATGTGATGGCAAAGCTACTAACGATCGGAATCAACATCTGCGTAAATTGCATAACTCTCTTACTCCCCATTCTTATTCTACTTCACTTTTAAGGTAGCTAAATTAGTAAAGTACACTAATTAGCTTTGATGTTACGGACGATGACCATTCTTGTGGCAAAGTTCATACCGCAAGAAGCATGGCTCCACTTTTAAGGTAACTAATTAGCAGAACACACTAATTAGCTTTGATGTTACGGACGATGACCATTCTTGTGGCAAAGTTCGTGCCGCAAGAAACATGGCTCTACTTCACTTTTAAGGTAGCTAATTAGCAGAACACACTAATTAGCTTTGATGTTACGGATAATGACCATTCTTGTGGCTAAGTTCATGCCGCAAGAAGCATGGCTCTATGGCTTACTTAAAGTGACGGTAATCGTCTTAGCCGAATTCAATAAACTTTTAGCTGACAAACTCTGCTTAGTCACGTAACCAGTTCCCTTGATTGTGATCTGCTTACCAGTCAACTCAGCCAGTTTCAAAACATCACTCTTCGACCAGCCAGTTACATCCGGCATTGTCATCGCACCGTTGGTTAGGATCAATGCACGTTGATCATCTAGAATCACTTCATTGGCCAACGGCATTTGCTGAACGACAGTGTCCCCAGTCCCGATCTGCACGGTCTGTAAGTTTTCTTTCTTAAGCGCGGCTGTCGCAGCACTAACTGATTTACCCGTAATATTTGGCATCATCGTTTTAGATTCTGTTGTGGTATCACCAGCATCATAATCTAAAGCCCGTTTCATTAATGGATTAAAGATTTCCGATAAAATTTCGGTCGCCGATTGCGACATGTCTTGCGGTTGCTTCATTGTAATATACAAAACATACTTCGGATCACTTGCCGGTGCCATCCCGACTACGGAAAAAATATAATTGTTATCACCAGTCATATAACCAGCTCCGTTAGCATTGCTGATCTGCGCCGTCCCCGTTTTCGTTGCGATCTTATAACCAGGGATCTGGTAAGCTGTCCCCGTCCCATAATCTTTATAAGTCACATCTTCCATCGCCGACAACACCTGACTAGCAGTTGACTTACTAATCGGTGTTGCCACTTGATGCGGCTTATACTTAGTCGTTTTACCCGTCACCGGATCAACTACCTTCGAAACGATCTGTGGTTGCATTTCTTTACCATCGTTAGCAATGGCGGAAAAGCCCTGCATCATTTGCATTACCGTTACGTTAATCCCTTGACCAAATGAGGTTACAGCTTGATCCGACGTATGCTCATATTGAATGCTGCCATTCACCTCACCGGATAACAATGAATTAGTTTTACTCAAAAATTGGAACTTCTTAATGTAATTCAACCAATTATCCTTACCTAAAGCTTGTTCAATATGAACAAAACCAACGTTACTTGAAAGCGGAAAAGCCTTGCTTAAAGGAATTGAGCCCCAACCAGTTTGGTTCCAATCATGGATTGTTGTCCCACCGATTGTGATCTGACCTGACTGATAATTTGTGTTCGGTTGATACTTGCCTTTATCGATTGCCGCAGCCAATGTAAAAGTCTTCATAACTGAACCAGGTTCATAGGAATCACCAACTAACGTGTCCCGCCAAAAACTGCCTAAACCAGAACCAGTTTCCGGATTAAACGTTGGTCGCTGTGAAGCAGCTAAAATCTGTCCAGTTTTCGGATTCATTAAAACAGCGTTAAGTTGTTCCGGTTGGTACTTCGTTTGTACATTAGTCATCAACGTTTCCAAATAAGTCTGTAGCCGTGAATCTAAGGTCAAATAAACGTTTTTACCGTTTTTAGCGGCCTTTTTCTTGGCTTTGGTATTAGGTAATTGATAGCCGTAAGAATCTTCCTTGACCTCCTTGACTCCGTTAGTTCCAGCCAAGGTACTATTTAACGTTTTTTCCAAGCCCATAATGCCAACTAAATTTTGTGCATTCGCCACTTTGGTTGCTTTAGTATTCGCTTGCGCTAACCCAATTTGGTGTGATGCAAAAATACCATTCGGATATAAGCGTGCCGGTGTCTCTGTGAAATAGATCCCGTTTAAATTGGCTTTCTCGATTGCTTGTTTGATCGTTAATGATAACCCCTTACCCGCCGAACCAAATTCGACTTGGAAAGTTTTATCGTTAGCAGGATTCAGCCGTTTTAAAATAGCTGCACGATCTAGTGGTAAGTATTGACTTAATACCTTGGCCACTTTTGCTTTATCAGTCACATAAAGTTTCTTATGATTAATGCCGGTATAGTTCTTATCTAAAACCGCATAAACCGAATATGTTGTCGAATCTTCAGCAATCGCAGTGCCATTGGCATCATATATCGTGCCCCGTTTAGCACGTAGCACCGTACTACTTTCATATAGCGCGCTAGCCTTTTTGGTTAAATTCTCATCGTTTACATGGCCACTGATCACGATATAAGAAAAACGAAAGACGAACAAAAGAAAAACGCCCACTAAAATGAAAAGAAAGAACCCGCCAAATCTTTGGCGGTTCCGTCGTGGATTTCTCTTGCCCATCAATCGTTTATTACGTGGTACCTTCATTTACTAACATTCCTTATATTTGCTTCGTTAAAAGTTAAGCCATCTTTAGCTGCAACCGCATCTAAATGACTAGACTGCATGATCTCATTGATTGTTTGCTTTGCATCACTATTTTTTGCTTGCACTGTCGCAATCGTCTGCTCAACATCCTGTAGATCACGTTGTGCATCAGCAACTGAGATCTGTGTTGCCACGATAACGGTTGCTAAAGCAACTGTTATGACACCAGTTACCATAAGTAAAATTTTTTCAAAAGCGGATACTGCAACCCGACCAGCTGGAATAGCTTGCGGTCTTGCTGCTGGCGTTGTCTCTAATGGCGCCTTAATATGTATTTCTGGTTGGGGCGTGCTGGGCGCAAGCGGCTCAGCCAATAAAGAATAATCTCTTGCTGCACTTTCATCTGCCATACTTCACCACATCCTTAAAGCTTTTGTTTTTCAGCGACCCGAAGTTGGGCACTCCGCGACCGCCGGTTTTCAGCAACCTCTGCTGCTGTTGGTTCAATTGGTTTTTTAGTTATAATTTTCAATTCAGGTTGTTCCCCATCACCTACGATTGGCAAGCCGCGTGGCACTTCCGCAACACGCGCGTGCTCGCGATAAATGGTTTTGACGATTCGATCTTCTAATGAATGAAAACTGATCACACTGATCCGACCACCTAAAGCCAACAAACTAATTGCCGCTTCTAGTGACGTTTCCTCAGCACCTAGTTCGTCATTAACTGCGATTCGTAACGCTTGAAACGAGCGCTTAGCTGGATGGCCACCTTTACGCCTTGCTGCTGCTGGAATCGCTGATTTAATGATCTCAGCTAATTGCAGGGTCGTATCAATGGGTGCTTCAGCTCGCGCCCGTTCAATCGCACGTGCCACTCGTTTTGCAAACTTATCTTCCCCATAGCGGTAAAGAATTCGTTCGAGATCGGCGTACGGCCATTGATTGACGATGACATGTGCTGTCAATGGCTTGGTACGATCCATCCGCATATCTAGCGGCGCATCAAGCTTGTAACTAAACCCACGTGCAGCTTCATCAAATTGGGGTGAAGAAACCCCCAGGTCATACAGAATTCCGTCGATCTGATCAACACCACGTTGGGCTAATTCAGCAGCGAGATCACGGAAGTTAGCTTTAATAAAAGTCACTTTACCGGCAGCAACTTCAGCTTGTAATCGTCGTTTGCCATTATCGATCGCAGTTTGATCTTGATCAAATGCATACAGATGTCCAGCAGAACTCAAGCGGCTTAACAGTAGCTCACTATGGCCACCACCACCCAGTGTTGCATCAACATAAACTCCATCTGGCTTGACTTGCAAGCTGTCAACGGTCTCATTTAATAATACAGTTTGATGCTTAAACACTGCTATTCACCCATCCATTCATCTCTAAAAATCAAAATCTAACATATTCTCTGCAATTGAATCAAAGTTTTCCGCAATCTCCGCACTAGAAGTAGCCCAACGCTCAGCATCCCAAATTTCAATTCGCGATGAAACCCCGATCAACACACACGCTTTAGTTAAACCGGCGTGGGTGATCAGTGATTGCGGTAAATTGATCCGTCCCTGCTTATCCAACGTACACTCAGTTGCAGCTGAGTAGAAGAAACGTACAAACGCCCGTGCATCCTTCTTAGTTAGCGGTAATTGGCGCAACTTTTCCTCTAACGCTTGCCACTCTGCTTGGGGGTAGCCAAATAGGCAGCCGTCCATGCCGCGGGTCACAATAAATTTCGCACCTAATGCATCCCGAAACTTGGCCGGAATGATCAAGCGACCCTTTTGATCGATCGAATGACGAAATTCACCCATGAACATTGACAACACCCCCGCAAATGCACATTTTCAGTCTACCACATCCCCCCACTTTCTACCATAGTTTCCCTCAAAAACTAGTAAAATAACTGCTTAAACTTTTCTAAAGTTGATACTCGATAAAAAAAACGCCAAAATCAGTCATTCTGATCTGTATGTAAGCCCTTATCTCACCATACGATCATCGCCCTGATTTTGACGCTATATTTATTTAACACCATTGCAATACGATTAGCACTAAATATGCAATGACACTTGGTATGAATAGCAACCGCCACCATAGTTTAAAAAAGGTGTGGTAAAGAATCTCTCCCCGCCGCCAGGCTAAACCAATGGCAACACAGATTGCTACAGACGCTAGGATCATGATCAACAAACTAATTGCTTGATAATGATAACGAACCAAAATTAAAATATCACTGGCAATCAGTAAACTAAGCGTCAACCAATCGATTGGCGTCATGCGCCATTTAATATGTGTTTTGTGCAATACACCACCAATAATCAAACCTATCACTGGCATCAATAGTCCCAGTACAAGCATTCACTCTAACCTACCTTCTTTTGTTTCCACTACCCGTTCATTCTTATTCCTATTTTAGCCTACGGGAAAAGTGGTAAAATGACAAGAGCAGATTAATAAACCGAATGTGCGAAAGGAAGCGGCTAACGTGATCAATTATTTCAATACTACTGATGGACAAATAACACCGATTCCCGCTTATCAACGCAATTGCTGGGTCAATGTCGAGCGACCAAGTGCTGCTGAAATCAAACACCTACAAACTCGCTTTAATTTACCGGTTACTTATTTAACTGCAGCGCTAGATGATAAAGAGAATCCACGGACTGAAGGAACCGAACAATCGATTATCGAACGACCAGCATTGATCCTGGTTCGTTTTCCACATGAATCGGTTAGTCCCTTAGGTTATAACGAATACACAACTTATCCTTTCGCCATTATTCTGACCGCAGAAGTATTGATTACGGTTTGCAATCATCCAGCAGTGTTTATCCAAGACTTTCTGTTTCATCAACCCCAATTAAACATCAACAACCACGAACGCTTCACGTTAAAACTAGTCTGGTTTATTCATAAAAGCTATCTTAATTGTTTAGATGAAAATAGTCATACAATGGATACCATGGAAAAAAACTTAACCATTGCTACCGAAAATAACGACCTTTTTCAGCTGACTGCCATGCAAAAAAGCTTGATCCACTTTCAATGGGCACTGCGTAAAAACCGTCAGCTGCTGACCCAATTGCAAGCCAGTGAATTTTACTTTGAGACTGCACCTTTTAGCGAATTACTTAGTGATATTTTAATTGAAAGTGAGCAAGCGGCCACCATGACTGCCCAGCAGAAACAAATCATTGATGAGTACAATACCACGGTCAGTGCAATCGTTTCTAATAATCTAAATATCATTATGAAAGTGTTAACTTCGATCACCATCATTTTGACCATTCCAACGATCATCGGTGGGATTTACGGGATGAATGTACACTTGCCAGGTGCTAGTAGTGCGCGGGCCTTCACCTTTATCATTTTGGGAACAATCGTCGTCTCTTGGCTAGCTGCTTGGTGGTTACGCCGCCGCAATTTTTTCTGAAACAATAATTGCAATCTATTAAGAAACACGTTAAACTTGTCCTAAATTAAACCAATCAATGAGGTGGCAATAAAGCGCAATGAAAAAAGAAAAAACTAGCGGTTTCGCAAAATTAACTAAAATCGTTGTTTGGATCATGTTGATTGCAACGCTTGGTGGCATGGTCATAACTGCCGTCGCAGCTTTTCAATAATCGGTTAAATAAAAAAAGATTCGGCGCTGGCCGGATCTTTTTTTATAATTAATAATTAGGCAGTTTGAACGTTTTTAGGCATAAATAGATGTGGGGCACTAACCAATAACAACCCAACTACCAAACTGACTAAAACTAAATTTAAAATGGCACTACCACCATTAGCGACTAAGGAATAAATAACCGGACTCATTCCTTTGGGTGCATAAGAACCCCAGTAAAAAACACCAGCAACGAAATGAAGGAAATATTTACACAAAACACCAAAAAATGTCGTACTGATTGCATAACCAAGTACTCGTCCACGTTGCTGCCGACTGAGCGCATGTTGCACTGGGCTAGCACCAAAACCGATCAAACCTACTACTGCAAAAGCCAGCGGGTATTCGATCAGACCTTGCAGCGGGTTAAGAAAGCCGCCACTGCCAAAACCACGTAAAAAGAGATCCAGTAAGCCCCAAACTAAACCTGAACTTAAGCCAGCCTTCCAACCTCGGCGCAAACTATAGACTGCCAATGGAATAATTCCGTAAGAAACATTCAATGGGCCCACCGCATGTGGTAAATACTCCAACGCCATTGCCAAGGCAGCAATCACGGTTCCTTCGATCCAAACTAATAGATGTCGATTAGACATAAAAAATCCTCCCTATAGATCAATCGACTACAAAGAGGTTGCAAATTTGGCTTGGCGCCAACTACAATTCCTACGCGTGCGTTAACACAACAGGTTCAAGGGTCTGAACTTAATCACTCTCAGCCAAAAAGGCTCCCCTTTGCAGTTAATTATTTAATTGTTGTTTTTAGCATAAGCCTGTTTGCAATCGGTGTCAATAACATTATAATTTCCAACAAAAATTGCCTTTTAGATGTGAATTTGCTATGCTAATACTAATTTATTTTTAATAATCCAGAAAGAAGTGGCTAAGTTTGAAAGTGGCTAAGTTCGGCGGAAGTTCATTAGCTTCCAGCAACCAACTCCAAAAAGTAATTGATATTATTCGCGGTGATAGTAAACGACGTGCAGTCGTCGTCTCTGCTCCAGGTAAACGTTTTGCGGATGACCGTAAAGTGACGGACTTATTGATCGACTACGCTAATGTTGTTTTAAAAAAAGCGAATCCAGTTGCTATTCAACATGCCATTTTGGCACGCTACCAAGAAATCGCCACTGGCTTTAATTTACCAGCAAGTGAATTTCAACCGATCCATGATCATATTATGCAATTACCTGATCACGACTACCCTTCTGCGGACTATCTGCTGGATGCGTTTAAAGCTGCCGGCGAGGATAATAATGCGAAATTGATTGCCGCGATCCTCAATCATCTAGGGATGCCTAGTCATTATCTTAGTCCACGTGAAGCTGGTCTGCTGGTTAGTGCTACTCCAGGAGATGCACAGGTTTTACCTGAAAGTTATGCACAATTAGCTGCTTTTAAAAAGAGCAAAACGTTATTGATTATCCCCGGTTTTTTTGGCTACACTAAGGATGGTCAGATTTGTACTTTCTCACGTGGTGGCTCCGATATTACTGGTGCCATCTTTGCCCGTGCGTTTAAGGCAGAGCTATATGAAAACTTCACCGACGTTGACGCAATTTATGCAGCTAACCCGAATATTGTGGCACATCCAGCGGCAATTGAACATCTAACTTTCCGGGAAATGCGTGAACTATCGTATGCTGGTTTTTCTGTTTTCCATGATGAAGCGTTGATTCCAGCCATCGAAGGCGGTGTTTCTGTTCGCGTTAAAAACACTAACCATCCGTTAAAACCCGGAACATTAATTTCAGCTCGTAAGATCTATGATCCCAAGCGGCCAATTTCCGGTATTGCTAGTGATACCGGCTTTTTAGGAATTTACATTCGCAAGTACTTGATGAATAAACAAGTCGGCTTCGTCTTCAAGGTATTGCAAATTCTCGCCGAATATGGCATCAGTTTTGAGCATATTCCTTCGGGGATCGATGACATCACGATCGTGATCCGTGAACGCGAATTAACACCAGAGCTAGAACCAAAAGTTATCAAAGCAATCAAGGAAGCTATCCACCCTGATGATATTCGCGTGATCCATCATTACGCGCTCGTGATGATCGTTGGTGAGGGTATCCAAGATCACATCGGAATGATGGCTAAAGCCACCAACAGCATTGCCCAGGCTGGGGTTTCAATCGTCACTCTAGATCACGGCGCTTCACCAGTATCAATCATGTTTGGCGTACGCGAAAAAGATGAATATAACGCGGTTCGCGGCCTCTACAAAGCCTTCTTTAACACTGAAACAGCTTAATTTACAGTTAATAAATAACCGTCACCGGAAAATTTTCCAATGTCATTAAGTTAGTGACTTGACAATTATTAGTCCCTGAGGAAATCGCTCGGCTAATTTTAAAACCACCTGATTAGTCATTTCATGATTGCTAATTGGGTGGTTTTTATAATTTAAAGCTAATTTAAAGCGCACTAAAATAAGGGCGACGCAAGATTAGGTTGTCAGTTTACGCGACTCGATAAACAAAACTAACCGCACGCTTAGGTTTTAGTCGCCGCTTATTTTTACGCCCGGGGCGAATCGGGACTAAGTAGGTGCCAAGCTGAATCAATAACGCTTGAAACTTTGCCTGCTGGTTATTGCGGTAATAATACCGCACGATCCTAGTGGCCAGTTTAAAATTAATGGTGTCCCAATGATGGTGATTGGTCTGCGCGACGTAAGCTTGATTAACGGCTGCACTAACCACATTGTACATGATTAAGTTGGCGTAAAGTTCCATTTCAATAAACTGGTCTTTTTTGGAATGAAATTGAATGGCGCCAAGATCATATTTTAGCTTAGAAAAAGCGGTTTCGATGCCCCAGCGCAAATGATATAACCGTTTCATTCGTGGTAATGGAAACTGCTTTGCCGGAAGATTAGTGATCAAGACTTCCCACGCTGGCTTACCGTCAGCTGTTGTCCCAATTTGAAATTTACAAGCCCGGAATTTAACGGTACAAAAGACGCCAAAATCCCACCGCCGATCTTTGGTATTTTTGGAACGAAATGGTTGGTACTGGTGCCAATAATGTTGAATACAATGAATATTTTCACTACTTTTATGCGTAACGTAATAATGATTAGAAGTGGTCACGCGGCACGCGATTGCTTGATCACACTCACCATCTGGCAAATTTTGAATTTCTTTGATACTGCCGCCTAACTTGGCTCGAATAAGATAATGCAACCCCTGGTGCCGGTTTAGATTTTCAATTAGATTAAAGCTTGGGTAGCCACGGTCCATCATCACGATCGAATCGTCTGGTAGGTGATCAAGCATGGCTAAAACACTGCCGCGTTCGTCCATTGCCGTTTTGGGTTGGCTAATACAGTCTTGATAGCTTTTATTTAACAAGTCGTATAAAGTATTAACATGCATTTGACAATAAGGCTTATTTTTTGAAAAATCACAAACGTACTTTGAAGTAGGATTCCAAGGCAGATCAAAGTCCGAGCCATCGATCGCCAGGAAAAGCATTGAATAACTCAATGTTAAGGCTGTTACCCTGCATATTAAGCATCGTTTTAATCATCGTACCAGCAGTTAATTTCCGTTTACGCGTAAAATCCTGTGGTGAATGAGTGTAATCATGAATATGGCTAACTGTTTCATTGATAATTTGGTCCAGAACGCTTAAACTATTAGTTGGGTTTAACATTAGTGACACACTCCTTATCGGTATTGGATTGTTACAATTAGACCTGTGGAGGAGAAGGTTTAGTGCCTTCCCCTTTTAGTTTACCAAGTTTAAAGTAAAAAATAAGGCTTCAGCTACATAAATGATGTAGCTGAAGCCCTATTCTTTTTTGTCAATAGCTTAACTTAATGACATTGGAAAATTTTCCAGTGACGGTTTTATTTATTTCTGCGGAATTGTGTCATCTTCCCCAAACCATTTATAACTGATCTTCTTCATCGTACCATCACGATATAATTCCTTCATCGCTTGATTGATCTTGCGCTGCAAAGTTTTATCTGATTTACGCATCCCAACCGCAAAATCCTCAGAAGCAAACTTGCCTTGAGTAACTTGATAGTCCGCACGATTAGATTGATGATCGATATAATAATTTGCGTATACTCGATCGATCAGTAACCCTTGGATCCGATTGGCGTTTAGATCAATAAACGCATCGTTGAACGTACTATATAACACGGGAGTTTGATTCTTAATATAATTCTTCAATAAATTGGGCTCTGCTTCTAAACTTGAGTAGCCAGATGAACCCGTTTGTACCCCCAGTACTTTACCCTTCATACCGGCAAAGCTGTTAATTTTATCTTTCTTCATCGTTACTAAAATTTGCTTATTTTCCAAGTAAGGTGCGCTGAAACGAACAACCTTTTTACGTTGCGGTGTGATCGTATAGCCGTTCCAAATTAAATCAATCGTGTGATTACGTAATTCAGTTGCATTCATCGACCAATCGATCGTTTGAAAATCAACTTTAATATTGTACTTTTTAAAAACGGCCCGCGCTAAATCAATGTCAAAGCCCTTTAATTGTCCACTTTTAGCACGAAATCCCATCGGTACAAAGCTGTCATCTAAACCGACAATAACCGTTTTCCGTTTTTGGATTGTCGACCAAGAATCAGCATTAGCACTTTGCCGTGAGCAACCAGTTAGGCTGATTGTACTAAAAAGCATTAAGATCGCCAGTAAAGCTCCCAGTATTTTTTTGCGCATTATTTGGCCTCCTCTACTCCACAATAGTGGTTAATATCTTGGGCAACGTTGAATCGCTAGCCCAATTTTACGCATGGTATGTTTTATAATCAGCCCTATTTTTCTGGCAATGCCTCGACTCGTTTAACTGCATCGGCAATGTTTTCCGCGAATTCTAAATCATGGGTGACCACGATTTGCGTCATACCGTCAGCTTTTAAGCCGAGGATCAATTTTTCAACTTCTTGTCGTAAGTCAGGATCAAGGGCACTAGTTGGTTCGTCATAACAGAGAATTTTCGGCTTCATTGCTAATGCTCGTGCTAAAGCAACCCGTTGTTTCTGCCCGCCAGAGAGTTGATAGGGATAAAGGGTTTCTTTTCCAGTCAAAGCTAATCGCTCTAACAAGGCGCGTGCTTGCTTTTCTGCTGCGTCTTTTGTCTGCTTTAAAGCCAGCATTGGTGCTAACGTAATGTTGTCTAATACACTAAGGTTCGGGAACAATTGGAAATCCTGGAAAACGACCCCGATGACGCTATCTTTATCCTGATTATCAAATGGATCGAACGCTTGTCCGTCTAATAGAATCTGACCACTATCAATTCGTTCCAAACCACTGATACAGCGCAATAGCGTTGTCTTACCAGCACCAGAAGGGCCAACGATTGCTAAAACTTCACCATCATTCACGGTTAGATCAAGCTGATCCAAAATTAAACGCCGACCGTAATATTTGCTAATTGCTTTTAATTCTAACATCGGAAATCCCTCCTATTTATAATAACTGTAATGCTGCTCGATCTTGCGTTGCGCCAGTGTCAAAATGGCCGTCAATAATAAGTAACCGATACCCACTAAAACTAGCGGCAGCAGAGTTACATCTCGCGCTGTTGCGACATTACCAGCACGCAACAAATCGCCTAAGCCGATGACGTAAACCAAGGATGAATCCTTAACTAAATTAATGACCTCATTCCCAATCGACGGTAAAACAATTTTCATGACTTGCGGTAAGATAATTTTTTGAACGGTTTGCCAATAAGTTAAGCGCAATACCTTAGCACTTTCATACTGACCATGATCGATCGATTGTAAGCCACCACGGAAAATTTCTGCAAAATAAGCCCCGTAATTGATGATAAAAGCGAATAACGCCGCATCATAACGTTGGAACACGATTCCGACAATTGGTAATCCATAAAAAACAAAAATCAATTGTAATAATAGCGGCGTCCCACGCATGATCCAGACATAAATTCCAAGAATATTACGAATCAGCTTAAACTTTGAGGCGCGTCCCAGTCCAACAATAATCCCCAGCGGAATCGAACCGATCAACGTGAAGAAAAATAATGATAATGTCATTTTGATACCATCAAATAAAGACGGCATAATCTGCCATGCATAATGCCATTGTGTTGCTAAGATATTCATGCCAACATCTCCTTTTAAAAATTAGCCAATAAAAAAGTCCCCGAAAACAAATCGTTTTCGAGGACGCAGCGCGTGGTTCCACCTCAATTCGTGCTAACCTTACGATCAACACCTCAAGTAGTTCATTCGCCAAATAAAAAAGCCTCTTGAAGTTATTAAATAACTTCAAGAGGACGATTGATTTCGTGATTCCACCTCTAATTTGTATCACTTTCACAAGCAATACCTCAGGTAGTTCAATGAACTACAGCAGTAACGGGCTTTCCCGTGTACACCTAATTTGTTCAGCGTACAATACTCGCAGATGTGTTTCAATACACTCAATTGTTTCTTCACACCATCCAGAAACTCTCTGATAATTTAAGTCCATTTACTCTTCTGTTCAACGTTATTTATTATGAGAATAAGATTAGCACATTTTAACTTTACTGTCAAACGCACTCATAATTTAAAATTAGTCCCGATTTAATACAGTACTTAGTTGCGATTACCGAAAAGACGTTTCCAGAAACCAACCTTCTCTTCCTTGATCGACATTAACGGTACCGTTTCACCCAAAATACGCCGCGCAATATTACGGTAACCTTGACTAGCTGGATTCTTAGGATCCAGCACAATGGGATCGCCATGATTAGATGACATAATCACACCATCATCATCTAACACAATACCTAATAATGCGATCGATAAATGGCGCGTGATCTCGTCAATATCCATCACGTCCCCTTCATTCATCATATGCTGACGAATGCGATTGATGATCAAACGTGGTTCTTGGGCCATTTCAGCTTGTTCCAATAAGCCAACTACTCGATCAGCATCACGAACAGCCGAAATCTCCGGTGTAGTGACCACAATCGCACAATCTGCACCAGCAATTGCATTCTGGAAACCTTGTTCGATTCCTGCAGGACAATCCAAAATAACGAAGTCATAGTCTTCCTTCAATTCATCGACAATTGCTTTAACTTCGTCAGGCATTAAAGCATCCTTATCCGTATTCTGTGCTGCAGGTAATAAGTATAAGTTATCCTCAAAACGCTTGTCTTTGACTAAAGCCTGATGTAATTTAGCTCGACCTTGCGCGACATCAACAATATCATAAATAATGCGATTTTCTAGACCTAAAACCACATCTAAATTACGCAAGCCAATATCTAGATCCATCAAACAAACTTTTTTATTTTGTAAAGCCAATGCAGTCCCTAAATTGGCACTAGTGGTCGTCTTACCAACGCCGCCTTTACCGGATGTTACTACGATTGCCGTTCCCATGAGTTATGCCTCCCCAATCTTGTTATATAACTTTGGACGAATCGCTTTAAGTTCATCCAGGTTGCCATAATCAAGCATGTGTAAATCATTAATATATGTAACTGAGCGTGGTGTAAATGTTTGGTCACTATCGGCCAAAATATCAACGTTATCGGCGATCCGTACCTGAATTGCCTGGCTAAGATCACCAACCACAATTGCTTCTTCGCGATCAGGAAAACCAGCTTGAACCACACCTTCGATTTTACCAACCACGTAAACACTGCCGGTTGCACGTAAAATACCGCCACGATGGACCGCGCCAATAAACAAGACATCACCATCGATCTGAATTTCTTGCCCACTGCGAATAACCAAACGGCTTATGTGAATACTATCTTGCTCTTTCCAAGCCTTCGCTGCCGCTTTCGTCATGACGCCGGACTCAATTTTTTCGACCCGAAATTGCGGGTATTGTTCGATCAGTTCTTGAATTTGTTGCTTCTCACGATCGGTCAGTAAACGATTCTCAGTATTAATTTTAAAGCCAACGATTTGCTCATCATCTTGACCCGAGCGCTCACGACTTAACTTAGCAAATAGCTCACCAAGCTCGCCAATAATTGCTGTAAAAGCGCCGTTTTGTTTTAAGGTTAGTTGATAGCCGCCTTGATGTCCCTTTAAAACCACATTATGCATGATTGCCACTCCCTAGTTGACACGATTATTTAAATTTTAGCATACTTATTAGGCCTGTGTCTCGTTACTATTTGGCACGACCCATTATTATAAATAAGTTCCCCTTGTAAAACCTTATTAGTACGTCGAATCTAATCTTACGATCAACTGACGTAACGGGAAATACAGAAAAATAAACAAAACTAAATTTAGTGCCAAGGTCGGTCCTAAGATATTGGGAATGAAATCATTCAATGACATCGTCGTCTGACCCATAAACGTATTCATGCCATACACAAAACTTTCCAAGACCGTCAAATCAATTAAATAAATCGCGCCGATCACCAGCGGTGCTGGCGTAAAGAATTGTGCGATCCACCGAGTTAGAAAAATAACCATCGGAAATAAAAACATGTACACACCTAAAACACCAGTGTAAAAACTATCATAAAACAGACCAAGAACTAATGCGACCCAAATCAAATGTGGAAAATCCGGCGCAAAGAAATAGACTAAGATCAACCCTAAAACCACAAGTCGAATAATCATCGTATCTGGAAACCGGTGCAAGGTGCTACCAAATATATAGCTGAATGACCCATCCAGCAGCAACAAGCATGTCAAAAAGACACTGATCCAAATTTTTTCGCGTAAACGCATCTAATCACCTACCAGTTGTCGTTCAATTACCGTCACAACAGAGAAATTATCTAAATCAACAGCTGGTTTGATCAATACAGATAAAGCCAAGCCATAATCATCATGCTTAACTTTAGCCACTTTGCCAATATACAAACCACGTGGCGTCAATCCACCTAAACCAGAAGTTTGCACCGTGTCCCCAACTTTAATTTTAGCATCCGAATTAAGTTGGCCCATTTTAATTTGACTAGTTGCTTGATTATAGCCAGTAATAATCCCATTAGCCGTCCCGTCGTCAGTAATAATCTCAGCCGCGAAACGATTAGCGGATTGATTGTCAGTAGTGAGTAATTCAACTTTTGAGTTAGTCCCATTAACTTCAACCACACGACCAACTAGACCTGAACCAGCCATAACTGGCATATTTTTCTTAACTCCAGCTAAACTGCCTTTATTAATAACAAGATTATTCTGCCAATTAGCCGGAGAACGTGTCAAAACTGCTGCATTAAGCTGCGAATAGTCCGTTAACGTTTTATCAAGTTTTAATTGCTTTTTCAGTTCTTTATTTTCACTTTGTAACGTATTCGCTCGGGTTCTAGTCTGCGCTAGATCATCCAATTGTGCCTTGAGTTTTCCGTTTTCTTCATACGTATTGATCAAGTTGGAAACAGCAGCAAAACTACCTTTAATACTATTAGCCGGTAAAGCTACAACGTGATCGACAACGCCAACAACATCATTACCGAAACGCTGGACTAATGGTGGTGTCTTCTCACTATTACGTACACTGACCGAAAATGCCATCAAGCCCATACTGATGATAATAACGATCATAACAATGATTAGTTTTCGATTTGAGAAAAATTTCTGCATAGGGCGACCTCCAACAATTTGCCTAGCAAGCAATAAGTCTTGAGCTGACAATATTAATCGCTGAAAATGGCGAGTATTCGACCAATCTTCAGCGACTAATGTAGGCTTTTACTAACCTTTTTATCTTAACGTTTTTTCATAATATCGATGTTTTTTAGCGATTCACCAGTGCCAATAGCCACACAATCCAACGGTGCTTGGGCAACAAAAACCGGTACTTTAGTTGCATCAGCAATGACCTCAGGCAAGTTTTTTAGCATTGCTCCACCACCAGTTAACACAATACCGTGATCAATTACATCGGCAGCAATTTCTGGCGAAGTTTCTTCCAGTGTTTCTTTGATTGCTGTGATGATCTCGCTAACAACTTCTTGTAGCGCTTTAGCAATGTCAACAGCTTCAATATCGACGGTTTTAGGTAAGCCAGAGATCAAGTCACGACCCCGCACAGTCATTCCTTCAATTTCAGCAGCTTTTTCTAATGACGCTGAACCAATCTGCATCTTAACATCTTCTGCAGTACGTTCCCCAATCAATAAATTAAAATGTTGCCGAATATAATAGATCACTGCTTCGTCAAATTTGTCACCAGCCATCCGAATCGAACGACTGGACACAATGCCACCTAAGGAAATCGTCGCAACATCAGTGGTTCCGCCACCAATATCAACAACCATGCTACCGGTAGGATCCATCACTGGCAAACCAGCACCAATTGCTGCCGCAAATGGTTCTTCGATCACATAAGCGTCACGGGCACCAGCCACACGTGTTGCATCAATAACGGCACGCTTTTCAACTTCAGTCACGCCGCTTGGAACACAAACCATGACGTATGGCTTACCCGCACCACGCCCCTGTGATTTTTCCATAAAGTATTTCATCATTGCTGCTGTCGTATCATAATCCGCGATAACACCATCTTTCATCGGCCGAATAGCAACAATGCTACCTGGCGTCCGTCCAATCATATCGCGTGCTTCGGTACCAACAGCAACCACTTCACCAGTCTTCGTATTTTTGGCAACAACGGAAGGCTCACGCAGCACGATTCCTTTACCATCAATATAAACCAATGTATTGGCTGTTCCGAGGTCAATTCCAATATTCTTTGTGCCTAATCCGAACACAGCGTCTCTCTCCTTCAAATTCAGCGATATTTACTGACTATTCGCTGACCATTACTGGCTGCGCCTAATCATTAAATGCTTTAGCATCTCCGTTTGCAGATAAAGGAATTATAACACACTTATTTCCGATACAAAATGCTTTAACATCTACTAATCTATCATACCGAATAATCAGTGGAATGATAAGGGCTTTTACAAACTTAACCCTTTTTTAGTAACTATTGCGCTTACATTAGCTAGATCAAATAAACTTAATTTTAGATTCAATTTTTAAATAAAAAACAAACAAAAAACAACATCGCGAATACGATGTTGTCTGCTTTTAATAATTGACTATGCTTTATTAACGTTAACAGCTTGTGGGCCGCGATCGCTTTCTTCAATGTCAAATGTTACAGCTTGGCCTTCTTCAAGAGTTTTAAAACCTTCGCCTTGGATAGCTGAAAAATGAACGAATACATCGCTACCATTTTCGCGTGAGATAAAACCGAAGCCTTTTTCAGGGTTGAACCATTTAACTGTACCTTGTTCCATGAATAAAAATCCTCCTCGTGCCTTTTTGACACAATTTTTTGTAATTCTGATTGGTACGATGGGGAAAGTTTATCTATGAAACTTTGATCCACTACCTAACAAAAATACAAGTTAATCTTACCATGATACCGGTTTAATAACAAGCCAGAACCCTCATAAATCACCACGTTCTTTTAGGCTACTATATTGCTGTTGACCAACGATTAAGTGATCTAAGCATTCGATGCCCATAAGCTCCCCACAACTCGCAACACGCTGAGTAAATTTCAGATCATAATTCGAGGGTTCGGTTAGGCCACTAGGATGGTTGTGCACCAAAATAAAACGAGCCGCCGCCAACTGCAGCCCATACGCAAAAATTTCCCGTGGATGCGCTATCGAAGCATTTAACGTACCCCGGAATAATTCTTGCTCCTTAATAATCTGATTCTTAGTGTCCAAATAAACCACAATTAAATGCTCCTGACGACAGCCAGCAAACCGTTTGATCATCATTTCGCCGACCTGCTGACTGGAAGCAATGGTACCAAAACGCAACTGAGCAGCTAACTGACAGCGACGACCTAGCTCTAAAGCGGCTTGTAATTCAATCGCTTTAGTTTGTCCAATACCAGTGATCTGCTGCAGTTCACTGATTTTTGCGTGCGCCAAAGTCGCTAATTGCGGATAAGTCTGCAAAACTTGGGCGGCTACCGTCATGACTGGCAATTGTTTTGTTCCCGTCCGTAATAAAATTGCTAATAATTGTTGATCAGTCAAACTCGCCGCCCCAGCATAAACTAACTGCTCCCGTGGTTGCAATGGTTCCTTATGTGTCTCGAGCCTTAACATTTAATTACCCCTTGCTGATTTAAGATTAAACGTTTCTTTTAACGCCTATTCTTAAACTACGCAAAATCTCAGTGATTATTTCTGATAAAATCACGAACCGCCAACAGATCAGGTACGATCGTCAATGCTTGGGCCTGCATTTGAACAGTTGGCTTGATCAAATCGGGTACGATAATACAAGGAATTCCCGCCGCCTGAGCAGCTAAAAGCCCATTCAGCGAATCCTCAAGCACTAAGGTTTCTGCCGCGGGCGTCCCCAAAGCTGCCCGTGCTGCTGCAAACAAGTCTGGCGCCGGCTTACCTTTAGCGACATCATCCATTGAAATGATCGTTGGAAAATGACTAGCCGTTTGCGTGGCCGTCAAAAAATCACTGATTTTAGTTTTAAAATTACTCGAAGCAATTGCCTTACTGATTTGTTGTTGCTCTAGATAAGCAATCAATTCATCCAAACCTGGCTTTTTTTCCAATCTTCCTTGATGAATGGCCTGATCGATCGCTTGATAGGTCAGCCGCATAAATTCTTGCACTTGCGCTTCACTACCAAAAGCCTCACGGAAAAAGGCCATTAAGTCTTCATCAGAGGCGCCAATAAAACGCTCATAGTAGTCGTCACTATAATCGAGTTTCATTTGCTTTGCCGCCGCTAAATTGGCCTGATAGTATAACTTTTCGGAATCAAACATCAAGCCATCCATATCAAAAATTACGCCTTGTACCTTCATCGTCAGTCCTCAACTTTCAAAATAGTGGCGCACTTCAGAAACAAAATAAAGTGAACCCGTTAATAATAGCATATCGTCTGCTGATGCTTCTTGCAAGACCGCTTGCAGCGCTTCCTGCCAGTATGTATATAACGGCAGATCTTGCTCACTTGCTTGTTCTAACTCACTAGCTGCAGCCACCCGATCATTACCGTTAAACTGCGTCAAAATGAGATGGACATTAGGTAACCGTTCCAAAATTGCTAACATTTTAGTGGTTTCCTTATCCTTCAGTGCAGCAAAAATAATATAGATCTCTAGTTGGCTGAAATTTGCTTTCAACGTGTCCGCCAAAGCATGCATTGCCGGTTCATTGTGCGCCCCGTCTAAAACGATTAGCGGCTGATCGTTGATCTTCTCTAAGCGTCCGAGCCACTTAGCCTGTGCTAAACCAGCCTTGATTGTTTTGGCATCACTACTTTGCTGCAATTGTTGTAACGCCAAGACAAAGGCAGCAATGGCCACTGCAGCATTATCAATTTGATAATCGCCTAACATCGGTAGCTCGATTCCTTTTACGTGCTGAGCTAAGCCAGTGAAATCAAAAGTCTCGCCCCAAGTCGCCAAGGCTTGATGCCGCGAAGTTTTAAAATCATCGCCTAACCGGTACAGTCGGCTGTGCTTTTGTTCAGCCACAGTACTAACTACCGCCTGCGCTTCTGCCGGCAATCGCCCACTGACCACAGGCTGACCTGGCTTAATTATCCCCGCTTTATGTGCTGCAATCTCGGTCAATGTGTCACCCAACAGTGCCATATGATCGTAACCAATCGTAGTGATCACTGACACCAATGGCGTGATCACGTTAGTCGCATCCGTCAGTCCCCCGATACCGACCTCAATAATCGCCAAATCAATCGGTTGCTGCGCAAAGTAGACAAGCATTAACAAGGTGACAAATTCAAATTCAGTGATCTGATTTTCTGGTTGCGCCGCATCCAATTCGGCCACACGTGGGCCGACCTGGTTGACTAACTGCAACAACGCTTCATCACTGATTGGTTCCCCATCAATGCTGATTCGTTCATTAAAATGCGTCAAAAACGGTGATGTAAATGTTCCTACTGTCATACCCTGCGCATTTGCTAAATAACGGAGATCATTGACCACAGATCCTTTACCATTGGTACCAGCAACATGAATCGCGGTTATCTGTTTTTCCGGATGACCAAAGGCAGCAACTGCCCGTTGCATACGACTTAAACTGCCTTCCTTATGCATTTTAGGCCGACTGTGAATTTTAGTTAAGGCAACTTGATAATTTTCTGCGTACATAATTTCGCCACTTTCACTTTTTTTCCAGTATAACAAAAAAAGAAGCCTGAAATTCAGACTTCTTTTTTTTACCGCCTATAAATTAGCTTTCAATTCAGTAATTCGTTCGTTAGCAGCTGCTAATTTTTGTTCATAGTCAGCGCGTTTAGCTTTTTGTTCAGCGACAACCGCTTCAGGTGCATTTTGCACGAAACGCTCATTACCTAATTTTTTATCAGCCCGCGTAACCTCACTCTGTAATTTAGCTGCTTCCTTTTCCATCCTTTTGATTTCTTCATTCAGATCGATCAACTCAGCTAGTGGTACATAGATCTCGGCGCCCGTAATAATTGCCGACATCGCCAAAGCTGGCGCCGCAACATCCGCCGCAATCGTCAAGGCCTTAGGATGAACAAAGCGCTCGATGTATTCCCGATTGTTCTCAAAGATAGTCTGCGTCGATTGATCCGTTGTTTTGATCATCACATCAATTGGGCTGGATAATGGCGCATTGACCTCCGCCCGAATATTACGAACTGAACGAATCAGATCAATCAAGCTAGACATTTGCGCCACCGCATCAGCATCAGCCAGTTCAGTGTGTTCAACAGGATAGCTAGCCGTCACGATCGAATCCCCGACATGTGGTAATTGTTGCCATAATTCTTCAGTAACAAATGGCATGATCGGATGCATTAATTTCAACGTTTGTTCGAAAACATAAGCTAAAGCCTGTTGTTTGTTTGCAATGGCCGTCTGATCATCGCCGTACAAGACTTCTTTACTCATTTCAATGTACCAATCACAAAGATCGTTCCAGATGAAATTATAAAGCAAGCGGCCCGCTTCACCAAATTCAAAGTCTTCAAATAAGCGCGTCACGTCTTTGACGGTGTCATTTAAACGACTCAAGATCCAGCGATCAGCCAAGTCACGTTGATCCGCAGTTGGCATTGTTGACGTAGTCGTAGAATCTAAATTCATGATCACAAAACGGCTGGCGTTCCAGATCTTGTTAATAAAGTTCCATGCGGCGTCCATTTTGCTATAAGAGAAGCGTACATCTTGCCCTGGAGTTGAACCAGTGCTTAAGAACCAGCGTAAAGCGTCGGCACCATACTTTTCGATAACTTCCATTGGATCAATCCCATTACCCAAGGATTTACTCATCTTGCGGCCCTGTTCATCACGAATCAAACCATGGATCAAAACGTGTTCAAATGGCCGTTTACCAGTAAATTCTAAGCTCTGGAAGATCATCCGGGAAACCCAGAAGAAAATAATATCGTAGCCTGTTACTAAGGTGTTAGTTGGGAAATAGCGCTTGAAGTCAGGCGCATCAGTGTCGGGCCAACCCATCGTTGAAAATGGCCATAAAGCACTACTAAACCACGTATCAAGTACGTCTGAATCTTGTTCCCAATTTTCTGGATCGGCTGGCGCTTCCATACCAACATACGTCTCGCCAGTTTCCTTGTTATACCAAGCTGGGATCCGATGTCCCCACCAAAGCTGCCGTGAGATCACCCAATCATGTACATTATCCATCCATTGCGTGAAGGTGTTTTCAAACCGTTCAGGCACAAAATCAACCCGATCGTCCCCATTTTGGTTCTTCAAAGCCGCTTCAGCTAATGGCTTCATCTTGACGAACCACTGTGTTGATAAGCGCGCTTCAACTTGAACGCCAGTCCGCTCAGAATGGCCCACACTATGCACGATTGGATCTGTGCGTAATAAGTAGCCTTCCTGATCTAAATCAGCCACCATAGCTTTACGGGCATCAAAACGGTCCATACCTTCATATTTGCCGGCATTGGCGTTCATTGATGCATCTTCATTCATTGTATTGATCCGCTTTAAATTATGGCGATTACCAACTTGGAAATCATTAGGATCATGGGCTGGGGTAATTTTAACCATCCCCGTTCCAAACTCCTTATCAACGTACGGATCGGCAATGATTGGTAAATGCCGCCCTTGTAATGGTAAGACAACTTCACGACCAACCAGATCTTTATAACGTTCGTCATCTGGGTTGACCGCAACAGCCACATCCCCAAACATCGTTTCTGGCCGGGTGGTTGCAATTTCAATGTAGTTCTTACCATCAAACGTATAATCAGGATCAACAAACGGGTATTTAACATGATAAAAAGCGCCTTGATCATCCTGATGAATGACTTCGATATCAGATAAAGCCGTCCGCGCTTGCGGATCCCAGTTGATGATATATTCACCGCGATAGATCAAGCCTTTTTTGTATAGTTCAACAAAGACTTTACGGACAGCCTTGGACAAACCTTCATCCAAAGTGAAGCGTTCACGTGAATAGTCGACTGAGATACCTAACTTAGCCCATTGCTGATGAATGATATCACCATATTCATGGACCCAATCCCATACTTCGTCAACAAATTTTTCACGGCCTAAATCATAGCGCGTAATACCCTTTTCGCGTAAGTGACCTTCAACTTTGGCCTGAGTGGCGATACCAGCATGGTCCATCCCTGGTAACCACAAAACGTCATACCCTTGCATCCGTTTTTGACGGATCAACATATCCTGTAACGTGGTATCCCAAGCATGGCCTAAATGTAGCTTACCAGTTACATTAGGCGGTGGGATCACGATTGAATACGGTTTTGCTTCCGGATCGCCACTTGGTTTGAATAAATCTTTTTTGAGCCATTCTTCATACCGCCCAGGTTCAACCTGATGCGGATCGTACTTAGTTGACATCTGTTTTTTGTCAGCCATTGACGTCACCCCTCTAAAATTAATATCGTTCACTGCAAATAAAAAAGCACCCGTCCTAAATCAATAGGACGAATGCTGTTATTCGCGGTACCACCTAAATTGCGCATACTGCGCCACTTAATTGATCATAACGGCTATCTACCGGCTACTCCTACTCGAGTGGTTAAAAAAGCAATTTTTCCAACCACTTCTAGATCAAATTAGCGATAAAAACTAACTTAAACAACCTAGATTTCAAAGTAACAGCTCCCAAGTTACCTTCATTGTGTATCGCGTAAAGCTTGCAGCAATTCACTTTTTCTCTATGCCGCGATTCCACAACTACTCGCTTGTTCAATGCTTTGAAACTACTGTAGCAAAAAATCGGCAGTAGTGCAATGCTAAATTAAAGCAGACTGGCGATTTCAGTCTGATCTTGAGACAAAAATTCTTCGTCAGCTTTAATTTCAGTCATTTTAATACCAGCTAACGCTTCAGCCATCAAGCCCTCAACATCAATGAACTTTTCATAGGCCCGCGTCTTTTCCAAGTTAGGCCGTGTCTTTGGTGCTGGTGGCGCAAAAATCGTACAGCAATCTTCAAACGGCATGATCGATAAATTAAACGTATCGATTTCTTCGGCAATTTTGATGATCTCGTTTTTATCCATTGAAACAACTGGCCGCAAAATTGGTGTTGTGGTCACATCATTGATTGCGACCATACTTTCCATTGTCTGTGAGGCGACTTGACCTAAGGCTTCCCCATTAAAAATAGCTAACCCTCGCTGTTGTTCACGAATTTTATCAGTCAAACGTAACATTAAACGCCGCTGTACAGTCATCAAATAGCCTTCAGGCACTTTATTTTTGATTTCTTCTTGAATATGCGTAAATGGCACTTCAATAAACTGAATGCTACCAGCATACGGTGCTAATTTTGAAGTCAATTCCTTGGCCTTGGCTAGCGCTTTGGCACTCGTATATGGCGGGCTAAAAAAGTGCACCATTTGAATCGCTACACCACGCTTCATGGCTAAATAACCAGCCACTGGCGAATCGATTCCACCAGATAACATCAACATACCCCGACCGGCAGTCCCAACTGGCAACCCACCAGCACCTTGAATCGTCCGGCTAGATAAATAAATACCATCCAAACGAACTTCAACTCGCAATGTGATTTCTGGCTTATGCACACGCACCGTAATTCCTGGAACATTGTCCAAAATTACGCCACCAAGCTCGGCGTTCATTTCGTTGGTGTCTAATTCAAAGTTATGATCTGAACGACGCGTATTGACCTTAAATGTGTCACCAGGCTGATATTGTTCCTTAATCATAGCGATTGCGGTTGCCCGGACCTGATCCATATCACGTTCTACTCGGATCGATGGTGAAAAGTTTTGAATGCCAAAAACTTGGCCTAAACGTTTCATCACTGCGGCACTGTCTTCACCATGCAAAACAACGTGTAACCGATCACGGCGAGCATGAATTTCTAACGCTGGAAAACGATGTAGCGCCTTGCGTGTATTACTGTATAAACGATCGATAAAGCTGCGCCGGTTTTTACCTTTAGTTGATAATTCACCGTAGCGCACCATAATTTCTGTATATTCCATTAAATTCTCCTATTTCACGATTAAAGTCGACTATTCCTCATGGCAAAATTTATGCCACGAAAAATCTGTTCCTTGTACGATTATGAGTTGATCAATTCAAAACGCGCATAAATCTGATCAAAAGCTTTGATGAAAGCCTCTGCTTCAGCCAAAGTATTATTTTCATCTAAAGAAACCCGAACAGCACTCGTTGCAATCTCATCAGGAACGTGCATAGCTGCTAACGTACCCGAAATCGTTCCTTTTTTAGAGGAACAAGCACTGGTGGTTGAGATATAAATATCATGCTCCTCAAAAGCATGGACGATGGTTTCACCACGAACACCTTGAATGCCAAAGCAAAGAATGTGCGGTGCGAAATCAGCAGTATTTTCCGAGAAAATTGTGACCTTAGGCTGTTGCGCCACGTGCTGATAAATTTTAGTTTTGATTGCCTGCTGTTGTTGTACCTTGGCTGACTCATCAGTTAACAATAAACGTAATGCCTTAGCCATCCCCGCGATTGCCGGTAGATTTTCTGTACCACTACGCCAATTGTTTTCTTGACCACCACCAGTCATCAAAGGCGCTAACTGGCGCCCACGCTTCGCATAGATAAAGCCCGTTCCCCGGGGACCATGGAATTTATGCGCTGAGAAGGTTAAAAAGTCGATCCGTGGTAATCTCAGTAATGGTAATAGTCCCTTACCGATCGATTGTACCGCATCAACATGGAAATGCACTCGTGGATAATCAGCCAAAATATCGGCAACTTCTTTAAGTGGTTGAACACTACCAATTTCATTATTGACTGCCATGATCGAAACTAGGATCGTATCTGATCGCAAGGCTGCTTTTAAGTCAGCGGGATCAATAAACCCACGCTTATCAACGGGTAAATAAGTCACCTCGTAGCCTAACTGTTCCAATTGGGCTAATGAATTTTTAACTGCCGGATGTTCAATCTCTGTGCTGATCAAATGTTTACCAAATTGGCGTTTTGCGATTGCGGTTCCTTTAACGACCCAATTGTCGCCTTCGGTACCACCACTGGTGAAATAAATTTCATCAGGTTCGGCTTGGATCAACTGAGCGATTTGTTGTCGCGACTGTTGTAATAAATTATCGGCTTTATCGCCTAACGCATGCAAACTAGACGGATTACCAAAAAAATCCTGACTGACTGCTTGGTAAGACTGCAGAACTTCTGGTGCCGCCGCAGTTGTCGCGCTATTATCAAAATAAATCATGCAAACATTCTTCCTTTTTCGTTATTCCACGCCTGACGATTTTACTCACAGCGTATTGTTGACTAACTCTTACGATCAATAACAAAATTCCCAACTATTATAACAAACTCATCTTAAAAGACAATACTAACTTTTAATAAGCAATCAAAAAGGCACCACCGCTCAACGCAGAACGGACAGCACCTTTTATAACGACTATCAAACCTTTAACTCCTGATCCTTCGTTTTATAGAAGCTTTCTTCAACTTTTTTATAACTACCTGGTTCGACTTGCTCTAAAACAGTGGCAATGGTTTCAGCCGCTTGTTTGTAATCATATTCGCTATTAAATAAACGCAGCGCTTCATCACTAGCTTGCGCCACATCGGCATGACTATGCCGATATCGATTGGCGTATTGCAGTAACTGCTCAGTCAATAGTGCACTGTCGATCAAAGCGTTGGTTTCTTCTTTCAGCTTGTTTAGGTCTTCTTGGGTAGTGATCAGCTCCTTGGTGATCACATCTAGATCGATCTTAACTTGATTTAATTCCTGATCAAGTTTAGTGATCTCATCAGCGACAATAAAGAAGAAATCTAAATAATGCCGTGGCAGCCCAGGAAGATTAAGTTTTTCAACCTGACGTTTAACATTACGGATCTCAAACTCAAATGATTGCAACGAACGTTGGGCTTCTTCTTCACCACGCCGCAATCCTTGAACACTATCGTTGATTGCTTTTTGTTTCTTTTCGATCTCAGTCAAAGCTGCAAAGGCGGTGCTATAATTTTCCGCAACCATTGAATAGACTGCCGTCTGACCAGCTACTTCCTGCATATCATTCTCAAACGTTGTCCGAATTTCGTCTAATTGATGTTTTAACTCTTGTGCTTGACTTATTTCATTATTATTTAGACTGTAACTTTGATTTAAATGATCCAGTTCATCTTGTAATTCACGATTTTGTTTCTGGGCGTGATTGATAAAAGCTTGTAATTCATCATGGCGCGATTCAACTTCTTCATGTGCCTTGATTTCAGCTTCCATTACATCATACAAGTGATCGATCCGCCGTGCAATATCTTGGTCGGTTGCCTCGATCGCCGTTAAATCTAATTTCTTAAGTGATTTTCTAGTAGTATTAATATGTTGATCTAGATCAGTTAATTCAGCTGGAATGTCAATATCATAGAATTGATACGCCTCATCGGCCAGACGCCGATAACCTTGACGTAATTCTTCTAATTGTTCCGGAAATTCATTATTTAATTCTTTGAAACGGGGCGGGATCCGTTTCATCAAATCATTCAACTCAGTGATATCTTTGTCCAATTGGCCTAAAATTGCTTTACCTTCGACATGATCACCAGATTTAGTAAACCGATTATACTTATCAAAGGATGTTTCTAAATAACTTAATTTTTCTTCTAAGCCGTCAGCAGCGGCTCCATACGAAAAGCTCTTGGTCAATAACTGTTTACGTAACTTCTGATAAAGTTCACGTAATTCTTTGGCCTTCGTTTGATTTGCCGTTGCATCAGCTTGAATCTGACCAAAACCAGCCATGATCTCATCCAGAGCTTGTTGAACGGTAGTCAATTGCTGCTTCAGCTCTTTGATCGTCTTTGCTGCTGCAAAGAAACGATAACGATTATTGGTCGTTTCCGCTAATAATAATTTACGCTCTAAATCAGCAAAGCAATTTTTCTGAATCTCTTGTAAACGTTCCTGCCACTTAGCGTATTCTTCTTGACTTTGTCCCGCTAAGCCCTGCTGCCGTGCAGCACTCATCGTTTTTTTGAACGGTAATTTAGTCAGCTTCTGTTCTCGATCTTGCAGTGCATCGATCTGCTTAGAATTACGTCGCTGGTAAAAAATCACCCCGACATATAGCACTAATGCTAAAATAATAATACCGATCAAAATTAACTCCATCAATAAAACCCCCGTCACGTTTCACAATTTACCTTGCATTTATTTGTAAAGGTCGTTAAAATCTACTCTAAATTATATCATAGTGACCGCGGTGCATCACTAACGAATCGCAAAAACAGCATCTAATTTATTTTGGAGGTCCAAATAGAATGACTAAACACTCACTTTTGGCGCAACAAGTTGATGCGCTACTATATAACGAACCAAATTTAATGGCTAATCTGGCTAACGCTGCCGCATTATTAAATGACAGCTTAACTGATGTCAATTGGGTCGGCTTTTATCTTTATAATAAAAGTAAGAACGAACTCGACTTGGGTCCTTTTCAAGGTAAGGTGGCATGTATGCACATTGCTAATGGTAAGGGCGTTGTTGGCACTGCTTTTGCCACCCAAAAAACGCAAGTCGTGGCTGATGTTCATCAATTTGCTGGTCACATTGCCTGCGACTCAGCTACCAATGCCGAAATTGTTGTACCCTTAACTGATGGCGACCGTAAAATTGGTGTTCTCGACATTGATTCATTAAAGTTTGATTGTTTTAACGCTGATGATCAAGCTGCGTTAGAAGAATTTGCTGCTGTCTTGGTCAAGCATCTATAAAAAGTGTGTATTGAAAAAAGGTTTAGCTGTACGCAATAATTTACTTTTTCAACCACGTTTAAAGCCCACACTAGCGATAACAACTGGTGTGGGCTTTTTCCCGGCCTATAAAAACAATAATTGACTTTCCCCCTTAGCTTTGCTACACTGGTCGTTGTGTAAAATAATGCAGCAGTAAGTGGTAAGCACGTCAACAGTTTGTTGCACCAAAGTTCAACAAGTAACCTGCGGCTGCATAAGGCGAAAGTTGCAGAACAAACTGCACGTATACTGAACTTACAATTCGTTATTTTACTCCAAATAAACTTATTGGAGGAATTTTTTTATGTCTCGTTATACAGGCCCACAATGGAAAAAATCTCGCCGTTTAGGTATTTCTTTATCTGGTACAGGTAAAGAATTAGCTCGGCGTCCTTACGCACCTGGCGATCATGGTCCCAACAGCCGCCGCAAATTATCAGAATATGGTGTTCAATTACGTGAAAAGCAAAAGCTACGTTTCATGTATGGTTTAAACGAACGCCAATTCTCTAACTTGTTCCAAAAAGCTGGTAAGATCAAAGAAGGTAAACAAGGTGTTAACTTCATGATCTTATTGGAACAACGCTTAGATAACATGGTTTACCGTTTAGGTTTAGCTACAACTCGTGCCCAAGCACGTCAATTAGTTAACCATGGTCATATCTTAGTAGATGGCAAACGTGTTGATATTCCTTCATACCACGTTGAAGTCGGCCAAGTAATTTCAGTTCGTGAAAAATCTAAAAACTTAGTGATCATCCAAGCTGCTCTTGAAGCAGTTGTTGGCCGTCCTGCTTTCGTAAGCTTCGATGCTGACAAATTAGAAGGTTCATTAACTCGTTTCCCAGAACGTGACGAATTAGAACCAGATATTGATGAAACACTTGTCGTTGAATACTACAACCAATTATTGTAATATCAATGCTAAAAACGCCCGACACATTGTGTCAGGCGTTTTTTTAGTCTGGTTGAATTGCTGCTAATAGTTCACGATAAAGCGGCGCTAGTTCTAAAACCGTTTGCTGGATCTCGTTTTCAATTGCACCATTGGTTGCAAAAATAGGATCTGTTTTAAACCACTCTTTGCCTAACAGCCACTCGCCTTTTTTAACTTCAGTAAAACGCTGCGTTTGTGCAACTAAATTAGCTGTATTTAACGGTTGAATTGGCTTAGCCATATGATTACCCGACAACTGCCAGTCACCAACCGGCAAGTGTTCGATCAAATGCTGTTGGTGGTGTAAAATCGCGGCATATGGCGCTGGTTGCTGAATATTTTCCAACAAGCACAACCAAGTAAACAAACGATCATCCCAAAAGCCGATTTCAAAATGAGGCACCATTTTATATCCACGTTTATATGGTCCTAATGCAAACCAAGTATTTGGTGCCGGATTAATATGGCGACGTAAGTGTTTAGCTACATTAATATAAACCGGCAATTTAACTACCGCCAATTGGGTACTGAGCGTTGCACCAAGCATCTCAAACTTAGGATCAAGCTGCTCACGAATCAACGCCATCCGCCCTGCTACCGTTTGCTCGTTAAAAACTTTAAAATCATTTGCTGTAAAACTGATCATACTCACTCCCCTTTTAAACTTACTGCACTAAATTTGGTTTATTAATTGGATATGCTATCATGATGGTATCAAATAATGATGAAAGGGATGACCCAGCGTGACGGAAAACAATGACCTCGAAAGCCAATTAAAAAGTCGCATGACAGGCACACCCCAGACTAAACCAGATGAGCGTCGTCGTTATCTCGGTTCGCTACGTGAGCGAGTTTTATTGCAAATTCAGGTGGCGCAATTAACCGATCAACGGACATTACCAGCCTTTAAGTCAATCGCGCCAAAATTGGCAGCGACTAAATTATTACTCAATGGCCGCTTAAATTCAGCGCAACTGAAACCTTATTTACAATACGCCACACAACACGATCTCGCTTTTACCATGGTTAATGATGATACCACCAGCACCGCACCGGAGGCGATTGCATTGTTATTAGTTACAACAACAGCGGTCAACCAGGCTAAGGTTGATATTAGTCACTTTTATCAAGCCGAAGAAAAAGAAACGCCGCAGCATTCGTTTTTAGATAATTTATTCCATCGTGATCATTAATGAACGTAGCCACCCGTAACCAAACACGGTGTGGCTACGTTTTTTATTTAGTCAATAATTGATCGAGTAAAGCCGCGGTGACTGGTTGTGTAGTACCAAAATAAGGAGCCTCATGTACGGCTAATTCAGGTCGTGCGGTCACACTTAAAACCGTCGCTAATTCTGGATGGGCTGCATCTACCGGCTGATAAAGATTATCGATCACAATATCGACCCCAGCAACTTGTAACTGTAATGCTTGCGCTGCCGCCACTGCCACTTCTTTGTAACTAGCGTCCATATCTGCAGTTACATCCACCGCATCAGCACCAGTAGCAAAATTCGCAGCCAATCTTAAATTAACCTGATTGCCCCGCGCCGGAATGATCGAACGCTGCAATCCTTGTTGTTGTAAATCAAAATTCGTTTGTCCATCTAATGGTATTGGTCGCAAAGGACGATTTAACCCTCGATTGGCTTGTTTATTTTTACGTACGACTAAAGCAGTCAAAGCTTGCCGACCGTCGCCAACAACATTAGCCGGCATGCATTCTGCCACTGCGCAAACACGTCCAGCAATGACTAGAAAACGATAAACTGTGCCTGGTACATAATTCTCCACCAAAGCACTAGTTCCAGTTGTCAAAGCTCGCTCCAGCGCCGCCTTAAATAGCTCAGCGGTTGGCGCAGTTTGGAAAACAGTAATACCTTGCCCCTTAGTTCCCCACTTAGGCTTGACCACTAATCCCTGTTTTGCAAGATCAGCAAAGTCAGCCATCGCAGTCGCAACCTGTGTATATTCGGCACCGGCTGGCACAATTAAACCTGCTTGGCCCAATAACTTCTTTGTCACTAACTTATTTTGGCTAGCCATAACCGCCGTTTGTGAATTCAAACGCGTACTGGCACCGGGTCCGATCACTTCATGCTCAGCTAGTTGAAATACGCCAGCTTGTTCATCCAGCAAACGCACAGCTAAACCACGCTGATAAGCGTTAGCTAGCAGCAACTGACTATCCGCAGCCAATTGTGTATATCCCGGTAATTGGTAAGGCTGTGCAATCGCTTGTTGCTTGAATATTTGTGCCTGTCGCAAAGCAAATTGCTGCAATGAACCACCGTTAATTTCTTCACTTAAGCGATAGCTAGGCGTTAACCGATAATCAACGACACGAGCCTGCATTGTTTGCAAAGCCTGCTGCAATTCAACTGGTGCCTGAAAGTTCTGAGCAAATTTTCCTAACGACTGCATAAATTCTTGTAATTGCGGCTGTAAGCGCGAGACCCCTAACGGTGACTCTAACGCTACGGTTTCATTTTGGGCCGCTGCTTGCACTAAAACAGTTGGCGCTTGTTCGACGGGCACGCTAGGTGTTACCAGTAGATAGGCTAAAAATAAACGGAAAAAGTTTAATGTGGTTGCACTTAAACCATCAGCTGCATAAGGATCTATGTCTAAGTTACGTAACTCCAAGTAATGAATGCCAGCTGACTCTAATTCAGCTAGCGAATTACCGTGTAACCGGACTGGTGAATAAAATTCGCGTGGTCCTTGCAATTCACCGTTATTGATCAATTGCTGCAAATCAGCAACATAAGCCGTGATGGATTGGAAAGAGACTTCCTGACTAGCGCGATTAACATAACCAAAGCGCCGACTAGCGTGCAAACTGCGAACCAAATGATCTGGCACAGCGGTTGAAAAATTAGCTGCAGCCAACGGACTAGCACCAAATAAATAAGTCAGCACATAACGATACCGCAAATAATTCTGAGTCAGTTTCAAATAAGCCGCATTATGAAAAGCAATATAGTCATCATTAAATTGATTATGATAATGAACTTCAAATAAAAAGCGCATCAAGCGTTCCGATAATGAAAAATTAACGTGCACCGCCGACATCATCTGCATCTGATAGCCATATTTATGCGCAATTTGTTGGCGGTAATGTGACCCAGCTGCAGTGGGCGCCGCTATTTTGATCTCTGCCGCTGATGGCAACTTTGGTGGCATTGACAATGGCCATAAGACCTCATTTTCTGGTAAGGCCCGTAATAATACCGCATCTAGCCCCTGTAATTGCTGAAAAGTTTGCTGACAAGTATCAAAATAATCAGTCGCCACTTCTGCTTGAGCCTGGGCAAAATCATTTTTTACATAAGGATGCGGTTGTGTAAATGGCAATGGTGTTTGACTCAAATCCCCTTGCGTATTTACTCGCTGACCCTCCTTTTCAATCCCATAGTGACCAGCAAACAAAAAAGCTTCGTGCTGATATTTTTTTAATTGGGTGCCAATCTGATCTAACATAATTTCAGCTCACTTTCTCTACAACATAAAGTAACTTTATTATACAAGAAATCTCCGTCACTAACAGCCCATCATTTGAGTCAACTTTGTTTACCGTGCTATAATGTTCTGTTAGCATTTTCAGCAAATCAACAATGATTTAGTTTATTCAACAATTAAGTTCTTAAATGAGCGAAGGAGGTTTTGTGATGCAGCCACTTGCTTACCGCATGCGACCGACTAATATCGATGAAGTTGTTGGTCAGCAACACTTAGTTGGTCCTGGTAAAATCATTCGGCGAATGGTCGACGCCAAAATGTTATCGTCAATGATTTTATATGGCCCGCCTGGCACCGGAAAAACTAGTATTGCCAGCGCTATTGCCGGGTCAACTCATTATGCATTTCGAATGCTCAATGCCGCCACCGACAGTAAAAAGGATCTACAGATCGTCGCTGAAGAAGCCAAAATGAGCGGCACTGTCATCTTGCTACTGGATGAAATTCATCGCTTAGACAAAACTAAACAAGACTTTTTACTGCCACATTTGGAAAATGGCCGGATTATTTTGATCGGTGCAACGACCGAAAATCCTTATATCTCGATCAATCCCGCCATTCGCAGTCGGACACAGATTTTTGAAGTTAAACCGCTGGCAGAAAACGACATTAAAGTCGCGATTGAGCGCGCACTAAAAGATAAAACGCGTGGACTTGGTGAATCACCAGTTCATTTAAATGATACTGCAGAAACTTTTTTGACCCAAGCCACTAATGGTGATCTACGTAGTGCTTTAAATGGTTTAGAACTAGCGGTTAAATCAACTCCCGCAACGGATGGCAAAATCAATATTACGTTACCGATCATTGAAGAATGCGTTCAACGTAAAGCTGTTAGTAACGACAAAAATGGCGATGCACATTATGATGTGATCTCAGCGTTTCAAAAATCGATTCGCGGCAGTGATGTTAATGCCGCTCTTCATTACATGGGCCGACTGATCGAAGCCGGCGATCTACCGAGTATTGCCCGCCGGCTAATGGTTATCGCTTATGAAGACATTGGTCTTGGTAATCCGCAAGCCTGTGCGCGCACGGTTAGCGCCGTACAAGCAGCGGAAAAACTAGGTTTCCCTGAGGCGCGTATTCCTCTGGCTGACGCAGTGATCGACCTAGCACTATCACCAAAATCAAACTCCGGAATCGTTGCGATCGATGCCGCGCTAGAAGACATTCGCGCCGGTAAAGCCGGTGAAGTCCCTGATCAACTACGCGATGCCCACTACAAAGGTGCCGCTAAACTGAATCGTGGCGTTGGCTATAAATTTCCTCACGATTATCCAAACGATTGGGTCAAACAACAATACTTGCCGGATCGTTTAAAGCAAGCAACTTATTATCAGCCCAAAACTAACGGTAAATACGAAAAAGCGTTAGCGGAACAATACCAACGTTTACTAGCTGCCCAACGCCATTAGTTGCGTAATAATTGCACAATCCGAATCCATATGCTAGTATAAGGATAGATTTTCTGAGGTGTGCGCATTTTTCCACAATGTGTTGACCGATCAAGTAATTTAAATACGGGAACGACAATTTTAACTCATCAAAGCCAGCCTTTTCACGAGGACGCTAGCATGGGTAAATAGCCGAACCCACCTGCTAATTTGCGGGTTCAATACAAACGGAATTGCAACGGCACCACCAGATCATCTAGGACGATTCGCAAGAGTCGTCTTTTTTATTATTTTGATTTTAAAGAACCATGTTGCTTGCGACAGCGGAAAGCAAGTTCTGTTTAGCAAATCAGTTCTAGTAATTAATACTGGCTAGACAGTATTTTCAAAACAAGCGACAGTGGCACAGCAGGATTTATTAGCGTACCTGGCCAATAAATAGACTTTAATTGTGGAATAGGAGAACAAGATCATGCGTATCGGGCTACTTATTTTTGCCTTAGTTTTATTTGCAATCAGCTATTATTTACATCGTCAACTTAATGGCCAATTTTTAAATCACCAACCGCAGCAGGAACCACAGCTAAAAAGTTTTTTGACTCGTTACCGTAATTACTTTGCAGTGATCGGTGGTTTAACTTTTGTCAGCACGATCACCAATAATGTGACTTTTTGGTTAGTTTGCCTGCTGATGGGTTGTGTTTTAGCCGCCGTTTTTGCCATAAGTTTCGCAAATCAAATATAATTTAGCCGCTTTCATTTACACATCACCCTAAAATAACGTACAATAAGGATGAGATAAAAATAATTGGGGTGATCATTATGCTACAACAATACAAACATATTTTAGTCGCTATTGATGGTTCTTACGAAGCCGAACTAGCTTTCCGCAAAGCCGTGGAAGTTGCTAAACGGAATAACGGTGAATTATTCTTGATTCACGTTGTCGATACCCGTGCTTTCCAAAATGTTTCTAGCTTCGATTCCGCAATGGTTGAGCAAGTGACTGACACTGCCAAGAAAACGATGGAACAATATGTAGCTACCGCTAAAAAGAATGGTTTAGATAACGTTAATTATGCCATTGAGTACGGTGCACCAAAAGTTATCATCGCCAAGGAAATTCCTAAGGAACACAATATTGACTTGATCATGATCGGTGCAACTGGCTTAAACGCGGTTGAACGTTTATTGATCGGTTCCGTTACCGAATACGTAACGCGGACGGCAATTTGCGATGTGCTTGTTGTACGGACAGACTTGGACAACAAACCAGCCTTGAATCAAGCCGGTAAAAAAGCTAGTATTCAAGCCGAATAAACCATTAAAAGCCAAGAACAGTCAGTTCTTGGCTTTTCCTTTACAATCAATTAGAAGAAGGCGTTTTTAATGGAATCTATTCTGGACTTAGACCAATATCGCTATGCTGGTAAAAAGAAGTTGCAATTAGCCACTTGGCCGACTACTATACCGGCTAAACTAGCTACCAGCGAAATTAAATCAACGATTGATAAAAATATTAAGCAATTGGCTAGCTATCAAGATGAGCTTTACGCCCAAAGCCGTTATGGCGTGTTGATCATTTTTCAAGCTTTAGATGCTGCTGGCAAAGATAGCATGATCCGACATATTTTAAGTGGTGTCAATCCCGAAGGCATCGTAGTCAATAACTTCAAAACACCTTCGAAACAGGATCTGGCTCACGATTTTCTCTGGCGCGTCCATCAAGTCTTTCCGCGCCGCGGTCAGATCGGCGTTTTTAATCGTTCTTATTATGAAGATGTTTTGGTCACTCAAGTCCACCCAGAAATTTTATTGCAAGAAAATTTACCGGGGATCGATCAATTGAGTGACATTCCGACTGATTTTTTCCGCACGCGTTATCAAGATCTACGCCACTTTGAAACTTATGCGAACCATTGCGGCTACATGGTGCTCAAATTCTTTCTTCATATCACCCCAACCGAACAAAAAAAACGCTTCGCCCGCCGCATTGAACTACCCGAAAAAAACTGGAAGTTCTCCGCAGCCGATATTCGCGAAGCGGCTTTTTGGCCTAAATATCAACGGATCTATGCTGATGTATTGCAGCACACTGCATCCAATGATGATCCTTGGTATATTATTCCTTCCGACGATAAGTGGGCTTCACGTTTGATCGTTTCGCAGATCATCAATCAGCAACTAAGCACCCTACCTTTGGCTTACCCGAGCACCAGTCCGCAACGGCGCCAAGAGCTGCAACAAATTCTATGGCAATTAGAAACCAAGTGATTCCTTCACCATCTGTTGTGCTCGATTGATCACCGGATAACGCCAGCAACTAGTTAAATGTAAATTAAGCACGCCTGCAGTGGCAAGTAAAGCATAGCAATTAGTCGGCCCCATAAATTGGAAGCCGACTTTTTTGAGCTGTGCTGCTAAACGAACCGCAGTTTCATCATAACGCGGAATTGCAGTAGCAGTCGTAAAATGCGTTTTGCGCGTGCGTTGCCACAATAAATAGCACAACGATTCATCCTGTTGATGCAAGGCATCTAAAGCAAAAGCGTTATGCTGAATTGCCAATAATTTACGCCGATTACGGATCAATGCTGGATCAGCTAAACGATCCAGCAAGACTTGGGTCTCGGTTTGTCGTAACCATTCCGGCGCTAGATCATGAAAGGTCGCGCAAATTGCGGCCCGTTTGCGCAATAAAACGCTTTGGCTCAAGCCTGACTGCCATACCTGTAATGCCAATAATTTAAATAACTCATCTTCAGCCGTAACTGGTACCGCCCACTCTTGGTCATGAAACACACGTAATTGTTGTTGTGCCCAAGGACAGCGTTGTTGTTCTAACATTATTTTCGTCCTCCTGTAATGGATAAGTTAATTAGAAAGCGTGGCTAATAAAAGTATTGATGCTAGTTCTCGCTGCTGAATGACACTTTTATAGAAACACACTATTAATTAATATACGCAAAAAAGAACTAAAAATTTGCTAATAACAATAATAAGTTGCCATTATAACCGGCCGGTTGGTGGAGCTGTTGCTGTACTTGACTTGTTTGATCCGTGATCACCACAGCGGTATTTAAATGACGAACTGCTTGTAATGCCCAAACTTGATCAACTGTCCAGACATATAACGGTTTACCCTGCTGCCGTGCTTGTGCAACGATCAGTGGATTCAAGGTACGCCAATCAACGCTATAAAAATCAGCGTGAGTTGCAGGCAACCCAGTTTGCGTAAACGGTAAAATATAGCCAACCGGTGTGAACCGCGCCTGCTTTAATAAATTGACCAACGTTAAGCTAGCACTATGAAACTGCGCCGATGCTGGTAATTTAGTTCGGTATTGCTGAACAAACTCACGAGCCATTCGCTGAAAATGATCGGACGCTTTTAATTCGATCAATAACGGCTGCTTTACCTTTTGTGCCGTCTGTAAATAGTCAGCAAAACTGGCATAGTGAGCGTGCTGTCCATTCTCCGTCAACGTCAAATGTTGTAGGTGAGCCAAATTAGTGTGCGCAATATTATTAGCCTGCCCCGTCAAATGCTGAGTATCAGCATCATGACTAACAATAAATTGCTGATCATGAGTAGTCCGCAAATCAATTTCAACTAAACTTGGCTGTGCCGGTACCGTTGAGCGTAAAGCACTGATCGTATTTTGTACCCCCTGACCATTGACACCTCGATGGGCAATAATTTGCGGTTGTGTGGCCGTCTTAGCAAAAAATTGACCACTCATTGGCCAAGCAAGAATTATTACTAATAAAAGTCCAACACTAAACCAACGATAATCTAATGCCAGTTGCTGTTGCCGCAAACGCAATAATAAATCTAGCCACAAAAGATACTTACCATTCAACCAGACTAACCAAAGCAATCGCACACTATAACGACTGAAAGTGCCGCCAATCTGATCACTTCCCCATTGCACGATCAGCAAACTAACTGCCAGCAGCAAAAGTAACCCTAGCCAGCGGAGCATGTGCGGTAAATATTCACTAAAATGATGACGCACACTAAAACCAATGATACCGAGGTAAAGCACCAAAAGTAACGGCAAAATTTGCCAGCGATGATTTAAAAATTGATCGAGTAAACCACTTGGCGGTTGCCAACTATACCGCCAAAAATTAAATGCTAATAAACCAGAAAAAGGCAACCAAAGGCTGCCACGTAGACTATGACCTAATAATTGCCACCAAGTTAAGGCTTGGGCACGCTCTACCCATGCATAACTAGCTATTAATCCCAACAAAAGCCAAATCAATAACAACAGCGGGTTACCCCCGCTGTTATGATAAACCCAGTAACTACTTACATTCAGCAACAGTAATATAATCAACACAACAACCACTCCATGGTTAGCAGTCACTTAAAAAACATCAACGATCTGCATTAAAAAATCTTGGATCTTCTGAGGTAGATCACCCCGAATGATCAAGGCTTGTAATAACCGATTGCGATTATACCAACAATTCCAAAAGCCTTCATTTTCTTGTGGGCGCATAATCATTAATTCACGCTGCCAAGCTTGCAAGAGCAATAAAAAATAATCCGCATAAAATTTATTTTTATTGACCAAATTAGCGATTGCTAACGCCAACCGATGATCCTCACCAAAGATCAACGGTGATTCCAATCGCTGATAACGTGCTAACAGTACCGTTAAATAAAACAGCTTATTAGCTCGATTAAGTGACGTACTTTCAGTCAGTTCATCCAGTACATTGCCAACATGACTATACGCGTGTGCCCAACCACGGGTCCCAATATAGCCGCGACCATCTGTTTCCATTGCCATGTAAGCAGAGATCTTGAGGCTGACTTCCTCTAAATCAGCGGTTTGTAATGTGTGATAATGCATCCGATCAACATACAAAATTCCTGACAAGATCATGACACTAAAAGAACGTAAAAAAATGGCATTACTTTTCGTCTCCAAAATATGCCCGTACAATATATTGGGGTCAAGTAAACGATGAAATATTCGTTTGATTTGCGCTGCACTTAATAATCGTGCTTGGAGAATATCGTTAAATAAGAAATAGACGCCTTTATCGCGTACCAAAGGATCGGTTGCCGCTAAATGTGCCAGTAAAAAGTCAATTTCAGCATCACTGATCGCAGTCAATTTTTTCTGCTTGATCTGTAAGCGCAATGACTTGATTTGCGCTAATGCCGCCTTATTGTCTTTCAACACTGGTACCGGAGTTCTTTTTTCATGTGGTAAATTATCGATCAACTCACCAACTTTTTGAGGTAAACGTTGATAAAGTTCGCCGCGACTCAATCTAGTTCTTAACTGGTCCAGCTGGCGAAGCGTTTCAGTTACTGCATCCGTCATATGCTGCCTCCATCATTTATTTTCATAATATCTTATGTCTAGTTTAACATTAAACCGTTCAGCCGGCTCGCATCTGCGCAATGAAAATGCTATATTGAAAGTATTAATTCATTCGTGCTTAGTGACCGTCTGGCTGGTACTAAGCATCATGTGCAGAAAGGATCTTGAACGTGAGTAAGAAACATGACAAAAACGCTAAATTAAATAAAACTTTAGTCGAAAAAATTCTTGATCAGGCCAAAATCGATTATACGCAATACGAATTTCCGACTGAACAAGATGGTGATGTGCGTCAATTGAAATTAAGCGAATTGAATATTGACGACCACATGATCTATAAAACCTTGGTCATGACAGGCCAAAAAACAGGCCCGATCGTTGGGGTTGTCCCAGTTGATGAACGGATCAGCTATAAGAAATTTGCTAAAGTGACCGGTAATCGTAAGGTTGGCTTAGTGCCACTAAAAGAATTAATTGCCACAACTGGCTATGAACATGGCGCAAATACACCGATCGGTATTCACCAAAAATATAATTATCCAATCTACTTCAGTACCACTGCCAAAATCCAACCAGAGATTTTAGTTTCTTCCGGTAAAATTGGTCGCTCCGTTCGGTTAGACCCGCGTAAACTAGTCAAATTCCTTGGCGCTAAGTTTGCCGATATTACTGAAGAAGACTGAACGCAAAAAAAGCCGCAAATGCGGCTTTTTTGCTTTATTGACGAATCTGACCAGAACCCCGAACCACATACTTGGTCGAGGTCAGCGCAGTCAAGCCCATCGGTCCACGGGCATGTAATTTTTGTGTACTAATACCGATTTCCGCACCAAAACCAAATTCAAAACCATCGGTAAAACGGGTTGACGCATTAACGTAAACCACCGCTGCATCGATTTGTTTCGTGAATTGCTGACTATGCGCATAATCATTGGTAATGATTGCTTCTGAATGCTTCGTATTATACCGATTAATATGCTTGATTGCCGCATCCAAGTCAGGTACGACTTTGATTGCCAAAATATAATCATTATATTCAGTTGCCCAATCTTCAGTAGTAGCTGGTGTGATCGTAGGTAAAATTGCCTGTGCTTGTTCATCGCCACGCAACTCAACATTATATGGTGCCAATGCCGCTGCCAACTGTGGTAAAAATTGCGCCGCGACTTGCTGATTGACCACTAACTTTTCCATGGCATTGCAGACTGCTGGTCGTTGCGTTTTTGCGTTGATAATAATATCCCGGGCCATCGCTAGATCAGCAGAGTCATCAACGTAAATATGACAATTACCAGCCCCGGTTTCGATCACCGGCACGGTCGCTGTCTGGACAACTGTTTTAATGAATTTGCCACTGCCACGTGGAATTAAGACATCGACGTAATCATTGAGCCGCATCAGTGCTTGTGCCGTCTCGTGTGACGTATCCGTGACCAATTGGATTGCTGCCGCTGGCAACTGTAAATCAACAAGCACTTGCTGCAAAACAGTGGCTAAAGCAATATTAGATTGCAACGCCTCTTTACCACCACGTAAAATAACCGCATTTCCAGATTTAAAAGTCAATGCCGCCGCATCAACAGTTACGTTGGGCCGCGCTTCATAGATCATTGCGATCACGCCTAATGGCACTCGTTGTTGGGCAATTTGCAACCCCGCATCGGTTTGCCAACCTTTATCGATCACACCAATTGGATCGGCTAAAGTTGCTACTTGGTGCAACCCCATTGCCATTGCTTCAATTCGTTGCTCATCCAATTTTAAACGATCGCGCATCACCTGACGTACCTGATTGGCATTAGCCGCCGCCATGTCCTGTCGATTAGCGGCTAAAATTGTTGGCGTCGCTGCTACTAGTGCGTCCGCCATCGCTAGTAAAACTTGATTTTTTTTAGTTGTTGCCAATTGACCTAATGTAAACGCGGCTGCTTGAGCAGCCTGCCCCATTTCCTGGATCGATTGCATGCCACTACCTCCTCTACTTCACTTTTAAGGTAGTTAATTAGCAAAACACACTAATTAACCTTGATGTTACTATGGCAAAATACTGCCGCAAGAAATATGGCCTTAGCCATGATGTTCACTAGTTAATTGCTGTACTTTAGCCGCTTTAAATAATGTCCCCACAGGTTCACCAGCTAAAATCCGATAAATAATCTGTGGATCGCTACCGTTAGCTAAAACCATTTGCTGATCATTAGCAATGATTCGTTTTGCTGCCTTTAACTTGGTGACCATCCCACCAGTCCCATATCTAGTGCCGTGACCGCCAGCAGCAGCTAAGGTCGTCTGATCGATCTGCCGTACCTCAGCCAACAAGCGCGCGTTTTTATCTTTAGCTGGATTGGCCGTGTAAAAGCCATCAATATCCGATAAAACGATTAAAAGATCGGCATCGATCAGATTGGTAATGATAGCCGCTAACACATCATTTTCACCAAAAGTAGTCAAATGATTGAATTCTTCAACTGCGACACTATCATTTTCATTGACGATCGGGATCACATTCATTTTGAGTAGATTCTGAAAGGTATTTAAGGCGTTGCTATGGCTTTGTGGATAAGCGATCACATCACGCGTCAACAACATTTGACCAACTGTTTGATTATAGGTACCAAATGCCCGGCCATAGATGCCCATTAATTCACCCTGACCAACGGCCGCCACTGCTTGTTGCTCCGGTAAGGTTGTGGGTCGTTGCGCCAAGCCCAACTTATTCATCCCAACACCAACCGCCCCCGATGACACTAGCACCACTTCTTTGCCCTGGTTCTTCAGATCGCTGAGCACCAGCGCTAAGCGAGTGATCGTGTGTAGATTCAATTGATTATTAGGGTAAATGAGGCTACTGGTTCCCACTTTGACTACGATCCGTTGCGCTTCAATTTGCCGCATCTCTGCCATAACACACTCATCCTTTATTAATTATTAGTGTTACATTAAAATTATACTCATTCTACCACAATCCCGATAGTGAACAAAGCTGTCGGTGTCAAAACTTGAATTAGCCAGCCAACACGCGTAAATTAAAGACGATAGCCGTTTTATTTTAATGAAAGTGGTGAGCAAATGAAACCTATTGTCCCAACTGAAAATGGGTACTTAGCTGATGAATATGGTAAATATGCACCAGATACCGCGCGTGGTACTAATGGCGGTCCCAATCGTTCATTCCCAGTGCAAGTTGCTGAGTTACCGGCCGCAACTAAAGCCTGGGCGCTAACTTTGTTAGACTTTGATGCCGTGCCAGTTGCTGGTTTCCCGTGGATCCACTGGTTAGTAACTAATATCGCGCCAGAACAAACAACCTTACCAGCCAACGCCAGTCGTGACTTAACGACTCAATTGATCCAAGGTAAGAATAGTCTGGCTTCACCGTTTGTTAAAAATAATGATCTGGACGCAGCCAAACATTATATTGGCCCCACACCACCGGACAAAACCCATAATTATCAATTAACGGTATACGCACTTGATCAGTTATTACCTCTAACTAATGGCTATTGGCTGAATGAGTTCTATCACGCCAGCGCCGGCCATATTTTAGCACAAGCTCAAATTGAGTTACCTAGTCGGGCTTGATTTAAAAAAGACGTCAACTTTTTTGTGGTTGACGTCTTTTCGTTACTCTTCAACTAATTCTAATTCCGGTGCTGCCACTGGTTCAGCAGGTTGCCCATGAACTTTTTGTTTCAATTGTTCGGCTTTACGGAGTCGCCGAATCGCCTGTAAATAAGTGATCACTAACACAATACAGGAGCCGATCCACGCCAATGGTTCAGCTGCAGCAGCACCAGCATAGCCAAATGGTTTGACTAAAGCAAAAACCGCTAAAGCGCGCATCCCTAATTCAGCAATTCCGGCAATGATCGAGATCATGCTGTAGCCTAATCCCTGTAGTGTGTAGCGCATGACAAATAAAATATCAAGAAAAACATAGCCACTGGCAACCACCAAGAAATAAGTCTGCGCCAAATCTAACACTGCTATATCGTTACCGATGAAGAAAGTCACTAATGTACGGCCACTGATAATAATGAGTACACTGAGTACTAAACTGAAAACAACAGATAACAACAAACTCTGACGCACACCTTTGATGATTCGACCATATTCCTGGGCACCAAAATTTTGTGCAGCATAGGTACCTAGCGTGATTCCCAATGACATCATCGGCAAGGTCGCGATCTGATCAATTTTACTGGCTGCAGTTGATGCGGCAACAGCGTTTGTTCCTAAATCATTTAACGCCACTTGTAAAATGATGGCACCGATGGCGATAACCGATGATTGAAAGCCCAGTGGTAAACCCATCCGTAAATGTTCCCAGTACAAGGCTTTGTCCCATTTCAAATCGCGCCAAGTGACTCGTAAATACGGAATGTGCCGCCAAATATAAACTAAACAGAGTAAGCTGGCCACAATCTGCGCTGAAACTGTGGCGTAACCGGCCCCAGCAACGCCTAAATGAAAGCCCATGATCAACAAAAAATCAAGCCCAATATTGATTACACTGGCGATCATTAGAAAGATCAGCGGTGTTTTACTATCACCTAGTGCACGCAACATGTTTGATAGTAAGTTGAACATCATTGAGGCGATGATCCCAGCAAAAATGATCTGAATGAAAGCAACTGCCTGCGGTAAAATTGAAACCGGTGTTGCCATCATCACTAAAAATTCACGTGTGAAACGTAAACTGATCACCGTCAATAAGCTAGCAACAACTAAGCTGATCACGATGCTAACTCCAAAACTACGCCGGACACCACGAAAATCATGCGCACCAAACCGGCGTGCCGTTAACAACGATAATCCAGTGGTCATACCTTGAGCAAAACCGATGATCAGAAACGAGATCCCACCAGTTGCACCAACTGCCGCCAAAGCCTCAACCCCTAGCGTCTGGCCAACAATCAAAGTATCCGCAATATTATAAAACTGCTGGAAAAAATTACCAATTAATAATGGTAATGTAAACCAGAGAATCAATTTTAATGGCCGCCCTGCAGTTAAAGTACGCACGACAAAATCCCCTTTCATTTTCAAACCTCGTTTAGACAATAGTGGATAGTCTACAAGGATTTTCATGAAAATGCAAGAGGATTGAAAATAAAATTTTAATTGGTTATGGCGGCAGCAATTAGCGACTAAAACTACCTAGGTACTTCACGTGATGCCGTTGTGCTAGCTGAGCCAAAGCATCCGCTAACACCGGTGATTGGCCGGCTTGACCACCGATTTCAATAAAAAAGCGATAATGACCTAACTCACGCCGGGTAGGCCGCGACATGATCGAGATCAAATTTAAATGTCGCTGGGCAAATTCCTGGAGAATCTCACTCAATAAGCCAGCCCGATCTGTGTGCGGCGTAATATAACATAAAGCTCGAAAATCTTGTTGCCACGGCTGTACTTGTTGCAAAGCAGCAGTCTGTTTTTTGACCACGATAAACCGAGTATAATTTTCAGTCGTATCGGTAACATCAGCTAATTTCAGAAAAGTATCTGGTAACTCCGCCAAATGAAATTGAGGAATAATAGCTGCGTCGCCGTGCGCTGCCGTTTGTAATTTATTAAACGATAGCATATTACTTTCGGTGGTCAAACGTTCAGCTTGTGGTAACTGCGCTAGGATTCGTTCACACTGTCCCTTGGTTTTAAACTGAACGTAGATCCGCTTAATACTGGCCAAATCAGCAGCATTTGCGGCTAAGGAAAAGCGCACCGGCACTAACGCTTCACCGACTACCTGTAGCTCCGCATAACTTAAAATTGCTAATGTATTTTGAACATAGCCGTCCAATGTATTTTCTAATGGTAATAAGGCGTACTCGGTTTCTGCCTGCACGCTAGCTGCTACTTGATCGATTGAATTATAGTAAGTCAATTGCCAAGCAAACTGCTGCTGACGCAAATATTGTTGTGCAGCAATATCACTAAAGGTCCCCGCTGGTCCCAACACCGCTAAACGTGGTGACATCACATCACCGCCAATAGATTTTCTTCCACAAATTGTGGTAATTCTGCCAGAGCCATTGGATAAATAGCTGGCTCGCCAATCGCCTTTAAATAGATCAAGTTTACCCGGCCACCCCGATTTTTCTTATCCTTTGCGATTCGCGCATAAAAATCGGCCTGACCAATTAATTTACTAGTTAGCGGTAACCCAACGGCAGCTAACTGTTGCTGTAATTTAGCGGTCATCCCCGCTGGCGTTAAGCCGGCATGTTCAAAACACTGCGTCAGTGCCACCATGCCGATACTGATTGCTTCACCATGCGCCAAAGCACCATTGGCACCGGCTTCGATTGCATGACCAAAAGTATGACCAAAATTCAGGATTTGTCGTAAGCCGCCCTCTTTTTCATCCGCCATAACAATCTTAGCTTTGAAAGTCACGCTGGCCTGGATCAATGCTTCAGCCAAATCTAAAATAGCTGCAACCGATTGGACTTGGGTCACCAATTGCCAAAAATCAGGGCTGGCAATGGCAGCCATTTTAACTACTTCCGCATAGCCCTCAACTAAATAACGCTGCGATAAAGTCGTCAACGTAGCCGGATCGATCAATACTGCATCAGGCTGATAGAACGTTCCAACTAAATTCTTACCCGCCGGTAGATCGACGGCGGTTTTACCACCAACACTACTATCGACTTGGGCTAACAAAGAAGTTGGAATTTGAATAAAGGCTAAACCGCGCATAAAAGTTGAAGCCACAAAACCAGCTAGATCACCGACCACACCACCACCAAGCGCGATCACACCAGCACTACGCGTGAAGCCATCACCTAATAATTCATCATACAGTGAAGACGCCACACCTAATGATTTAGCTGCTTCACCAGCAGTCACGGTGTAAAGATAGACTTGAAAACCTGCATTAGTCAATTGAATCCGCACCTTTTCTGCGTACAATGGTGCAACGTTACTATCACTGATCAGCGCAACTTGCTGTACTTTAGTCCAGTGCTCCCGCACCAAGGTACCTATTTGCGTCAAAAGACCATTTTCAATGTAGATCGGGTATTCTTTTTGTGGTAACTTAACTTCAATTTTTTGCAACATACTGCCTTCTTCCTCTATCTCACTTTAAGCTGAAAGTTACTTAGCAAAAATTACTAAGTAAGCATATGATTGTCACTACCCTTATTCCCAACTATCCATTAATTGACGAATCGCGTAAACTTGTTCCGTCATCTTTAAGTAAGTATCTGGCTTCAATGCTTGTGGACCATCAGAAAATGCGTGTTCTGGGTCATCATGAATTTCGACGATCATACCAGAAGCACCAGAAGCAACACCGGCATGGGCCATTGGTGTAACTAGATCCCATTCACCAACTGCATGGCTAGGGTCAACAAGCACTGGGTAATGGGATAATTTTTGCAACACAGGAACCGCTGCTAAGTCAAAGGTATTACGGGTATATTTATTATCGAACGTTCGAATACCGCGTTCTAACAACATGATCTGATGATTACCGCCAGCCGCAATGTATTCTGATGCATTTAATAAATCATCGACCGTTCCAGCTAAACCACGTTTCAATGCTACTGGAACGTTAGTTTTACCAACTGCCTTTAGTAATGAGAAGTTTTGCATGTTACGAGCACCGATCTGGAAAACATCCGTGTACTTAGCAATCAAGTCAACGTGAGTCTCATCCATAACTTCTGTGATCACGTCCATACCATTTTCATCAGCTGCTTCGCGTAAGTATTTCAAGCCATCTTCACCTAAACCTTGGAAACTGTATGGTGAAGTCCGTGGTTTATAGGCACCACCCCGCAATAGCGTTGCACCACCTGCCTTAGCTACCTTAGCCATTTTTCGGACATGTTCTTCTGATTCAACTGAACAAGGACCAGCCATCATTGTGAAATTACCTTTACCACCGATCACAGAATGTGGCAATTTAATGATCGTATCTTCTGGTTGGAACAAACGACTCCCTAAAACGGCAGCTGGCGTTTTTTCAATCACTTCAGCAACTACACCCGCTTCAGCAGCAGATAATTCAGTCGTTTTAACTTCAGGAATTGCTAAATGGTTTTTGATGCGAATAACAGTGGCTGGAGTTGCTTCCAAACGCGCAATCAAGCCCGCAATAATTTGTTCGTCTGCATTTGTCTTTAATTGTATGATCATCATTAATTACCTCATTTTTATTATTTTTGATAGAGCTGTTGTTCTAATGCTTGGGTTACTTTTGCCAAGGGCATTTCAGCGCCAGTCCATAGTTTGTAAGCTAAGACACCTTGCTGGATCAGCATCGGCAATCCATTATACGTAGGATGTCCGAGCTGTCGCGCTGCCTTTAAAAATGCCGTTTCTTTAGGGAAATAGATCACATCGCTGACTACAGTCGTTGGTGGTACCTGAGTCAACACAGTCTGTGGTATCGGTAGCGCTGTACTACCAGCACCCATCCCAATATTAGTGGCATTGACCAATAAATCACTACTTTTTAGCGCAGCGGTCAACTCATTTGTAGCCGCATAATCATGTAATCTAATCGTTACTTTAGTCGCCGCGGCGATTTCAGTCAATTTGGCTGCTACTGACGCGTAGGTGGCGTTACGCCGCTTAAACACATCGATCGCGGTGACACCCGCTTGACCAGCCGCGGCAATAATGGCTAATCCAGCACCGCCAGCACCTAAAATTGTCAAATGAGCGTTCTGAAAAGTCTGCCCTTGCTGCGCCAAACCAGCAAAGAATCCTGGACCATCAGTACTATGGCCAATCAAGCGCCCGTTTTGATTGACGATCGTATTGACCGCACCGATCAACTTAGCTTCCGGTGCAATCTCATCTAATAGTGGAATGACCTGTGCCTTAAATGGCATGGATAGATTAGCACCACCAAAATTCAAAGTCCGCATACTCGTAACCGCAGTAGCTAAATCAGCCGTAAAATCAAAAGCTAAGTAAACTGCATTGATTTTCTGTTCAGCAAACGTGGTATTATACATCAGCGGCGATAAGCTATGCTGCGCCGGATGCGCAAAGAATCCATATAACTGTGTTTTACCATCGATCATTAAATCACACTCCGTCGAATCGGCGTTTGTAGCCGGTTATCGGCCCGCCATAATTTCTGATAAGCAGCAACCACAGCATCACTAGTAAAACCATATTCCGCCAAGACTTCAGCAGCAGGACCACTAGCACCAAAGGTATCAATACCAAGGCTTAAGCCATCTAAACCAATGAACCGTTCCCAACCTAGTGTTGCGCCCAACTCAATTGATACCCGCCGGCGAATATTTCGCGGCAATACTTTTTCACGGTAAGCCGCTGGTTGTTGCATGAACCGATCGAAACACGGCATTGAGACTACAGCCACATCATGGCCGAATTTGCGCAAACGCTGTTGGGCGGCGATCACCAAAGCAACTTCAGAACCAGACGCAAGTAAGATCCCTTCAGCTTGTTTACGTTGTTGTGGTGAAATCACATAACCGCCACGACTGACACCGTCAGGGTGATTTAAGCTACCTTTTAATACCGCCAAATCCTGCCGTGTTAATACTAGCACCGATGGTCGGTCATTGGTAGTCATTGCCAAACGCCAAGCAGCAACTGCTTCATTGGGATCAGCTGGACGAATCACACTGATGCCAGGCATAGCTCGTAGACTCATCAATTGTTCAACCGGTTCATGAGTTGGTCCATCTTCACCCACAGCCAATGAATCATGGGTAAAAATATAAGTCACAGGCAATTTTTGTAATGCCGCCAAACGAATTGCACCACGCATATAGTCTGAGAAAACGAAGAACGTGCCACCGAACACATGACTACCACCGTGCAAAGCAATGCCATTCATTGCTGCGGCTTCAGCAAATTCACGAACACCAAAGTTTAAATTGCGTTCTTGTCGCGCAGTGGCGCTGAAGGAACCGCTGGCAGCAATATCCGTTTTATTCGAAGAAGCTAGATCAGCTGCACCACCCCAGAGACTAGGTACCTTAGCCGCTAGTGCTTGGATCATCTTTTGACTCGTGATCCGACCAGCTTCACTATCCCCAATTTGATATTTAGGTAGATCACTCTGCCAATCAACTGGCAATTCTTGTGCTAACGCGTGGTGTAACTGAGCGGCTAATTTAGGTTGTGCCTGCTGATAGGTGGTTAGTAATGCTTGCCATTGTCGATGAGCCACCTGGCCACGTTCCTGCACCCGCTCAGCAAACCGTTGCTTAACTGCTGCTGGCACTGTGAACGGCGCTGCTTGCCACCCAAGACTTTGCTTAGTCGCCGCCAAATCAGTTTGGCCTAAGGGGGCCCCATGGACCAAATGAGTCCCTTGTTTAGGTGCGCCATAACCGATTGTGGTTTTAATTTCGATCATACTTGGTGCGTCTGTCAACTTAGCCGCTGTAATTGCCGCATCGATTGCCGCCAAATTATTACCATCACTTACTTTTTGGTAATCCCAACCATAACCTGCAAATCGTTGTTGGGCGTCATCAGAAAAAGTACGGTCCGTCGCACCATCTAGTGAGACATCGTTTGAATCGTACAGAACAATTAATTTATTTAACTTTAGGTTACCAGCTAAACTGGCGGCCTCATGAGAGATTCCCTCCATCAAGTCACCATCACCACAAATCACATAAGTGAAATGATCGATCACTTTCTGTTCTGGCGTATTATATTGCGCCGCCAAATGCGTTTCCGCCATCGCCATCCCAACGGCCATTCCCAAACCTTGACCTAAGGGGCCTGTCGTTGCATCAACTCCCGCAACCAAACCATGTTCAGGATGTCCTGGCGTCATACTGTGTAATTGCCGGAATTGTTTCAGATCAGCCATACGGGTTGGAAAACCACTCAAATGCAGCATGCTGTATAGCAAGGCTGAACCATGCCCTGCTGATAAGACGAATCGATCACGATTGACCCAATCTGGTGCTTGTGGATCGACTCGTAAATGACGACTATATAAAACGTAAGCCATTGGTGCAGCATCTAAAGGTAATCCGGGATGTCCTGACCCTGCCCGCTCAATCATATCAATACTTAAAGCCCGTAATGCATTCACACTCAACTGATCTGTTTCATCAAACATATAAATCCCTCCGTAAGTAAAAGTAAAAGGTCGCACAACATGTTATTTGCTGTGCGACCTTAGACCTCATCTTAGAGAGATAGCCTAATAAAGGTTCCCAAAAAGAAAAGCCACACAGCTGATTTTCTTAAATCATCCATGTGGCCAAGTTTTTAATACACGCTTAAAGACTATTGGCTCGCATAGATGCAGACTTCGTGTCTGCATCTAGCTTACCGATGCAGACACTACTTAAAGAACCAATAGTAATAATACGTATTCGATTGTGAAATTAGGGTACACATTCGGTTTACTTGCGTCATATTAAAAAATCCTTAGAATTGAATGAAATTAGTATAACAACTGTCTGTGAGCCCGTCAACCTTTTTTTGAAAAAAACATTTAGTGCTTAACAATTACCTTATTCCGTTTTACAATAGAATTGTAGTTGTGACCAATTACAGGAGGCTGATGACTTGGCGGCTCTTATTGAAGGTGCCATAATTGTAACAGGGTTGGTGCTCATGTTATTTCATGATAAGCATCATCTTGGTGATGAAGGTTAGGAACAATTCAATATCGCGGTATGGCGGACGCTTGACTTGCTGGAGGCGCAGATCAAACGTTCTTTTTATACACTTTTTTAACGACCACACCTAATCTGGCCATGAATAGACAGTTACCTGATCGCCGACCTGTAAGCTCTTCCCCTTTATCTGTTCAATTAAACAATTATTATCGATCATATTATGCAGTACCGACGCGTAATGCCCCTTTTTATCGATCACTACCTCAGTTCCGGTCAATTTTGCCCGTACAAAACGGCGCATACTGGTTGCTGGCATTTTGCCCGCTACTAAGCGCGCTGTTTGTTTTTTTAAATTAAAATGTTCATTCCGCTGAAAACGCACTAACAATGGCCAATAAAACAAGTGAAAATTAACCATTGCCGCAAACGGATTCCCTGACAAGGATAGAATCAATTTATGCTGCCAATTAGCTGCAAAGATCGGTGTTCCTGGCCTTAAATTCACAAAATGAAATAGTGGTTGCCCTCCATTGGCTGTCAGCGTTGCCGGTATAAAATCCTTTGCTCCAACAGAAATACCGCCGGTCGTAATAAACAAATCAGCTTTTTGTTTGTTTTGCGTCAATAACGCCATTAATTCGGCTGGATTATCCTGACAAATCGTTTGTAGTACGACTTGACCACCAGTACGCTCAATATACGCCGCTAAAGAATAAATTGTGCTGTTATAGATCTGATTCGGTGCTAGTGGCTGTCCGGGGATAACTAATTCATTGCCAGTTGCAATCAAACCAACACGTAAACGCTGTAGTACTGGGACTGTCGTATAACCTAAGCTAGCTAATATACCAACACTATCACCATTCAAGTAAGTATACGGTTCAAATACGACTTGTCCACTGATAATATCCTCACCAATTGGCATCAGATTTTTCCCAGCCTTGATTGGTTGATAAATTTGTACAACAGCTTGTCCCTGATCAGTTAATTCTTGTTTAACCACTGCATCATAACCCGGTGGAATTGCTGCACCGGTCATAACTCGGACTGCCGTACCCATTCGTGGTGTATAGCTCATGTGATCACCGGCATAGATCGTCCCTAAAACAGTTAATCGTCTTGGTTGCTCTGGACTTGCCCGAACAACATCAGTAGCGTAGACAGCGTACCCATCCATCGCTGAACGAACAAAGTTTGGCACCGCTAAGGGCGCTTTAAGGGCGCAGGCAGTCACACGGCCACTAGCTTGTGCTAAAGGAACCAATTCACTATCAATTTGTGGTGATAATGCTCCTGTAACTAATGCAATCGCCTGTTCTAGTTCAATCATGAACCCGCTCCTTTCCCCATTCATTTCACTGGCTCAATTGCCACTGCACACACTTTATATTCAGGGATAATCGCAATATCATCAAATACTGGATTGGTGATTTCGTTAACGTTACCGTCAGGAAAATGGAAAGTCATAAAGACTGAACTCTGCATTACCTGATCACCAACCGCCGCATAAGTTTGGATCTTACCCCGTCGAGAACTAACTTGTACTTTATCGCCATCCTTAATTCCCAAGCGATTAGCATCCTCATAATTGATTTCAATATATGAATGATTGGCTAATTTATTAATACCTGCGGTTCGTCCCGTCATTGCTCTAGTATTATATTGGTACAACATTCGCCCAGTTGACATTAGGTATGGATAAGTAGCATCCGGCAATTCTTTAGCTGGTTTATATGGAATGGCCATAAACAAACCACATCCACGGCTAAATTGCCCGACATGCATAATGGGCGTTCCCGGATCATCCAATGATCGACAAGGCCACTGCAAACTACCTAACATATCTAAACGTTTATAATTGACCCCGGCAAAAGTTGGAACTACTTGAGCAATCTCAGCCATAATTTGGCTCGGTGAATCATAGGTCATTGCATAACCCATCCGCGTTGCGACTTCACAAAAAACTTTATAATCCTCACGCGCACCACCACGCGGTGCAACTGCTTTACGAATCCGTTGAATTCGCCGTTCTGTATTAGTAAAAGTCCCGTCTTTTTCCGCAAAACTAATTCCTGGTAAAATCACGTCCGCGTAAGCCGCAGTTTCCGTCATAAATAATTCTTGAACGACTAAGAAATCTAATGATTCTAAGGCGTGACGCACATGCGAGGTATCCGGATCAGTCACAATGGGATCTTCACCAAAAATATATAAGCCTTTAATCTCGCCACGTGTAGCTGCAGGTAAAACTTGTGTTGACGTTAAACCGATTTGGGGATTTAATTTTGTTGCCCACGCCTTTTCAAATTTGGCAATTGTTTTACTATCAGCTACTTTTTGATAACCAGGAAAATCAAATGGTGAGCAGCCCATATCACAGGCTCCTTGAACATTATTTTGTCCACGCAATGGATTGACGCCACAGCCTGGACGACCAATTTTACCAACAAGCATGGCTAAATTAGACATACTCATCACACCCTCGGTACCAGTACTGTGTTCAGTTACCCCTAAACAATAGATAATTGGTGCTTTGCCAGCTTTAGCGTATAACCGCGCCGCATTAATAATTTCTTCAGGTTCAATTTCACAAATCTTGGCTACCTTTTCCGGTGTATAATCGGCCACTAATTCACGCATTGCGGTGTAACCTTCAGTTCGTTTAGCAATGAAATCCTGATCGGCCAACCCTTCGCGTATGATTACATTCATCATTCCGTTGATCAAAGCCACATTAGTACCTGCTTTAGCCTGTAAATGCATTGTGCTATTTTTGGTTAGATCGATTTTGCGCGGGTCGATAACGATCAACTTGGTCCCATGTTGAACAGCTTGGCGAATCTGAGATCCAATCACTGGATGAGCTTCAGTAGTATTAGAACCGATCAATAAAATCACGTCAACATCAGTGGTAATATCTGCGATCGTATTGGTCATTGCCCCACTACCTAAAGTATGAGCTAGCCCATGAACTGTTGCCGAATGACAGACACGTGCACAATTATCAACATTATTACTACCAAAAGCAGTCCGTACCATTTTTTGGAAAACATAATTGTCTTCATTAGTCGAACGCGAGCAAGAGAACCCAGCTAAACTATTGCCACCATAGTTTTGTTTTAACGCCGTAAACTTATCTGCAATCAAGGTTAATGCTTCATCCCAACTAGCAGGTACGAATTGACCCTGGCGCTTGATCAGAGGCGTCGTTAAACGGTCCCCAGACGCTACAAACTTGTAAGACGCAAACTTTCCCTTTACGCATAATAAATTACGATTAGCGGGTCCATCAGCTGGTTCAGCACCAACGATCACATTATTTTTAACTAATAAATCGACTTGACAGCCAGTGCCACAATGCGGACAAGTTGTTCGTATTTTAGTAGTTGCCCACTTACGAAACTTTTGTTGATCTTTAGAAGCCAGTGCACCAGTTGGGCAAACAGACACACAGTTACCACAAGATTCACAAATTGATTGATCCCAATCCTCACCATAGGCTGGCATCATTTTGGTATCAAATCCACGCTTGGCAATACTGATCACGTCACGTCCTTGGCGTAACTGGCAGACGCGCGAACAACGCCGACACATGATACACTTTTCTGGGTCATAATCAAAAAACGGGTTTGTCGTGTCTTGCTGATTTCCTGGTTGTCGCTGCCCATGAAAACTAGTTTCAAGCATCCCATATTCCAAAGAATAATCTTGTAATTTACAGTCACCGTTACTTGGGCATTTAAAACAATCTAATTTGTGATTACTTAACAACAGATCCAATACAAAACGGCGTGAGTCACGCACTTTTTTATTTTGAGTATGAATAACCATTCCTTCATGCACATGTGCTGAACAGGCTGTCACTAAGCCACCTTTGCGACCACCTTCAACTTCTACCATACACATCCGGCAAGAGCCATCGGGAGCTAACTCTTTTAAATGGCAAAGTGTAGGAATCTCAATTCCGTTCATTGCAGCAGCCTTTAGCAATGTTGTCCCCTCCGGAACTGTTACCGTTTGTCCATCGATTGTTAACATTACGGTTGCTGTTTTTGTTTCCATCATCACCACAAAACCTCCTTCTGCTCAGCTGTCTGCCGATTGATCGCCAATTCAAACTCTTCTGGAAAAAGCTTCAAGCTACTGACCATAGATGTTGCAACTGATTGGCCAAGCCCACAAGCAGATAACTGAGTCACATGCGTTAACATCGATTCAAAAACTTCTAGGTCACCAGGGACAGCTTCTTTTTTCTGAAATTTTTCTAGTGCTTCTAAAATTCGTAATGTGCCGATTCGGCAAGGTGTACACTTACCACAAGATTCATGGGCAAAAAAAGCAGCGACACTATTTAAATAATCAATAATGCTGACACTATCATCCATGACAACTAGCGCGCCCGAACCAATTGCTAAATTATTGGCCCATAAGCCATCATAAGAATAAAGACAATCCTTTAGTTGCGCTACCGCCCCAATGGGTCCAGACTGACCACCAAAGTGGATAAATTTCAATGGTCGCCCAGTACTACTGCCACCACCATATTTTTCTGAATACAGAATATCGTAAAGTGGCGTTCCCAGATTAACTTCAAACAGTCCCCGATTTTTAACATGACCAGTTAAGCAAATTAATTTGGTTCCACCGCCTTTTTCTGTACCCAATGCTTTAAAAGCTGCACCACCTTCACGAATGATCACCGGAATATTGGCATAAGATTCCACATTATTCACTAAGGTAGGCTGCAGATATAGACCTACATCAGCTAAATGTGGTGGCTTAACTCGAGGCCGCCCCGTCTTCCCTTCAATTGAATTTAATAAGGCTGAGCTTTCACCGCAAACATACGCACCGGCGCCAGAAATAATTTTAATATCATAATTAAAGCCAGTGATACCAAGAATATTTTCACCTAAAAAATTGGCGGTCCGTGCTTGCACTAAGGCTTTACGTAAACAACGGTGTAAATTGCGATATTCACCACGAATATAAATATAGCCCTGCGGTGAATCAAACATGTAACCAGCAATCGTCATCCCTTCAATGATTGCTAATGGATCATGTTCGATCAACGTCTTATCTTTAAATGTGCCCGGTTCACCTTCATCGGCATTACAGACAATATATTTAGGTTGCCCTTTAGCATAAAAAAGATGACGCCATTTTTTGCCGGCGGGATAAGCAGCACCACCACGACCTAATAATACAGCGCGATCAAGTTCATCTAACACCGCTGTTTTGTCCATTTCAACTACTTTTTTTAAACCAGCGTAACCATCTAACTGACAAAAAGCATCAATATCAGTGGGATCAGCCTGTAATTTATTAAAACGTGCCGTTAAAACGGCTTGATTTCTAACTACCATTTTTTCACCACCGCTATTCCACAATAGTGGATAATTTTGTACTAAAATTTTTCTGTTACCGCTAAGACTCATTTTTCACTTGATCTAGTCGCCAACTAAGCAGCAACACCAGCTTAGTTGGCGACAGCAATATTTATTTTGCTGATTGCCATACTATAGTGCTGGATAACGACCAGCACGAAGATCACTGATTAATTGAACGATTTGTTGCGCAGTTAAATTTGGGAAAACACGATCTTTGATCTTAATAAAGGGGGTCTGTGCACAAGCACCAACACACGGAATCCCATGATATAAGAACAAACCATCAGCCGTCATCTCATTTTCATTGACACCTAGAATTTCTTTGAGACTACGGCTGACTAATGGTTCACCAGAAAAACGGCAAGGTGCGCTATTACAGATTTTCAAGACATAACGTGCCTGAGTTTTCTCCTTCAAAATCGCATAGAAACTAATCAACTCATAAATACGTGTTTCGGTCACCCCAACACGTTTAGCAACTAGCTGTGCCGTTTTCTGATCAATATAGCCATCAGTCGAAGCAAACTGTAGATCAACTAAAATATTCAATGCTTGCTCAGGATTAGCTTGATAACGATCAATAATTTCATTTTTTTCATTAATTGTTAAATTAGCCATTTATTTCGATAACCTTCCTTCATTCTGGATGCGTTTGAAAAAGCAACCATCTTTTAAGCATCAACTTAATCAGACAACAAGCGACACTTGGTAACGTGTTAGATCATTAAAATAAAGTTAAAAGATTGTTTCTCAGTGCGCCTTGGGTTGAGCAATCATAAAATTCAAACACAGCCTTAGACTGCTTGCGTCGCCCAGACTTCCTGTTGTGTTGCCGTCGCTTGAATGCTGATCTGCATCAGCTCCTGATCGGTTGGTGCAGTCATCACTAAATCAGCTAAATTATAAACACTAGCCGCAGTCGGCTTAACCTGTTTTTTTTGATTATTCAACATCAGAAAAATACCGGGCCGAATGTAAGAACGGAGTGAATTTGATTCGCAAATAATGCATGCATCAGCTGGAATCTGCGCTAAAAATGCTTCAAAACCATCCAGCAAATGCTCACGAAATGCCTTTAACAAAAATACTTGCTGACAACCCGCCTTTAATAATTCCATCGTATCTTTTTTGCCCCGCCGATTCTTTTCTTCAGTCAATTCATATCCAGAATCAATGCTCGTACAGATACCACAGCCAACACCGCCACGTTGACATTTACCGCGCGTACCAGTAATTGTAATAATCTTCAAAGCGACCAGTGTATGACGCTGTTTAAATCTGTGAATCAATTTTTTAGCAACAACCGTTTTACCACTATTGCGACCAGTTGAGCCAATTTGAATCATTTGCGGTACTGCAATCAACTCATTCATTGACGATCACCTGCTTGATTGATTCAGGACTCTCAGTAGTAGAAACCACCGCCGATTCACGATTGGCATAATAAACAGGTACAGCTAAGCCAAGCGCGCCACCGATTGCATTACCAATAAAAACAAGTAAAATGTTGAGCACCAACGCGCTAGCTGAAAAATGACCGCCAGCCAGAACCGCTGCAGTTAGAATAAAGGCATTGGCAACCACGTGCTGAAACCCGCAAACCACAAAGATCATGATTGGAAACCAGACACCGATTACCTTACCAAAAAAGTCCTGGCTCATTGCCGCTAGAAAAATGGCCATTCCAACTAAAATATTGCAACCAACACCAGATATGATCATTGCACTAGGGCTATCCGCTAATTTTGCAGTTGCGATCGCAATCGTTTTAGCTGCAAAATCACCTTCAGTTAATCCGACTAAATGACCAAAAAGCAAGCCAAACAGCGCACCACCTAAACAATTAGCAAGCAGCACAAGTACCCAGTTTTTGATCACTGCAACTAAAGTGAGCTGTTTTTTCAAAAAACCGAACGTGAGAATCATCATATTCCCAGTAACTAATTCACCACCTAAAAACGTGATTGCAATCAATCCAATTGGAAATAAACAGGCACCCAAAAAAGTTGAAAAACTCCCCCAACTTTTAGGTACAGTCCCAGCAACTCGGACAAACGCCAAATAACCAATTGCAATAAAAGCACCTGCCATCATCCCTAACAGCAATAATTTCCCTAAACCAAGCTGACTTTTAGTCTTCGCCTTTAAACTGAACGTTTCAATAACTTGATTTGCTTTTAAACTGTTCATATTTTCACCTCATTTTTTAATACGCCACCCAGGTAACTCAGCCGGCGTATTAATATTCCTTAACTCGGTTAAAGGACTGGAAAGTAATCTAACACGTAATTGCGAAAAATAATAGCGAATTTGTCCATTACCTTGAGCTAATTGCGCTGTAAATAGTGGTAAACAAGAACGATGATAAAGTCCAAAGAGGGATTCAATATGGTTATCCTGTTGATACAAAATAACCTGTTCAGACTGCACGCTATTCAATAATTGCCGGATCATAGTTAAAGAAATATTCGGAATATCACACGCAGTCACAAAAATATATGGCGTAGTTACTCTAGCCAAAGCAGTGACCAGACCACCTAAGGGACCAGAGTTTTGATAGTCATCTTCCCAAATCGGATAACCAGCAAACGCATCACTCACCCGAAAATTTTGCTGGTTATTCGTCATCAATACCACTGCCGGAAATAATTCTTTGAGTTTGACCGCAGTCTGTAAGATGACATATTGTCCGTCCAATTTTAACAATGCTTTATTAAATCCCATTCGCGAGCTATGTCCGCCACAAAGAATAATCCCCGTCACATCCGTAGCTGCAATCATTGCCTGGTCCCTCCTTTACATTTCAAAATAATATTTTTTATGACTAAATATTTTTGCCTTTTCAATTAATTATAAAACGCTTACAAAAATAGTCAACCAAAATTTATTGATTTGCTTCCTCTAACCCAACAAAATCCTGCTTCTAGTAATTTATTGATGACGAATAAAAAATAATTGTGCCCTCTGCAGCATAATTATTTATCTATTAAAGGAGAGCTATAAATTCATCATCGCCACTAAAATAATTTACGGCATTATTTATGTTTTCCTCATCCTCAATGCTTACTAGACTTTTCGTTTTGCATCTTTCTAGCTCATAGACCTATCACCTGATACACTTTAATTGTCCCAAAAGTAATTGTTTAGAAAGGAGCGCATTTTATGAAAACCTTAGATAGCATTGCACTTGGTTTATTGATTATTGGTGGCTTAAATTGGCTGCTTGTGGGCTTATTCAACTTTGATCTAGTTGCGACGATCTTCGGCGGTCAAACTGCACTACTCTCTAAAATCGTGTATATTGTTGTTGGGATCTGTGCACTTTATTCACTTAAGTTCTTTTCACTGATTGCCAAATCAGTCAGGCGCGAAGCTTAGGTAATCGAAAAACCGGCTTAACGCCGGTTTTTTGTTGCACTTAAAGTATAAATTCAAGACACAAAAGCAGCCCAACACCCTAATTTAGGGTATTGAGCTGCTTTTTGTGTAAAACAACGATACTTCTTAACCAACCATATCGTTAAGACATCAGCCGACGGTCCCTTCCATTTCATAACCAATCAAACGGTTTAATTCAACGGCATATTCCATCGGTAATTCCTTAGTAAATGGTTCAACGAAGCCCATGATGATCATTTCAGTCGCCTTGGCTTCAGAAATACCACGGCTCATCAAATAATACAATTGTTCTTCAGAAATTTTAGAAACTTTTGCTTCGTGTTCCATCGATACATTGCCATTCAAAATTTCGTTGTACGGAATTGTATCTGAGCTAGATTCTTCATCCATAATGATCGTATCACATTCAATATGTGCTTTAGAACCATCTGAATGACGACCAAAACGCACTGTACCACGATAATCAACCGCCCCGCCGTCTTTAGAGATCGACTTAGAAACAATTGATGAGGAGGTGTTTTTAGCGTTATGGATCATCCGCGCACCAGCATCCTGATCAACATTATGGCCCGCAACCGCGATCGAAAGCATCGTTCCAGTTGCGCCTTCGCCATCTAAATAAACACTCGGATACTTCATGGTAATCTTAGAACCTAAGTTACCATCGACCCACTCCATCGTGGCATTTTCCATCGCTTGTGCCCGTTTTGTTTCCAGACTGTAAACGTTATTGGACCAGTTTTGAATGGTCGTATAACGCATATAAGCGTCCTTTTGGGCAAAAACTTCAACAACGGCAGCATGCAAACTGTCAGAGGAATAATTAGGTGCGGTACAACCTTCAACGTATTGTACACTGGCACCCTCGTCAACAATGATCAATGTTCGTTCAAATTGACCAGAATTTTCCGCATTCAAACGGAAATACGATTGAATCGGCACGTCCGTTTTCACGCCTTTAGGCACATAAATAAATGAACCACCGGACCACACTGCTGAATTTAAAGCCGCAAATTTATTGTCGGATGGTTTAACTAACTTAGCGAACCACTTACGGAATAATTCTGGGTACTCCTTCAAGGCAGTATCGGTATCGGTAAAGATGATTCCTAACTTATTGAACTCATCGCGCATATTATGATAAACAACTTCTGATTCGTATTGTGCTGAGGAACCCGCTAAATATTTACGTTCCGCTTCTGGAACCCCTAAGCGATCAAACGTATTTTTGATATCTTCAGGAACCTCTTCCCAGTCACGATATTTTTTATCCGTTGCTTTTTGATAATAAAGCATATTATCCAAATCTAATCCTGACAAATCTGGACCAAATGCTGGCATGGGTAGTTTTTTATATAATTCGTATGATTTCAGACGAAAATCTAACATCCATTGCGGTTCGTCTTTTTCCTTAGAGATGGCGCGAACGACATCTTCGGTCAAGCCGTGACCCGTTGAAAAAACAGGTGTGACATCATCGTGAAAGCCAAAGTCATAATCTTTATCCAAACCTAATTCATCAACGCTACTAGCAACGGTAGCGTTATTTTTTGTATTTTCAGTTTCAGGCATTGGCATAAGCTGTCCCCCTTATTCAATATATGGTTCAAACGGTCAATAACTAATCCTCATGTGAGCTCAACAAATGAGCCATTCCTTTACCGTCCTCACCAGTTAGTGCATTATTTAATGCTTTCCAAGCTAAAGTGGCGCACTTGATCCGCGCTGGAAACTTAGCAACACCTTCTAAAATTGCCGCATCACCTAACGCCGTTGTATCCAGACCAGGCTTATCGCCAATAATCATTTCTGAAAAAACCTGAACCATTTCTTCCGCTTCAGCTGGTGTTTTTCCAACCACGGCATCAGTCATCATGCTAGCCGAGGCTTGACTGATAGTACAACCATCGCCAGAAAAAGCAATATCCGTAATTTTACCATCGGTCAAAGCCACTTCCAGTTGTAACACATCGCCACAAGTTGGATTACGTAATTCGATCTCATTAGTCGCTTGTTGCAAGTGGCCATGATGATGTGGATGTGCTGAGTGATCAAGAATAACTTGGCGATACAAATTATCTAATTTAGACAGTGCCATTTTTGAAGAACTCCTTTGTTGCCACAATTGCATCAACTAAGCGGTCAGCATCTGCCTTCGTATTATAGATATAAAAGCTAGCCCGCGCTGTAGCTGGTACTTGCAAATATTTCATCAACGGTTGCGCACAATGGTGGCCGGCCCGAACCGCAACACCTTCCATATCTAAGCCGGTTGCTAGATCATGGGGATGTAGCCCATCTAAATTAAAAGCAATCACACCGGTATGTTTAGCTGGGTCATGGGGACCATAAACGGTCAGTCCATCAATCGCTAACAACTTAGGTAACACATAATCAACTAGCTTTTGTTCATGTTCATGAACCGCAGCCATCCCAAACTGATTCAAATAATCGATCGCCGCACCTAAACCAATTGCACCAGAAATATCTGGCGTACCTGCTTCAAATTTCCACGGCAACTGGGACCATGAGCTATCAAATAAATTCACAAAATCGATCATTTCGCCACCAAACTCAATCGGTGGCATTTCATTTAGGAGAGCTTCCTTTGCGTACAAGCCACCAATTCCTGTTGGACCAAGCATTTTATGTCCAGAGAAAGCTAAAAAGTCACAATCCAGATCTTGAACGTCTACTGGCATATTAGGTAACGACTGGGCCCCATCAGCGACCATTACTGCACCATGTTGATGGGCTATTTTAGCCAATTCTTTGATTGGATTGACCACACCTAAAACATTGGAAACCTGTGCGATCGCCACAATTTTAGTTTTATCCGTGATCTGTTGCTGTGCATCGGCCATATCCAGTGTGCCATCAGCGTTCATTTTGATATATTTGAGCGTTGCTTGTTTACGGATAGCTAATTGCTGCCAGGGAACTAAGTTACTGTGATGTTCCATGTAAGAAATCACGATCTCATCACCGGCAGTAATATTAGCTTCACCATAACTAGCGGCGATCCAGTTTAGACTGGTCGTCGTTCCACGCGTAAATAACACTTCTTTAGTTGAACGAGCGTTGATAAAAGCACGGACCTTTTCGCGGGCCGCTTCAAACTTTTCAGTAGCACGTTCAGCTAATGTGTGCACACCACGATGAACATTGGCGTTATCGTTATAGTAATAATGTGTTAAAGCTTCAACAACTGCTTTAGGTTTCTGCGTGGTTGCAGCATTATCTAAGTAGACTAATGGTTCATCATTAACTTGCTGATCCAAAATTGGAAAATCAGCGCGGATATCATTCAGATTTTTGCCCATTTTCTAACTTCCTCTCGATCGTGGCGGTCAACTGATCACGAACACGCTTAGCTGGGATCTCGGTTAGAACATTACCCAAGAACCCACGAATGACTAGCCGTTCTGCCCGCTTTTTATCAATTCCGCGACTCATCAAATAATACATTTGTTCTTCATCAACACGACCAACACTCGCCGCATGACCAGCAGTCACATCATTTTCGTCGATCAATAGAATTGGGTTGGCATCACCGCGCGCATGTGTCGATAACATCAAGACACGACTTTCTTGCTGTGCATCGGAACCACGAGCGCCTTTAACAATATGTCCTACACCGTTGAAGATCAGAGCTGAGGACTCAAGAATAACCCCATGCTGCAAAATATGTCCGATCGTATGCTGTCCTAAATTAGTCACGCGCGTATCGATACCTTGCAATTGCTCACCAGTGGTGACCGCAACAACTTTAACTTCCGCGTGCGCACCATGGCCAACTAGATCGGTATTGAAATCAACCACCACGTTGCCATCATTCATCATTCCGATTGCCCAATCTAGCTTAGCATCATTAGCTAAGTTACCCCGCCGACTGATATAACCTGTCGTCGCAGCACTTAACTGATCAACCGCTGAAAAACGCACATGGGCATCATCGGCAGCCACAACTTCAACAATAATATTAGCTAAATTAGCTTGCTCACCAACAGTAGCATAATTTTCTGAATAAGTAACTTGACTGTTCGTATCAGCCACTACTAAAACATGATGAATAAAGTCTTGTGTTCGCGTACTATCTTGGATGTAATAACCTTGGATCGGATCCTCGATCTTGACACCTTTAGGTACGTACAGAAAGGCCCCACCGTTAAGAAAAGCGGCGTTAAACGCAGTCAAGCGGTTATCATCCGGCTTAACGGCTGTTGTCATAAAGTATTTCGCAACTAAGTCAGGATGTTCATGCACGGCTGTAAATAAATCCGTGAAAATAACCCCTTTAGCAGCTAATGCAGGATCCAATTTAGTTGTAAGCACCGTTTCACCAACTGTGACCAAAACGTTTTTGGCATCAGCATAATCCAATGATAAAGCTGATAAGTCAGCTGCTGAAGAATCCACAATAGTCGGTTCATGGACAGCCGTTAGTGGCCAACGTTGGTATTTAATTTTTTCAAATTTAGGTAGCGCTAATTCTGGATACTTAGCCAGCATTGTTAGGCGCAACTTCCGCAACCAATCAGGTTCATTATGGGCCGCAGAAAAGGCCGACACTGCGGATTGAAACTCAATTTCTGCTTGTGTTTCCATAACCTGCGCCTCCTTAGATTTCGTCTGTTAGTTTGACATCCAAACCAAGATCGTCCCGTACACCAGCGTAGCCTTCAGCTTCCAATTTTTCAGCTAATTCAGGGCCGCCGCTTTCAACAATTCGTCCACCCATCATGACATGAACGGTATCAGGAACAATATAATTCAGCAAACGCTGATAATGGGTGATGATCAATGAACCAAATTCAGGTCCACGCATCGAATTGACCCCTTTGGAGACAACCTTTAATGCGTCAATATCAAGGCCAGAATCGATTTCATCAAGAATAGCAAATTTAGGTTGGATCATCATTAACTGTAGGATCTCGTTGCGTTTCTTTTCGCCGCCAGAGAAGCCTTCGTTTAAGTAACGTTCAACCATATCGTCGGTCATATCTAAGATATCCAGATTTTTATCGAGGAACTTCATAAATTCTAATACTGGGATCTGATCATCATCGGCGCGCCGAGCATTGATTGCTGCCCGCATAAATTCGACATTGGTTACCCCGGCAATTTCAGCTGGGTATTGCATTGCCAAAAATAGACCAGCACGTGCCCGTTCATCTACTGGCATATCTAAAAGACTCTTACCATCTAACAAAACGTCACCTTCAGTGACTTTATATGCAGGATTGCCCATGATTGCTTGTGATAAGGTCGACTTACCAGTACCATTTGGTCCCATGATGGCGTGAATTTCGCCGGTTTGCATGGTTAAATTGACCCCTTTGAGGATCTCTTTTTGCTGACCTTTATCTTCATCAACGACGGCAACGTGTAGATTCTTTACTTCTAACTTTGACATGTGCTCTCCTCCGATATCAGGAATTACTGGTTTATCCAGTGAAAACGTTTTAAGAGAAAAATCGTTTCCAATATTAAACAATACTCATTCTAACTTAATTGAGAACCTTTTTCAATAACCCTTGGCGAGTTCCTTAAAGAATTTCTTGCCACAAAAAAGTTGTTATGCTTTATAATTCCGCCAACCAAGACTTATTTTTGTAAAATGAGAATTTATTAAGAATATCCTGATAGTCGCTTTTAACATTACTTAGCTTGGCAACGCTTACTTTAATTTAAACAAAAAAACTACGATTTCTCGTAGTTTTCCTTAGTTCTATTTAGCTGGTAAAACTGCACCTTTGAAATGTTTGCTGATCCAGTTTTGTGTTGATTTAGATTGCAAAGCCTTCTTTAATTTCTTAATAGTTGGTTTGTTTTCGTCACCTTTACGAACTTCAAGAATATTAGCATACGGTGATGATTGTTTCTCCAAAGCGATTGCATCTTTTTTCGGATTCAAACCACCTTGAACGGCAAAGTTAGCGTTGATGAAAATTACGTCACCTTCGTTGTTCTTGTATAATTCAGGCATTAATTTTGGATCATAATTGTGCTTAAATTTTAGATGTTTAGGATTAGACGCAATGTCCGTGAAATCAGCATCTGTTAGTTTAGTCCCTTTTTTGATTGTGATCAGATTCGCATCCTTCAAAATCTGTAAGATACGACCATAATCAGGCCGGTTATTTGAAACTAAGACCGTTGCACCATCTTTAACGTTCTTCAAACTTTTAACTGTCTTAGAATAAGCACCGATTGGTTCCAAATGCACAGCACCAATATCGCTGATCTTATACCCATTTTTCGCAATTTCTTGTTCTAGATAAGGTTTGTGCGCAAAATAAGTAACATCCAAGTTTTTAGCGACTAAAGCCTTATCGATCAAGGAATAATCTTGGAAGACCGTTACTTTTAGATTGACGCCTTCTTTTTTCAATTGAGGCTTAACGTGATTTAAAATAATTGAATGTGGTGTTTTAGTTGCACCGACTTTCAATGTAGTTGCGGCTTCAGCCGTAGAACCAAATGTGCTCGCCCCTAGCACAAGTACAGCCGCAGCCGTAACAAACTTAATTAAACGATGTTTCTTTGACATAAAAAATCCCTCCATTTTTCATAAAACATTTTATAACCAAAACTTAATTGGCAACTCGCTTATCCAGTCGTTTGACCACGAAATCACCGATTGTTTGACAAACAAAAACAACTAATAAAATAATGATGGTTGCAACTAAGGTAACCGTATTATTGCTAGCTTGGAAACCATCTAAGTAAGCTAAGTTCCCTAAGCCACCAGCCCCGATCACACCAGCCATTGCGGTAAAACCGATCAGGGAAATACCAGTAACGGTAATCCCTGAAACCAGTGCGGGACTACTCTCTGGCAACAACACTTTATAGACGATCTGCCACCGCGTTGCGCCCATGGCTTCCGCCGCTTCGATCACACCATGATCAATTTCATGGAAGGCCAATTCAACCATTCGCGCATAAAAAGGTGCGGCGGAGATGATCAATGACGGCAAAGCCGCCTTAGGCCCAATGATGGTACCCACTAATTTTTTAGTCAGTGGCAATAACAACACGATTAAAATAATAAACGGAACCGACCGGAAAACATTAACGAATAAGGCCGTCAAGCCATGAACCAATCGAGCCCAGAAATTAGTACTGCCGGTTGTTTCGAATAATAACAAGCCAAGTAAAACACCTAAAATAGCGACTAAAACCAATGAGAAAATCGTCATCCAAATTGTTTCGATCGTTGCCGACCACATGCTGGGCCAATCAACTTGTGAAAAGTGGAAGTATGAGGAGAAGCCTGTTGTACTACTCACCACGAATCACCTCCGTTCCCACACGCATTTTATGCAGATAATCGGTTGCACCTGCAATTTCAGCATCGTCACCTAACAATTGCAGATACAAAGTTCCAATTGATCCTTCCTGCGTTTGATGAATACTGCCGTCAACAATATTAAGATCAACATTGGGAAATTGTCGCAACATTTCAGAAATGATCGGTAACTTAGCCTGATCACCGTGGAAAGTCAATTTAACGATTTTCCCCGTTGGTACTTGCGCTAGCAACTCATTGATCACCACAGTCGTATCGTTTAGCTGCGGCGTTTCTTCTTCAGAAACAAATTGACGCGTAATTTCCATTTTAGGATTACGGAAAATATCGAAGACATTGCCTTCTTCGACCACTGCTCCTTCATCCATAACTGCCATACGATCACAAATTTTACGGATCACATGCATTTCATGGGTGATCACGACGATCGTAATTTTTAACTCGCGGTTGATCTTCAAGAGTAAATCCAAGACTTCATCAGTTGTTTTCGGATCCAAACCACTAGTGGCTTCATCAGATAATAGAATCTGCGGATCATTTGCTAACGCCCGCGCAATGGCAACCCGTTGTTGTTGCCCACCAGATAATTCACTTGGATAAGCATTTTCGCGTCCCTGCAAACCAACAGTATCGATCAACTTCTTAGCCTTAGCTTCGCGATCAACCTTGCTCATACCGACTAATTCTAATGGAAAAGTCACATTTTCTAGAACCGTCCGCGACCACAATAAGTTAAAATACTGAAAGATCATTCCCATTTTTTGGCGTGCTTCCCGCAGTGGCTTGCCTTTTAAATCACTCATCACGGTATCATTGATCGTAACTGTCCCACTAGTTGGCGTTTCTAACCCATTAAGCATTCGGACTAAAGTACTTTTACCGGCACCAGAATAGCCAACGATACCATAAATCTCGCCATCATTGATCGTTAGGTTGACGTCTTTTACGGCCGTGATCGTTTTTTTCTTACCACGGTAAATTCTGCTGACGTCCTTAATTTCAATCACGCGTTGATCATCTCTTTCTCTTAATAATTTTCATGCGGTGTTTAGAAAAATAAAAAGCTTTTCATCCTTGACTAAATAGCTGTCAAAGGACGAAAAGCTTAACTTTACGTGTTACCACCTTAATTTGTTGATAGATTGCTCCATCAACCTTAATGAGTCATAGACTCAACGAGTAACGGTCGCTCCCCGTGCTAGCTTACTTACTTTCACCTAGCAGCACTCCAGAACCATTCAACTAAGTACATTACTGTTTCCCACTGGCCAACAGCTCACTATAAATGTTTACTTAGCTTCTTTCCTTCGACGTGCTTTATTGAATTGTTTCCAATTATAAGCAGATTACAAATCAGTGTCAAGTCACAACCGTTAATTTACCAATTTCGCATCAATTAAACTTTTCGCTGTCGGCGCTAAACATGTAACTGTGATAGTGGAAACGCATCGACATGATCATCCCGATACCAATCAAATTTCCGATCAAAGCTGAACCACCCTGCGAAACAAATGGTAACGGAATACCAGTCAATGGTAATAGGCCAATGTTCATACCAATATTTTCAAAGGTATGGAACAAGATCATCATAATGACGCCAGTTGAAATATAAGCATAAAATTCGTTTTTAGTATCAAAAGTAACCCGAATCATTTGATAGATCAACAAGAAATACAATAAGATCAATAACGTGGAACCAATAAAGCCAAAGTTTTCACCGATAACGGAAAAAATCATATCAGATTCACGTACAGGCACATAAACTTCAACATGGTTGAAACCTTTACCAAAAATCTGCCCCGAACCAATTGCCTTCATACTACGCCATAACTGATAACTGGAACTGCTGGTATCATTGGATGGATTCAGCCATGTATCGATCCGCGCAAACTGATAAGCTTTAAACCCGAGACGGCCTAAAATGTTACGCCCCCAAGTGGTGGTAACAAAAGCTAAGGCAGTTCCACCAATCACCGTGACCGTTGAAATCAACGGTACTAGAATTTTCCAAGTAACGCCAGAAACCAGAATAACACCGCCTAGGATGGCTAAAAAGACTAATGTAGTCCCTAAATCATTTTGGAAATGTAACGATAGTAGGACAGGCAAAATCCATAAAATCAGCTTACCTAGCAATAGCATATCCGTCTGTACCGTATGTTGCGGATACTTATCGTTATGTCCGCGAACCGCCCGCGCTGCCATCAATATAAACGCGGGCTTCATCACCTCAGACGGCTGGAACGTAAACGGACCAAAGGCAAACCAACTTTTGGCCCCGGTCTGAACGTAATAGGCTCGGCTATAAAAAACCAAAATGATGATCATCAAAAAGATCCCGAAGCCATAAGCATAAGGTGCGATCTTCCATAATTGTTCGGAATCAAATTGCATCATCACGGCAACGATCCCGATCCCGATCACGTACCAAATCAATTGGGTAACGACCATTCTAACAACGTTAACACTTTTAGTATCATTACTAGCAGCGACATAAATCGAGGCTAAACCAACCAATGCTAACATCATGATCGGAAATATAATACCGTAATCGATCCGTGAGTTCTCGCGTTCCTCGCGAGCTGTTTGTCGATTCATCAACTCACCTTTCCTCTACTTCACAATAATGGACAATTTTTATACCACAAATTTAACATTAACGGTAATACTTAGAGTCTGGCAAATAAACACAGCCACTTACCAAACTAAGTGCCATTTTTAGAATTGCACGGTTATGTTAAAGACATGGTAATTCACTTCTAATATTGTTTTAACAGATCTATTTTCTCAACTGATAATCATTTTTACTTGTGTAAATGATATTGCATGATCAATGTATTCAAACCTTCATCATAGGTCTTAGCGTGATAGACTTCACCATTAGTCAATTCAACAACAAACTGACCTGCCTCGGGTCGAATACTACCGACCCGGTGTTTACCATCATAAACAACATTAATCGTTTCGCCGGCCTGTTTTTCTTCTTCAATACTAAGCTCAATCTTGCTGGGCTGTTTCGCCATAATATTTCTCACTCGCTTTCGCTATATCTACTGTGTTTTTATTTCGGAATAAAGTAAATCGTTGTGGTACTGGATCAATCCCACCTTGACTAAGCGGCTGGCACCGTAGGATTCGACTAATGCCCATTAAACCGCCGCGAATAGCCCCAAAACGCAATATCGCCGTTTGCGTATAATGCGAACAAGTCGGATAGTAGCGGCAATGATTTGGCGTCTGTGCTGAAAAGTGTTGATACCAACTGATTAATTTGATCACTATATACCGCATACCTAAACCTCACTTTTACCTCTTGGATTCGCGGATTACGCCTAGACCAATTTTACGCCATATTTCTAGCAAAAAGAAGCCAAGCTAATGCTCAGCCTCTAATTCATCAACGCACAAAGTCTAATAGGTGACCCCAAGTACTAGGTAAGAAAACCCGCAATGGATTGCCACCGCCAACTGCATAGCCGATCATTGCACCGATTACGATAGCAATCGTCATGGCAATAGCCACTAACAGGATCCGAACCAAAACTGGCTTAACAAAAATATCAAATCGATTGGAATCATTATTCATGATATCACCTCAGTCTATCGTCTTTTATTAATGTTCCCCAGTAACACGCCAGTACCCAATGCAACCGCATCTAACGGCTGTTCAGCCACGATGACTGGTACCTTCAAGTTATCCGTAAATAACTGGGCGATACCATGTAATAATGCACCGCCACCAGTCAACATGATCCCATGATCAATAATATCCGCTGACAGTTCTGGTGGTGTTTGATTTAAAACATCCTTGGCTGCTTGCACAATGACCATCATGGTATCATGTAAAGCAGATTCGATCTCTTTAGAAGTGATCGTAATGGTCCGTGGTAAACCAGTCACCATGTCGCGGCCACGAACATCCAAGGTTTTACCAGTATCCTGACCATACACTTCACCAATTTCGATCTTGATCTTTTCTGCCGTATGTTCACCGATCAACAGACTATGTTCTTTCTTAACAAATGCGGCAATCTCAGCATCCATTTTATCCCCGGCTAGTCGTAATGATTGACTAGTCACAATATCACCCATTGATAAAACGGCGATGTCACTAGTCCCACCACCAATATCAATGACCATGTTGCCTTGGGGTTGGAAAATATCCATCCCGGCACCGATCGCGGCTACTTTTGGTTCCTCTTCTAAGTAAACATTACGGCCGCCGGATTTTTCTGCAGCTTCAATAATTGCTTTTTGTTCAATTGAAGTAATATTTGTTGGGCAACAAATTAAAATATTGGGTTTGGATAATACCCCTTTAACATTTAATTTATCAATAAAATAGGACAGCATTGCTTCCGTAATATCAAAATCAGCAATGACACCATCTTTTAACGGCCGGATCGCTCGAATGTTACCTGGCGTCCGTCCAACCATTTTATATGCCTCTGTGCCCACGGCAAGTACCTTACCGCTCTTTGTATCGATTGCCACAACTGAAGGTTCATTAAGCACGATGCCCTTGCCCTCAACGTGGATCAAAACATTAGCGGTGCCTAGGTCGATGCCGATATCTTTCGCCATATTTATATTTCTCCTCTCACATGAACCGAGCAGCTAATTCCACTTCGGTTGCGGGCTAATTCACTAGCCCAATCAATATTGAATTATAGCATAACTTCATAAGGACGAAAACCTCACTTGGCGCTCTATAACCCGTTTAAAAGTAAAGATTTTATCAAAAAAGCTATTCTCGGCTCTAAAACCGACGAATAGCTTTAAAATTATCGCTTGATCATTGTTGCTAAACTCTGCACGCGATCCTGTTCTTGTTGATAAGCTAATTCCTTAGCAAAAGAAGCAGCATCCAGACGCTCTTGATTAGCTGGTTCAGTCACCCGTATGATCTGAGCCCCCAACGCACGTAATTTTTGCTGAAAATGATAGTACCCACGATCTAAGTATTTTAAGTTAGTGACCCGAGTAAAGCCCTTAGCAACCAAACCAGCGATTGCCAATGCAGCAGCCGCACGTAAATCAGAAGCTGCCACTTCCGCACCATTAAATTCAGTCGGTCCATATAACAAAACTGAACTGCCTTCAATTTTAAAATCAGCATTCATGCGGCGCAATTCATCTAAATGCATAAAGCGATTTTCAAAGACGGTTTCCGTCATCAAGCTCGTTCCCGTAGCTGCTAATTGCAACACAGTCATTTGTGCTTGCATATCCGTTGGGAAGCCTGGATGTGGCAGTGTTTTAACGCTAGTTGGCCGTAACTGTTGATTACCGATGATTCGAACACCAGCATCATTTTCGACGACAGTGACACCCATTTCTTCTAGCTTAGAAATCAATGGTTTATTATGTTCTTTGATTGCATCTTTGATCAACACGTTACCACCGGTGATCGCCGCTGCCACCATAAATGTTCCAGCTTCGATCCGATCTTGAATAATGCTGTGACTGCAACCATGTAACGACTTAACGCCTTCGATCCGCAACGTATCAGTTCCGGCGCCAACCACTTTAGCACCCATTTTATTAAGTACGTTAGCTAGATCAACGATTTCCGGTTCCCGAGCAACATTTTCGATCACAGTAGTGCCTTCAGCTAAGGTTGCTGCCATCATAATATTTTGTGTGGCACCAACGCTAGGAAAATCTAAGTAAATATTACTACCGACTAATTTGTCCGCCCATGCATCAATATAACCAGCATGCTGTTCGATCGTCGCACCTAAAGCTTCGAAACCTTTTAGATGCAGATCAATCGGGCGCGTGCCAATTGCACAGCCACCAGGCATAGCCACACGCGCATGACCTAAACGCGCCAACAATGGGCCTAAAACAACGATTGATGCCCGCATTTTTGAAACGTACTCTAGTGGTGCTTCAAAGGATAACTCCCCAGTCGCATCCAGCACGATCGTCTTACGCAACTGATCAAATTCTAAATTCAGTTGCAACATATTCAAAACTTCATTCATCGTAAACACATCAGATAAAATCGGCACATTATCCAATGTCATCTGGCCTTCAGAAGCCAAGATACTAGCTGCCAAAATAGGTAAAACTGCATTTTTGGCACCTTCGATTTCAACCGTTCCGTTCAATGTTTGACCACCGCGCACGATCAATTTTTCCATGGAATTTCCCTCCGTCACACTGACTAGATTAACGTAACAAGAAAATCAAGTTACGGGTGTTATCGATAAAACTTAAGAAAAAGCTAGTACATAGATAACCTAAAACAGCAGCTAAAATAATAAACAAAGTCTGCGCCTGAGGGACATGACCGGCACGCAGTAAATGATCAAAGCGCACCGCCTGTAAAGCCCAAAACGCCACACCGGTAAAAATAAAATAAGACGCCAATGTAATTACTGCTTGAATACCGATGTTCTGCATGCTATTATCCCCATTTTAACTAGATTAGGCCGTTAAAAATAGATGCAACCTCAAAGCAGCATTGCATCCAACTGTTTTTCCTGTCACTATTCTATCATAGACTAATCGAATTGTCAGAATTTTCCTGATAAGCTTATTATATCAGTGCTTATCATCATTTACTGTACCTAACGACTCAGATCGCCCGAATTCAAGATTCGTAAAGATCGCATTAAATCAGTCTAACTAAAAAATAAGCCAACGGTAAACGAATTTACCATTGGCTTATTTATAAAAAACTTAATGTTTAGCTACATTGATTCGGTTCACCGCACGGCGTAACTTAATTTGCGCCCGTGCCAATTCATCCGCATCATGCTTTGCTTTAGCCGTTTTGATCCGCTCTTCAGCGCGTTGTTCAGCTAACTGTGCCCGTGATACATCAATATCACGTTCTCGTTCTGCTGAATCAGCGACGATTGAAGCAACATTGTTGGACATTTCCATGAAACCACCATTAACGGCAATTGCATCTTCGTGTCCCGGATTATCTACACGTTTAACGCGAACTTCATCAATTTGTAGCGGTGCAATGATTGGTTCATGATTCGGCATGATCCCCAATTGTCCATCGAGGGCCTTCACAATAACCATCGTTGCGTGATGATCGTATACGATCCCATCAGGAGTGACAATATTAACTGTCAAAACTGGTTTGTCAGCCATTTGTGCACCTCCTAATTAGCTGCAGCTTTTTTAGGTTCAGCAGCCGTCGCACTATCTTGACCGTAACCCATCTTCTTCGCCTTTTCAACAACTTCTTCGATCGGGCCAACACCACGGAAGGCATCTTCAGGAAGATCGTCATATTTACCAGCCAAGATTTCTTTAAAGCCTTTAACTGTTTCAGCAACAGGCACGTAAGCACCTGGTTGACCAGTAAATTTCTCGGCAACACTAAAGTTCTGTGATAAGAAGAATTGAATCCGCCGCGCACGCGCAACGATAATCTTTTCTTCATCAGACAATTCATCCATCCCTAAGATCGAGATAATGTCTTGTAGTTCACGGTAACGTTGGAGCACTTGCTGAACTTCAGTGGCAACACGGTAATGCTCTTCACCAACAATTTCGGGATCCAAGGCACTTGATGAAGAAGCCAATGGATCGACAGCAGGATAAATCCCTTGTTGTGTCAATGAACGTTCCAAGTTAGTCGTTGCGTCCAAATGAGCAAATTCAGTTGCTGGCGCTGGATCGGTATAGTCATCGGCAGGGACATAAACCGCCTGAATCGAAGTAATAGAACCCTTTTTCGTTGAGGTAATCCGTTCCTGCAATTGGCCCATTTCAGTAGCCAATGTTGGCTGATAACCTACGGCTGATGGCAAACGACCTAACAGCGCGGAAACTTCAGAGCCGGCCTGGGTGAACCGGAAAATGTTATCGATAAACAATAGCACATCCTGGCCCGCAACATCACGGAAGTATTCCGCTAATGTGACCCCAGTCAAGGCAACCCGCATCCGGGCACCAGGTGGTTCATTCATCTGACCGAACACCATCGCTGTGTTATCGATAACGCCGGATTCCTTCATTTCGTAATACAAGTCATTACCTTCACGTGTCCGTTCACCGACACCGGTAAAGACAGAAATACCGCCATGTTCTTCGGCAATATTATGAATTAACTCCTGGATCAAAACGGTTTTACCGACACCGGCACCACCGAATAAACCGATCTTCCCACCACGAAGGTAAGGTTCAAGCAGATCAATTACTTTGATCCCTGTTTCAAGAATTTCTGAAGATGTACTTAAATCTTCAAAATCTGGTGATGGTTTGTGGATACTGCTACGTTCAGCATCCGCCGGGAATTTATCACCAAAATCGATTGTTTCACCTAAAACGTTGAATACACGCCCTAAAGTTGCTTTACCAACTGGTACGGAAATAGAACTACCAGTATCATCAACGACCATACCTCGTTGTAATCCATCGGTAGATTCCATAGCGATCGTACGCATAACGCCATCGCCTAATTCCAACGCAACTTCCAACGTCACTGTTTCGTCTTTTGCTTTACGGACGAGCAGTGCGTTATTGATATCAGGGAGTGAACCATCTAAAGGAAACGAAACATCGACAACTGGGCCCATAACTTGGACAATTTTACCAGCACTCATATTGCTTTGTTCCTCCCGTCATTTTTAATTACTAGGACTATTCTAATGCACTGGCCCCAGCCGTAATTTCTGTAAGTTCTTGTGTGATCGCACCTTGACGCGCCCGGTTATAGGTCAACGTCAATTTATCGATCAAATCATTGGCATTATCAGTTGCACTACGCATTGCATTCATACCGGCAGAATGTTCAGCAGCTTTGGCATCCATTAAGGCACCAAAAATCAAACTAGCGGCATACTGCGGTAAAATTGCATCCAGCACTTCTTCTTGTGAAGGATCTGCAATGTACTCAATGTGCTGATCTTGCACTTCAGTAACATCTAAATCAGTGATTGGTAACATCTTTTCAGCACGGAATTCTGAACGTAATGTATTGACATGATGGTTGTAGCAAACGTATAACTCATCAAATACACCAGAATCGTACATCGAAACCGCAGTTGTTACGATCTCCCGCACTTCATTAAAAGTTGGGACATCACTAACACCACGATATTCGTAGGCAATATTCATGCCCCGATTCTTAAAGAAATCTGCACCTGTACCACCAACCGCCATAAAGACGTATTCATCAGCAGATTTGTGGTCGTTGGTGATCATATCAGTAACGGCTTTGATGACACTACTGTTATAACTACCGACTAAACCACGGTCAGAAGTAATGACCAAGTAACCAGTCTTTTTGATTGGTCGCTGTTGGAGCATACTGCTGACTTTAAGCTGATCCTGAGTGGTTTGTGGCTCATCATTTTTTTCACGCAGATCATTGGCATTATTAATTGCCAACAACTGTGCAGCTGCCATGTGGGTCACGATTTCACGAATTTTAGAAGAGTATAGCTGATAAGCGGTCGATTTCTTTTCGATCTGATTCAACTTAGCCGCCGAAACCATTTGCATGGCCTGGGTGATTTTTTCGGTACTTTTAGTCGATGCGATCCGGCGTTTGATCTCAGTTAATGATTCAGCCATAATCTCATCTCCTTCTAGTTCGCGGCTGCTGCAGTTGCACTCGCTTTAAATGTGGCTGCAAAAGCCTTGATACCGTCATCTAATGAATCATCCTCAGGTAATTTACCGGTCTTAGCAATTGCGGCTAAAACATCAGCATGACTACCATCGAAGAAATTGAATAATTCAGCTTCGTAACGGCTCAAATCGTCAACCGGTACACTGTCTAGATAGCCTTGACGCAATGCATAAAGGATCAAAACTTGTTTTTCAACAGGTAATGGCTTATGCACAGGTTGTTTAAGGATCTCAACAGTCCGCCGACCACGATTTAACTTCGCTTGTGTTGCTGCATCCAAATCAGAACCGAATTGCGCAAAGCTTTCCAATTCACGATAAGAAGCTAGATCCACACGCAAAGTCCCGGCAACTTTCTTCATTGCCTTGATCTGAGCGTCACCACCGACACGAGAAACAGAAGTCCCGGCATCGATTGCTGGCCGTGTTCCTGAATAGAATAAGTCGCTATCCAAGAAAATCTGACCATCAGTAATTGAAATAACGTTAGTTGGAATATAAGCGGAAACGTCACCAGCTTGAGTTTCAATAACTGGCAGAGCAGTCATTGAACCGCCGCCGAGCTTTTCACTTAATTTAGCAGCACGTTCCAATAAACGTGAATGGGTATAGAAAATATCACCAGGGTACGCTTCACGACCTGGCGGACGCCGTAACAGCAAGGAAATTTCACGATAAGCTGCTGCCTGTTTTGATAAATCATCATAAATGATCAAAACATGCTTGCCGTTGTACATGAAGTATTCACCGATTGCCGCGCCGGCATAAGGTGCCAAGTAGAGCATTGGTGCTGGTTCAGAAGGACCGGCAGTTACGACAATGGTATAATCCAATGCACCGTAACGACGGAGTGCTTCGACCTGAGCACGTACTGTTGATTCCTTTTGGCCAATCGCAACATAAATACAGATCATGTCCTGATCTTTTTGATTGATGATCGTATCGATGGCAATTGAAGTCTTACCTGTCTTACGGTCACCAATGATCAATTCACGCTGACCGCGACCAATTGGAACTAACGAATCGATTGCTTTCAAACCTGTTTGTAGTGGTTCATAGACGGACTGACGATCCATAACACCAGGTGCCTTAAATTCAATAGGACGTGTGTGATCTGTTTTGATCTCACCCTGACCATCAATTGGCTGTCCTAATGAGTTGATGACCCGGCCGATCATGTTGTCGCCAACAGGAACTTCCATGATCCGGCCAGTACGTTTAACCGTATCGCCTTCACGAATGTCGTCATATGAACCCATAATAATGATCCCGACATCATTTGTTTCCAAATTTTGCGCCATACCATATGAACCGTTTTGGAATTCCAGCAATTCATTGGCCATTGCGTTGTCGAGGCCATGTGCTCTTGCGATACCATCACCGACGTAGGTTACGGTACCGACTTCTTCAACAGACAAATCAGCTGAATAGTTAGCTAATTGCTGTTTGATCAAAGAACTGATTTCCTCAGCCTTGATGCTCATAGGGTTCACCTCTTTTTAAATAAACCGTTTTTGGACAAAATGTCGCAAAACGCTAATTAAACTAATCTCAAAATACCTTTTAACCTAATAGTAATTGCCGAACTTGTGCAAGCTTACTGCGAATACTGCCGTCAATAACCAAATTATTAGCTTCAACGATCACGCCACCGATCACGGCTTCATCAACCGTATTATCGATTGTGATCTGTTTAGCACCTAAACGGGCCGCTAATTGTGTCGATAAAGCCTGCTGCTGCTCCGTCGTCAAAGCAACTGCCGATGTCACTTTAGCATGGACAATACCATTAACTTGGTCATAACGTTGCATAAATGCAGCTAGGATAAATGGCATTTCATTCATCCGACCATAATCAAAAACCATTTGGATCAAGTTTTTAACACTGTCAGTTGCACCTTGTTGCAAGCTAGTTAAAATAGGTTGCTTTTGTTCTAAGGTCAACGTCGCATTAGTCAGTGTGGCCGCCAAAGTTGGTGTATCAGCAAATACTTGCTGTAATGCAGCAACGTCGGCATAAACCGCATCGATCGTTCCTTGTTCTGTCGCTAGATCAAATAAGGCCGTGCCATAACGTTGCCCGATCGTATACTTATCTAGCGCCATTTTGCTTCCCCAACCCTTCGATATAAGAATCAATCAGTGCCTTTTGGTCAGTGGCATTCAGTTCTTTTTGAATGATTTTAGAAGCAATCTCAATAGATAAGGCAGCGACATCATTTTGGGCACTCTTCAGTGCATCCGCACGTTCTTGAACAATATCTTTTTGGGCATTAGCCTTTAAAGTTGTTGCATCAGTTTGTGCTTGTTCGATGATGGTTTGTCGCTGCTTTTCACCATTTTGGCGCGCAGTTGTCACAATACTAGTGGCTTCTGTTTGTGAACGATCTAATTCAGCTTGGCGTTTAGCCGCTAATTCAGTCGCTTCATTCCGGGACTTTTCCGCATAGTCCAAGTCACCAGAAATCTTGTTGGCCCGTTCATCCATCATTTTAGTCACTGGTCCCCAAGCAAAGTGCTTGATCAACGCAACTAAGATAATGAACGAAATGGCATAAAACAATAGATCACCAATGTATAAACCACTGGCAGCACCAATAACGAAATGTGAAAGCATCTATTGACACCTCCTTTGTAAGAATGTGTTCCGCGGCACGGACACCGCTTAATTCGCAGAAATTTCTGTTCAATCAAAAAAGGCAGACTTAATGCTGCCTACAGCGATTAACGCGACATCAACATGAATGAAATAACGATGGCGATAATCGGAAGGGCTTCGATCAAACCAACACCGATAAACATCGTACTACGTAATTGACCGGATAATTCTGGTTGGCGAGCCATACTTTCGATTGTTTTGGAGATAACTTTACCGTTACCATAACCTGCGGCGATAGCGGCACCTGCGGCTGTAATAGCTGCTGCAATAAAATTCATAATTAACTTTCCTCCCTAAGGTTTGTTGGTCTATTCTTCGACTTCAACTTTTTTCGAGATATAAACCATGGACAAGGTGACGAATACATAAGCTTGGATACTACCAATGAAGATTGAGAATCCTTGCCAGATCATCTCCAGCGGTAACGCGACAATTGTTGTCACGAGGCCGTGAGACTTTGCGACGCCGCCGATCAGAGTCAGCAGCACTTCACCGGCAAAAATGTTCCCGTATAGACGGAATGCTAGCGTCAGGAAATTAGTAAACTCTTCCAGCACATTAATTGGTAACATGAAACTTACTGGTCGCATGTAGGAATTGACCAAATATCCCTTGAAACCAAAGATCATAACACCAAAATAATGTGATACTAATAAGACCAGCAGAGCTAAAGACATCGTAACCATTGGATCAGCCGTCGGTGATTTGATCAAAGTCTTGCCGCCAATAATGACTTGCACTAACAGCCCCATTTGGTTCGCAACAAAAATAAATAAAAACAGTACAAAAGCTAATAAATTGAACCGTTTCCCTTGCTCACCAGGAACGTTAGTCGAGACAATACCATTGGTAAAATCAATGATCCATTCCAACACGTTTTGCTTGCCTTTTGGCCGTAATGCCAAATTACGCGACAAGAACCAAACCAAACAGAATACGATGACCATTGCTATCAATCCTGAGACAACGTTGGTAATGTTGAAGGGAATCCCCAAAAACTTTACAACGTAACTCTCTTCATTCACAGAATCTCACCTCTTTTCACAACCGATTTGCTTCCACAGTGTTGCACGGTTAAAACATATGTACACAAAGTCACTGTATTCTGAGTGTATCATAGAACTAAGACCGCATCAAAGCACATTTGCAGAAAAGACTTTAGACAGCACATGTTGCAGACCCATCTAAAATACAATCGTTATAATACCACCAATACACTAAAAATACAAAATTGATTATCGACATACGAAAGCGATTTATAATCATAAAAAGCCTAGTAGCACACAGTTTTTCATGAAAAAAATAAATATGAATTTATTTTTTACGTTTAATATCCATAATATTAGATACAAAGGAAATAAATTCAAGGTTACGTTGCAGCCAAAAATATTCTGATCCGCTAAGTCAAATAAACCAAATAGCTTCCAGCTATTTTGGCCCGCTAGCGATTATAGTGCTGGAACTTTGTTTGTGAAATAGCTACTTTTTTTGTTAGTGAGGCACCTGTAAGTAGCTCACAACAAAATAAACTCAGCTAATCTAGGCATTGCTAGATCAGCTGAGTTTAAAGTTCACGTTATTTTGTCCCGAATAGTCGATCACCAGCATCGCCTAAACCTGGAACGATGTAGCCATCTTCATTTAGATAGTCATCTAGACCAGCGACGTAAATATCAACATCGGGGTGTGCTTCTTGCAAGGCTTTGACGCCTTCTGGTGCTGCAACCAAGCCGACAAATTTGATTTGCTTTGCGCCGCGCTTTTTCAGGGCATCGATCGCCATGATCGCAGAACCGCCGGTAGCCAACATTGGATCAACAACAAACAATTCCCGTTGATCAATATCAGTCGGCATTTTGACAAAGTATTCGACTGGTTTCAAAGTTTCATGGTCACGGTACATCCCAATATGACCAACTTTAGCTGCGGGAATCAATTCTAAGAAGCCATCGACCATACCCAAGCCGGCCCGTAAAATTGGCACAATAGCCACCTTTTTACCGGTTAATGATTTTTGCGTTGTTTTTGCAATTGGGGTTTCGACGACCACATCTTCTGTCGCCATATTACGAGTAACTTCGTAGGCCATTAAAGTTGCGATTTCGTTGACAACCTGGCGGAATTGTTGTGTCCCCACCTTTTTATCGCGAATGATCGTTAACTTGTGCTGGACTAACGGATGGTCAATTACATGTAGTTCTCCCATGATTACGCTCCTCTTATTGATATTAGTTGCAGACTGCAGAAAACGGCACACACCAAAAAAATCAGCGTGTCCCGTTTTCCCAATTTGATTACTTATATTTTAGCGAATTATAGTCGCTATGGCTAGTTAAAATTCAAATCTTTTTGCATTGATCGGAAATTGTTCCGTTAAAGCGAATACATCCCGCTTAACTTCGGCCAATGCATTTGGATCTTCGCGTTGCTCGATTGCCCGTAAAATTAATTGTGCCACTTGCTTAGCTTCGGCTTCTTTCATACCACGAGTTGTGATCGCCGGTGTCCCCACCCGAATCCCACTAGTCCGGAATGGGCCATTTTGTTCGTTAGGGATCGTATTTTTATTGACAGTAATGCTGACTGTATCCAGCAGATCCTGAACATCGCGACCTGTTAAACCAAATTTTGTGACGTCCAATAACATTAAATGATTATCTGTGCCACCGGAAATAATTTTTATGCGCTCATCCGCAGCAAAAACCTCGGCCATGGCTTGAGCATTAACAATGATCTGCTGGGCATAGGCCTTAAACTCTGGCTGTAAAGCTTCTTTCAAAGCAATTGCCTTACCAGCAATCACATGCTCCAACGGACCACCTTGGATGCCAGGAAAGACTGCTGAGTTGATTGCCTTAGCATATTGCTCTTTTGCCAAGATAAGGCCGCCACGTGGCCCACGTAAAGTTTTATGGGTGGTCGTAGTAACAATGTCAGCATATGGTACAGGGCTTTGGTGTAGGCCCGCTGCTACTAAACCAGCAATGTGGGCCATGTCCACCATTAAGTACGCATCAACCTCATCAGCAATTTCACGGAATTGCTTAAAGTCGATCTCACGGCTATAAGCCGAAGCACCAGCGACAATCAATTTAGGTTGAAAATCATGGGCTAATTGACGCACTGCATCAAAATCAATCCGACCCGTTTTAGCATCTACCCCATAACTTTTGAAGTCATAAGTTTGACCACTAAAACTCATTGGTGCACCGTGCGTCAAATGTCCACCTTCAGCAAGACTCATCCCGATCACACGATCACCGGGTTCGAGTAAAGCCGAATAGGCTGCCATATTAGCCCCAGAACCAGAGTGCGGTTGAACATTAGCGTACTCTGCACCGAATAATTCTTTGGCACGATCAATCGCCAATTGCTCGATCACATCAATATATTCACAGCCACCATAAAAACGATGTTTTGGATAGCCTTCTGCATATTTATTAGTTAAGACACTACCCTGAGCAGCGCGTACCGCATCAGAAACAATATTTTCCGATGCGATTAACTCAATATTATGTTCTTGCCGTTGCTCCTCTTGTCGAATTGCCTGCCAAACTTCCTGATCATCAACGTGAAAATCCATTGCGCATCATCCTCCAAAACTGATATTTACGCTTAATGCGTAATCAATGAGCCAGCCTTAACCTCACCGAATAAGCCGATTATACCATATCAAAATAGACGTGTCTTGAAGCGTTTGATTGTTACTTAACAACCATTTAGCTAGACACGTCTAGAAAATACTAATTATAATTAGTGTTCACTTTTCGTAAAGCGCTGTTGACCTGCTGACTTAGCTAACCGATTCATGTAAGCAACACCTAAGCCTTGGGCTGGGAATTCCTCTGCTAAAATCAACTTGACCTCAGGTAATTGATCGTAGTGCCGTAAGCCATCAAATAAATGCTGACTGGCTGTTACGATCGAATCACCTAAAGAAAAACGATAAGCTGGTGCTAAAGCAGAAAATTCAGCTAACACCTGATCCGTTGCCAATAAGCCGAATGGTTCACCCTGTTCACGTGCCCAAGCGGCCGCCGCCTTGAAGTCCGTAGCCGCTGTCATATAAACTTGCGCATTCGGCGCGTAATGTTTATATTTCATTCCCGGTGCCTTAGGGACTTCATCTGCTTTGACTTTATGATGATCAGCATCGATCGAACCGATCACTGCTTCAATATCTTCTTTAGTCACTGCGCCAGGCCGCAAAATTGTGGGAGTTGCTGTACTCAAGTCGATCACAGTCGATTCTAAGCCGACACCCGTTGGACCATCATCAACAACACCAGCAATTTTACCCGCCAAATCATGTAAAACATGTTCTGCCAATGTTGGACTTGGTTTTCCCGAAGTATTAGCTGACGGTCCAACGATTGGCCGCCCTAATTGCTTGATCAGATCCAAGGTCACTTGATTACGCGGATTACGAAAAGCCGCTGTATTCAAGCCACCAGTAACTGTTTTCGAGAAAGCATTAGGTTGTAATGGCAAGATGATCGTCAACGAACCTGGCCAAAAGGCTTGGGTCAGTTTTTCAGCTGTCGTGGGAAAATCAGCCACATATTTTTTGACTGTTGCCACATCAGCTACGTGAACGATCAATGGATTGTCACTAGGTCTTCCTTTTGCTTGATAAACTTTTTTTACTGCCGTTTCATTCGTTGCATCGGCACCTAAACCGTAGACTGTTTCCGTGGGAAAAGCCACTAATTCACCAGCAGCCAATTCAGCAGCAGCGGCCGCCAATTGATCTGGTTTAAAAACTTTTGTTTGCAACGTACTTCCTTCTTTCATTCATAGTTTGATCTGGAGCATCCGCTCATGACCAGCTAGATCACGCCGGAACTTCACTTGACTCGCCGGTAATAATTCGGCAACCATTTTAGCCAGTGCTGGTCGCTGATGATAACCAAACTCACCAAAAAACTGGCCGTTGATCGTCAAATGTTGCGGTAAGTCAGTCAAAATACGCCGATAAATTGCTAAACCAGCTTCAGCGGCAAACAAAGCCGTTGCTGGCTCATGGGCTAAAACACTGGCATCCATCACATCACGCTCACTAGGGGCAATATAAGGCGGATTGCTGATGATCGCATCAAATTTTTCGACCGCTAAATTAGTAAAAACATCACTTTGCCGAAAATTAATGGCTGCACCCAAGTCATGCGCATTGTCGGCAGCAACAGTTAATGCTGCCGCCGAAATATCACTAGCCCAAACTTGCCACTGGGGACGCGCTAACTTTAAGCTAACTGCGATTGCACCACTGCCAGTTCCTAGATCCAATATTTTCAATGGTGTAGCTGGCAATTCATTTAATGCCCATTCAACCAACTCTTCTGTTTCTGAGCGTGGGATCAAAGTCGCGGTTGTGACCTTAAATTCATGTCCGTAAAACGGCGCGTGACCAACAATATACTGTGCGGGTTCATTTTTAGCAAAACGTTGCACATCAGCTTGAAACTGATGCCAAATTGCGGCTGGCATCGGTTCCCGATAGCGCAGCAGCAATTGTGTACTTGTCCAATTTTGTCGTTCTAATAACAAAAAACGACCTGCGTCTTCTTGTTGCCGCTGTTCTAAAAAAATAGAGGCCCAACGCAAGGCCTCAAAAAATGTTGGCTCAGCCATTTTGGAGCTGCTCCAATTTAGCCGTTTGATCATGTAAGATCAACGCATCAATAATCTCTTCTAATTCACCATTCATAATCCGATCCAATTTGTTTAGAGTCAAACCGATCCGGTGATCCGTCACCCGATTTTGTGGATAGTTATAGGTGCGGATCCGTTCTGAACGATCACCAGTCCCAACTGATTGTTTCCGATTTTCATCGTATTCACTTTGATTTTGACTTTCATAATAGTCATAAACCCGGGCCCGCAAAATTTGCATTGCTTTTTCACGGTTTTGTTGCTGTGAACGCTGATCCTGCATGGCAACGACGATCCCCGTTGGCAAATGGGTCATCCGTACTGCAGAGGAAGTTTTATTAATATGCTGACCACCGGCACCAGACGAACGATAAACGTCGGTCCGAATATCTTTCGGGTCAATATCCAAATCAACCGCATCATATTCCGGCATTACCGCAACAGTTGCTGTTGAGGTGTGCACACGCCCTTGTGATTCAGTCTGGGGAACGCGCTGTACCCGATGCGCACCATTTTCAAACTTCAACTTGGAGTAAACACTATCACCTGAGATCATAATGACCACACTCTTAAAGCCACCGACTTCGGTTGGTGTTTCATCGACAGTCTCCACTTTCCAACCTTGCTTTTCGGCATAGCGCATATACATGTTAAGTAAGTCCCCAGCAAAAAGACTGGCTTCATCACCACCAGCTGCGCCCCGGATCTCCATGATAATATTTTTATCATCATTAGGATCCTTAGGTAGCATCAGTAAGGTCATTTCATGCTCTAATTTTTCTTTTTCAGTATTTAATTCAGCTAGATCTTGTTTGACCATCGCGTCCATTTCTGGATCAAGTTTTTCACGCAACATTGCGTCATTTTCGGCGATCTGGCCGACAACATCCTTGTAACGGTTATACTTTTCCGTTGTTTCGCGGATCTCGCCTTCTTCTTTCGACAGCTTCATGAAGCGCTGTGTATCACTGATCACTTCAGGATCGGAAAGTAAGCCTTCCAATTCTTCATGACGATCAACCACGGCTTGCAACTGTTCAAACATTTCGTCCATGATTAGTTTCCTTTCTACTTCACAATTAAGGTCATTTATTAGCAGAATACGCTAATAAATTCTGATGTTCCGGGCGATGTCCATTCTTGTGGCAAAATACTTGCCGCAAGAAACATGGCTCTACTTCACAATTAAGGTCATTTATTAGCAGAATACGCTAATAAATTCTGATGTTCCGGGCGATGTCCATTCTTGTGGCGAAAATCTTACCGCAAGAAACATGGCTCTACTTCACAATTAAGGTCATTTATTAGCGGAATACGCTAATAAATTCTGATGTTCCGGGCGATGTCCATTCTTGTGGCAAAATACTTGCCGCAAGAAACATGGCTCTACTTCACAATTAAGGTTATTTTATTAGCTAAATACATTAACACATTCATGCTTTTAATTGGCTTAAAATTGGATGAAAATAATGCTTACGACAAACTGGGTAGTAAGCTTCATTGCCACCAATTTCGATTTGTTCGCCTTCATAGACAGGCTTGCCATTAGCGACACGCATGTTCATCAAAGCCTTTTTATTGCAGAACCAGCAAATTGTTTTGATTTCAACAATTTTATCGGCGTATAACAATAAATACTTTGAGCCTTCAAATAATTCATTGCGAAAATCATTTTTCAGACCATACGTCATGACTGGTATATTCAGCTCATCGACAATTTTAGCCAGTTCAATCACATGATGCTTTTGCAAGAACTGTGCTTCATCGATCAATAAACACGCTGCATTGGGATTTTCTTGTTTCACAACATCGCAAATATTGGTTTCAGCAAAAATCGGCAACGCTTGGCGGCGTAACCCGATCCGGCTAGAAACGTAGCCGATCTCATCGCGATCATCTAGACCTGACGTCATAATGATCACCGACTTATTTTGCTCCTCATAATTATGGGCAACCTTTAAAATATCGATTGTTTTACCGCTATTCATTGCGCCATAATGAAAAAACAACTGGGCCATCCTTGTTCTTACCCCTTTTCATAAACATTCTTATTCAGTATAATCGATTTTAGTGAAAAATTCATCTGCAAATTAGTGACAAGTAAAAAAGCAATCTTTGTACTGCCTATTTTTAGTTAGAAAACGATTGGTTTTAATCATTGCAGCGAATTAAATCATCAAGTTATGTTATGCTCGCCTTATAAACATTGTCGGCGCAGGTTATCTTTTGACAAGCACACTTTTCGTTGTCAAAATAGTTATTGTTATTTAATGCGACTTATACTTCCCATACTAAACAGTCGTTTATTGCCGATTGGATCAAACCAAAATAGTTGCACCCTTTGAAATAGCAAATTTTATTAGCGCACTAGGCTAATAAAATCACCTTAATTGTGGAATAGGAGACTCATTATGTCATTAAAAAGTTCTTTCGCCGCGACTGCTGGTCGCTCGGCTTACTGGTTTTTGCACACCTTCATGAAAGGTGGTAGCTCTTTGCCGGGTAAAATCACCAATCGAATTGATCCAGATATTCTGGCAACGTTAGGTCGTGATTATGAAGTCGTGATCATCACAGGCACTAACGGTAAAACGTTGACCACAGCCTTAACTGTCAAAGTATTACACGCAAAATACAGTGATATTTTGACTAACCCAACTGGTTCCAACATGAAGCAAGGTATCATCACCGCCTTCTTAACCCACAAGCGTGGGCGCTCTGGTAAGCAGATCGCTGTTTTGGAAGTTGATGAGGCTAATGTGATCGAAGTAACCAAATACATCAAACCAACAGCCTTTGTTTTCACTAACATTTTCCGTGATCAAATGGATCGTTATGGCGAATTATATACCACCTATCAGAAAATTCTTGATGGTGTGGCCAATGCACCTGAGGCAACGGTCATCGCTAACGGTGATGCGCCAATTTTCCATTCACGTAAATTACCCAACCCATTCATCTATTACGGCTTTGATAACCAGCCTGATGGTGAATTAAAAGCTGAATACAATACTGATGGTGTTTTGTGCCCAGTCTGCAATCATATTCTGCACTACAAATCATTAGTTTACAGTAATCTAGGTAAATACTACTGTCCTAACTGTGGTTTTGCCCGTCCTGAACTACAACACCGAGTCACTGAATTAACTGAGCAAACGCCGGTTAGCTCTAGTTTTGTGATCGATGGTCAGCCAATCAAACTTAATATTGGTGGCACGTATAATATCTATAACGCATTAGCTGCTTACAGTGTAGGTCGTTATTTTGGTATTGAACCTACTGCGATTGCGCAAGCACTCGATGCTGACGAAAAAGTTTTTGGTCGTCAAGAAGTGATTCAAGTCGGCGATAAGGCTGTAACTTTAATTTTAGTCAAAAATCCGGTGGGCTTAAATCAAGTATTTGATTTAATTTTATTGAATAAAAAACCTTTTTCGTTGGTCACTTTGCTGAACGCCAATTACGCTGACGGTATCGACACTAGTTGGATCTGGGATGGTAATTTTGAAAAAATGGCGACTCAAGCGATTCCCAGCTTTATCGCTGGTGGTGAGCGAGTCACTGATATTGCCTTTCGTTGGCAGGTTGCCGGTGTCCCAGAAGATAAATTACAACAGATCAAGGATCTAAGTGAAGTCGCGGAAAAAATCAAGACTTTGCCAACTGAACAAGTTTACGTATTAGCCACTTACACGGCAGTTCTTCAATTACGCGAAAAATTTGCGGCGCAAGGCTTCATTGCCGCAGCTAACCGTAAGCATTAAAAATAAGCTTGAGTAACCTGAAAAAGTTACCCAAGCTTATTTTATTTGCTCATTCAATGAAGTCGTATTATTAATGCTTCGTTGTATATTCAGTCATTTACTGAAATAATTTGATCCACATTAACCATTGACCACAACAATGAATTATTGAGCCGTATAACCACCATCGACAACAAATTCTGCACCAGTGGCAAATTTTGATTCATCTGAAGCTAAGAATACGCACATATTCGCAATATCTACGGGTTCGCCTAAGTGCCCCATTGGTGTTAATTGCTCTTCGTGAGTCACCACATCCGGTGCGCAATCAACCAACGGCGTGTGAATGTAACCGGGATGGACTGTGTTGATGCGCACATTGTAACCTTCTTTAGCTGCATACAAGGCCGCTGATTTAGAAAATAGTCGTACACCCCCTTTGCTAGCATTATAGGCAGCCAACATTGGTTCGCCAATCAAACCTTCGATCGACGACATGTTAATGATCGAACCCCCATGATCTTTCATCGCGATTAAGGCATATTTAGTGCCAAAGAAAACCCCATCCAAGTTGATCGACTGTATTTTACGCCATTCTGCTGCAGTTGTATGCTCAATATCTTTAAAAAAACAAATACCGGCATTATTAACTAAAATATCCAACTTACCAACCTTATCCTGGACGGCCTTAATAATCTGTGGCCACTCTTGATCATCTGAGGTATCCTGTTGCATAAAGCTCAGTGCCTCTGGTGCGTTAATAGTTGCTAACGCTGCTTCACCAAGATCCACATGGCGCCCAGTAATAACAACTTTCGCCCCTTCTTCTACAAAACGCTGTGCACAGCTTAAACCAATTCCTTTTGTTCCGCCGGTAACCAGCGCAACTTTGCCAATTAAACGTCCTGTCATTTAATAGTCTCCTAAAATATTTTTAGCTTGAACAATTATATTTTAGTCTTGTTTAGCTGTAAATGAAAGCGCTTTTTAAAATGATATAAAAATAGCGACTAAATTCAGCCGCTAAATCCATTCTTTATGCTTTCTTACCCGGTTCGGAAGCGATAATTTGTAAGTCACCGGACAATTGCCATTTTTTGACTGCAAATGGTAATAAACAGTGTTGCCCTTTAGCTAACGGATAACTTTGACCATCAACGGTGATCTCACCTTGCCCAGCTAAAACGGAAACCAATGTATATGGCGCGCTTTGACGGGTTAACTCTAGTTCACCTTTAACTTGCCATTCGTAAACCGTAAAGTATGGCGCTTTAACGAAAGTGGTAACTTTAGAATCGCCAAACTGTTGACTAGTGATAGCTAACTTAGGCGCCACAAACGGTACCGTGGTCGTGTCAATTGATTGTTGGATATGCAGTTCACGTTTTTTGCCAGTCTTAGCGTCTACTCGATCATAGTCATATAACCGATAAGTCGTATCGCTACTTTGTTGCGTTTCTAGAGCCATAATTCCTTTGCCCAGTGCATGGATCGTTCCACTAGGGACGTAAAAGAAATCACCGGCTTTAACGGGTACATGGCGGAACAAGCCCTGCCAGTCTTCCGAATGGATCATATCGGCCAATTCAGCTTCACTTTTGGCATTATGACCATAGATCAATTCAGCCCCTGGATCAGCGGCAATGATATACCAACATTCCGTTTTGCCCAGTTCATGCTCGTGTTCCGCAGCATAAGCGTCATCGGGGTGAACCTGAACCGATAAGTCAGCTTCAGCATCCAAAATTTTAGTCAATAATGGGAAAACATCCCCCTTAGCATCGCCAAAAACATCGCGATGATCGCGCCAAACTTCGATCAAGGTCTGGCCAGCATATGGACCGTTAGCGACGGTACTAGGTCCATGGGGATGCGCGGAAATCGCCCAACATTCGCCCGTACGTTCACTAGGTAAGGTATAGCCAAATTCATCATGTAATTTAGTTCCGCCCCAAATTTTTTCTTGAAAATAAGGCTGTAAGAAATACGGTTCTGCCAAAATAATCACTCCTTCAATATTCTCAAATGCTCCGCTAATTATTTTACCGTTTTCAGTTAGTGACGTCGAGTCTAATTCGTGTGTTTTAATCACCGTTTCATTTAGCTTCCTGCAGATAAGTGGTAACGATTTCGTCACGTAATGCAAGATAAGGTTTATTTGGTGCCGTTGGATGGATGCGGTTAGACAGAAAAACGACAGCATTATGCTTGGTCGCATCGATCAACATAAAATGACCAACAAAACCAGTATGATAAATAACTGGATGCCCGTCCGCTGCATACAACAATTGCCAGCCTAAGCTACGACCGCCATCAAAGCCGGTGTAATCACGGTATAATGCGGCAATCGTTGCTGAACTGATCGGTGGTTGGTTAACCGTAAAGTCACCCAACATGAACCGGCAAAATTGTAACAGATCAGCTAAATTAGAAAATAAACCAGCCGAGGCACAATGTTTGCCTAAGATAAAGGCTTTGGGGTCATGAACAACGCCCTGGATCAAACCGCGGCCCGTTGGTTCATAACTGGCGGGCACACAACGCGCCTTTTCCGGCGTAAAGGTCATTGTATTTAAATGTAATGGTTGCAACACTTCATGTGTCAACGCCGTTTGTACTGGCTCCTTTAACAAGCGTTCGATGATCCAACCTAGATAGATCAGCCCTGTATCGCTATAAACCACTTTGCGTCCAAAATCTGCACCGACACTTAAGCCAAGTAATGCTTTAGTCAATGCCGGTGCTGCCAGTTGGTTACGATTCGGAATATAGCCGGTGATACCCGAAGTATGCGTCAACAAATGCCGTAACGTTACTCGCCCATCACCAAATTCTGGTAAATATTTTTGAACTGGATCAGTAATGGCTAGTCGACCTTGTTCTTGTAATTTTAAAATTAAAGTCGTCGTTGCCACTACTTTAGTCAATGACGCCAGATCATACAATTGGCCGGCTTGTAAGGCCTTTTTTTCCGGCAACAACTGGCTAGCACCTAAATAATTCGTCCAAGTGTGCTGCTGCTGAATAAATCCATAACTAACACCAGGAACGATCCCATTAGCGACTAAAGCTTGAATTTTCTGTTCAGTTTGTGGATACATCGTACCAACTCCAATTTCACAATTATGGTAAAAGGCGCCAAGTTGAAACGTCGCCCAATAAAAAAAGCAAAGGCAGCGTACACCTTTGCTTTTACTATAACGCATTTACGACACAATATTGCCAGAAAATTGACTATTGTATAAATCAGCGTAGAACCCTTTTTGGGCCATTAATTGGTCATGAGTCCCAGTTTCGATCACGTCACCATGATTCATTACGATGATATTATCGGCATCACGAATCGTTGACAACCGATGGGCCACCACGAAACTGGTGCGGTTAGCCAATAAGCGTTCCATCGCGTGCTGAATATGAACTTCAGTCCGAGTATCGACCGAACTGGTGGCTTCATCAAGGATCAAAATCTCAGGATCGGCAACAAAAGCTCGCGCGATCGTAACTAATTGCCGTTGCCCTTGAGAAATATTAGAGGCCGCTTCATTCAAAATGGTGTTGTAGCCGTTAGGTAAGCGGCGAACAAATTCATCAACGTGGGCTGCCTTAGCTGCCGCCATGACCTCGTCATCCGTTGCGTCTTCACGACCGTATTTCAGATTATCGTAGATCGTACCGGTAAACAGCCATGTATCCTGCAAAACCATAGCAAAATGCTGCCGTAGGTCTTCACGACTTAATTCACGAGTATCAACGCCGGCCAAACGAATTGTGCCACCGCTGACATCGTAGAAGCGTTCCAGTAAATTAATGATCGTCGTTTTACCGGCACCAGTTGGCCCAACAATAGCGACGCGCTGACCTTTTTTAACGCTCAAATTGTAGTCATTCATCAACAATTCGCCTTTATTGTAACCAAACTGTACATGATCAAAATCAATAAAGTTTGCGTTCGGCTGAACAACTGGCTTAGCAGTTGGCTCTGGACTCATTTCTGGTTCATCTAACACCGCAAAAATCCGTTCCGCAGAAGCAATCGTTGACTGGATCGTGTTCATTAAGTTAGCTAATTGTGAAATTGGTTGGGAGAACTGATTCATGTATTGTAAAAAGGCCTGCACATTACCTAACGTCACTGCACCGTGAGTGACCTGTACCCCACCGATGATCGCCACGAAGACGTAGCCAATATTATTCAAGAAAATCATTAACGGCATAATGATCCCGGAAATAAATTGTGCCTTCCAAGCTGACTGATAATAGTTACGATTTTGTTCTTCAAAAGTATCGATCGCGGCTTGTTCCTTGTTAAAACTTTTTAAAACCACATGGCCACTATAATTTTCTTCAACCTGATTATTCAACAAGCCTAAGCTACGCTGTTGCCCCGCAAAATAACGCTGCGACCGTGGTGCAATCACGCCAACAATCACTAGGCTTAATGGAATAGTGATCAACGCGATCAAGGTCAGCTTCCAACTGATCGTCAGCATCATCCAGATCGTGCCGACAAAAGTCACAGTACTCGTCACTGCCTGCGTTAAACTTTGCTGTAAGGTACTGGCGATATTATCCATATCGTTAACTGCTCGCGACATAATATCACCGTTGCTATGCGTATCATAATAACTGATCGGTACCCGTTGCATTTTTTCCTTAAACTCGCGGCGCAACTGATAGACCGTTTGCTGCGAGACCCGCGTCATAATAAATTGCTGGAAAAAGCTAAACAACGCTGAGGTTAAATACATTAAGACAACAATAATGATGATCTGCTTGATCTTATCAAAATCGATCGGCAACTTAGCCACCGTTTCACCGGCTTTTTTCATTGCTGCGCCCTTCATGATGCCTTTATAAATTTCCGTCGTTGCCTCACCGAGAATTTTCGGCGTCCGAATTTGGAAAATAACTGACGTGATCGCCAAAATTAAAACCACTGCCACCGCAAATAAACGATTGGACATGTAGCGCAACAAACGATTGGTTGTCCGCCAAAAGTGCTGTGGTTTTTCAACTAGGCCGGCATGATTGCCGGGACCATGGCCCATTGGTGGCCGTGTTGGTGTTTCTTTACTCATGTTGCGCCTCCTCTCCTTCCTTTAACTGGGAAGCCATGATTTCTTGGTAAACGGCATTGTGTGCTTTTAACGCTTCATGAGTCCCTTTACCAACTAATTTACCATTATCTAAAACTAGAATTAGATCAGCATCAGCCACCGTTGCAATTCGTTGCGCAACAATGATCACGATTCGATTTTGGATCCGACTATCAGCCCTTAATTCAGCGCGCAACTGAGAATCAGTTTTGAAATCTAATGCTGAGAAAGAATCATCAAACACATACACCGCGGCGTCTTTGACTAAAGCCCGGGCAATCGCTAACCGTTGCCGTTGACCACCAGAAAAATTACCGCCACCTTGTTCAACGTGGGTATCTAAACCAGCGTCAGCCGCAATAAAATCATCGGCGCGGGCAATCTTCAACGCACGCCAAATGGCTTCATCAGTCGCATTCGGATCACCATATTGCATGTTCTCACGTACAGTCCCCGTAAATAGAATCGCCGTTTGCGGAACAAAAGAAATAGCTTGTCGCAAATCATGTTGCGTAAAATCACGGATATCCGTGCCATTGAAACTGATACTACCAGCCTCCACATCATAAAAGCGCGGTAGTAAGCTGACTAACGATGTTTTACCAGAACCAGTCCCACCAATAATCGCTACTGTTTGGCCACTTTTAGCGCTGAAATCAATATCCGTCAGGGCGCGATTTTCTGCACCCCGATAGCGATAATCAACATGCTGAAAGTTCAATTCACTATGATCAAAATCGGCCGGTAATGCCTTCGGTTCAGGCTTATCATTGATCGTTGAATCAAGCGCTAAAACTTCTTGAATCCGTAATGCTGAAGCCTGCGCTCGCGGAATGAAAACAAAAACCATTGATAACATCATAAAACTCATTAAGATCTGCATGGCATAGGTCAAAAAGGCGATCAGATTACCGACTGGCATCGAGAAATCAGCGATCAATTTAGCCCCAAACCAAGTGATTCCAACATTAGTCGCACTCATCATCAAAGTCATAATTGGAAACATCAACGCCATGATACTAAAAACTTTGATTGCATTATGTGTGTAATCCTGATTGGCCGCTTCAAAACGAGTTTGCTCAAATTTATCACGCCGGAACGCCCGAATAACCCGGACCCCAGTCAAACCTTCACGAAAAATCAAATTGATTCGATCGGTTTTAGACTGCATTGCGCGGAATAACGGTACGGCAAACCGCATCACTAAGCCAATAAAAATAGCTAGTACCGGTAAAACAATTAAAAAGATCATCGTCAATCGCTGGTTTTTGTTGTATGCCAGAACACTGGCACCGATCAACATGATCGGCGCCATGATCATCATCCGTAATGCCATCATGGCCACGTTTTGAATCTGTACCACATCATTGGTCGTCCGGGTGATCAGTGACGAGGTCTCCACCTGATCAAACTCATCGTTAGAAAAACCAATGACCTTACGATAAATGTCCGAACGGAGTTGTTGGCCTAAATGCTGTGAAGTCCGTGCTGCCAAAAAAACATTACCCACAGCGGCCAACACGCTCAAAAGCGCAAACCCGACCATTTCAGCACCCACGCGCCAAATATAATTGATATCGCCTTTAGCGACACCATTATTGACGATATTAGCCGTCAAACTTGGTAGATTTAAGCTGCTGATCACTTGTAAGATCATAAATAAAAAAGCGCCAGTGACGGCCCAAATTGACATTCGTCCACGTGCTATTTTAAGCATCTACTCACTTCCTTAATTAAAATAAAAAGTTACATTAAAATACTTGATTGATTCAAAACGATCAATTGATCGCCACACCATGTTCGATCCAACCTAAGGCTTGTTCAAATTCTTGGTTTAATTGTGCCACCGTGATCTGCTCACCATGTTGTTGCCGTAAGTAATAGGCCCCCAGCGTTTGAAATAACGTCGCCATTAAAATATGCATCAATGTACCTAACTCATGCGGCGTTGAAATTTTTAAAACCGAGAAATCAACGGCCGCATAAAAATCATCATGTCCATGGTGTGGGTGCCTCTTTTGTGTTGCTGAGGTCACTTTACGACCATTTTTATAAGTCATGTTCAAAAACATATTTTTGTAGAAAACCGCATTAGGTCCATTAATGATTTCATCAACTAATTTAGTAAAGTAATGGCGAAATGCAGCAAATAAATCACCGTCGACCGCCTGTAAATTGCTTAATAGTGAATTTTGCCCTTGCTTGCGTAAATAATCAGCGTAATAGTAATAAAGGTCTTCTTTATCAGTAAAGTACTGGTAGAAACTGCCGCGAGGAATATCCGCACTAGCAATAATTTTGCTGATCGACGCTTCATGTAAAGGCACCCGCGAAAATTCTAAGCGTGCCGCCTCTAGCAGCCGTTGTTGTTTTTCCTGGGATAAATTAAAAAAAGTGCGTGTTGGCATCTGCTTCCTCCTTTCCCCATTAATCAATTTAAATTTATGACACTTTGTCGCTTATATGACAGTGTGTCATTATAGAGATTTTTAAATTGAAAAGCAAGCCAGACGTTTCACACGTCTAAAAACAAATTTCGTGCTATCATGAGGTTACTTAAATTCGTGAGGTGACGATTATCAAAACAAATAATTCTGGCTGGGCGACCGTCCGCCACGTAGGCTATTTCTGCTTACTTCTATTGGCCGAACAATTACCATTAACTGGTTTAAGCTTTGCCAGCGCAATAGCCGGCACACAGCAAACCCAATTAACTTATGTATTAGGCAGTTTATTCCTGATCATTTCCATTTTGATCACGATTTTATTTTGGCAAGTCTATCGTAAAGCGGTGACTGACAATAACAATGAATTTGAACAACGACTACATAAACGTGATGGGCTTTTAGTTGCTGCCGGGTTCATTGCCATGTTACTAATCAACGCTGCTACCATTCCATTCGTTAAAACAAGTGGTAACGCCAACGTAGATAGTTTAACTAGCTTGCTACAAAGCTTCACTTTCTTCATGTTATTGTTCGTTGCTTTCATTGGCCCGATTCTTGAGGAAATTCTTTTTCGTGGTCTTTTTCTAAATTGGTTTTTCCCACACCGTCGTTGGCTAAGCATTGGCTTAAGCTCAGTGATCTTCGGTACCTTTCACGTTGATCTCTCCAGCGGTCAAGTCGATCCAATTTATTGGTTGTCAAAAATCTTACTCGGCTTGGTTTTGGCACTAGTTTATAGTCGCACCAAAAATTTAAAGGCGTCGATCACGCTGCATATTTTAAATAACACCTTAGCAGCACTCGTTTAGCATTGTACTCAAATTTAAACCAATTTGTATTGCTACCACCAAGTTCATCAAATTATATATGAACAGCCTTAGTTCGGTTCCATTCTGGTAGTAATAGTTGTTCACTGGTCTAAACGCTGCGTAGTAAATACAAACTACAACTATAAACGCTGATAAAAGTGGTTTTCTCTACTGCTTTTATCAGCGTTTTACTGTAATCACCACTTTACTAAAATGGCAGATAACCCGCTCTGTCCATTACCGTCAAACTTGAGAAAGCTAAAAATTAGCCAACTATTTTGGTTATGCGGCACTAGTTCACCTTTTATTAACTTGCAGACATAAAAAAGCCGAAAAGACTGATCTGACAGTCTTTTCGGCTTAGAAAAATTATTTTATCACCCGTACGGGGATCGAACCCGTAACTCCGCCTTGAGAGGGCGACGTCTTAACCAATTTGACCAACGGGCAAGGTCAACATTTGGAACATATATTATTCTACAGAAACTTAAGGTGCTGGTCAAGCTTTTTTTATAACGACCCAATCCATACCACCCTATCACTTTTGCAGTTCAAGCTGATTAGACAGCAAAAAAGAAGATAAACAATCATCGTTTATCTTCTTTTTAATGCTCATTTAAACAAACTACACTAATCAAACATTTTCTTAGCCGCTTTAGCTAACGTCTTCAAATCTTTATCATAACGCGGTGTCTTAACTAAATGCGACATTGGAATACCAGCGAAATGATACGCCGCAATTTCACCAGAACGAACCGCACTTTGTTCAGTGAAGATCATCTGATAAGGTTGCTCAACAAATTCACCAGTAAAGGCCAAATTAGTGGCATGTTGTGGAATAACCTTTGGCCGATCAGTTTTAGCCCGATTATTAAATAATGCAGAGGCATAAGGCATATAAACCGGAATATTATTGATCACGCTAGCCATGATCTGATCCGTTTTGTCGCGAATATTGCCGGGACCTGGATCTACTTTAGACAATTGACCAATCAATTCCTGGATCATTTCTTTACCCGTCATTTTGATGTATGGCTTATCGATAAACTCGCCACGCCGCCGTGGATATAGGAAGTAACCCCAAATAACCGTCTCATTCGGTTTTTGTGTTGTAAAATGTGGCTGGTGATGAACCACGATCGACATATTCACATCTTTATGTCCCAACGCTGTAATCGGGCTAGTCGAGATAAACGAATTCAGCGCATTTCCTGGCACTTGAGTCGTGATCCGAGTAATTTCATTTAACAATAAATGATCTTTAGTCGTTAGCGTGAAACTGACCCATTCACTGGCATTCCGATCAGCAAAAAATTTATCCGGATTACCTAAATTATAGAAATGCTCACTTGCTTTTTTCCATAGACTAGCTGCTGCACCATAATCCATATTTTCTGGCGCCGGTGTATTAAAGTCACCTAAAGTGGCTGAATCAGTGATTGAACCGTTAGTAAAGATCACCGCAGTATCGTCATCGACCGTGACGTGTTCGTCGACACCGGTGACTGTATTCTTAACTGTCAAACCAGTAACTGTGATCTCATCTTGCATCGGCGTATCTTTAAACGTCCAATCAGTTACCAGACGATTCAAGATAATGTGACAACCCTGATCACGTAAATAATTAACCAGTGGGAGCATAATGCTTTCATACTGATTATATCTCGTCCGGTTGACACCGACTAGATGCTCGATCTGAGTAAATTCGTAAATCATTTGGTGCATATAGCGTCGTAATTCTTGAGCAGAACTTTGTATACGAAAAGCGAAGGTCGTTTCCCACATAAACCAGAAATTTGTGCCGAAGAAATGGGGATCATCACTAAAATAATCAGCGATCGTGACGTTATCCAGCTTTTCTTCTTCCGAATCCGGCATTGCAATCAACTTAGTTAGATGCAGCCGATCCTGATTATTTAAGCCTAAATGACTGCCATTAATAATACCCTTACCGCCTTCAAGCAGCCGCGCCTTGTCAAAGGTACGGTGTTTAGCATCAAAATCACGTGTATCTTCAGCCGCAGTCATATTAGTTTCCGTCGCCGATGGAATCCGATCAAGTAGATCCATCAAATCAACATAAGTCCGATAATTCAGCATCCGTCCGCCACGAGCAACATAGCCTTTCTGATTTTCTAAGGGATGATTTTTATTCCAATATTCATCGGTTACGCTCTTTGTTGGCGCGCCATCATTTGAACCATGATCATCCAGTGAATAAAAAGTAATCTGATCACCACTCCAGTGACCTTCTTGAATCAAATAAACCGCAGCCGCCATATTGGCTAAACCGGCACCGATCATGATAGCTTTATTTTTCCGCATACTAATTCCTCCGATCATTAACTAGCTCAACGCATTACACGCTGTACTACCAAAATTCGTCAGTAATATTAGCAAAAGATTTCCCAGTACATCTTAACGTGATTCGAATTCATCATACAAATGACGATCATCCTCAAAAAAACCAGTCTTTTTAGCAAGGTACAAAACGCTAGCCGTGATCAAACCGACCGTAGCGCCTAGACAAACAAGTTTATTATTCATGTTGCTGACCTCCTTGTAAAAGTTACTGAAATAAGCAGTTATGGTAGCTAAAAAATCCTTGATCAACCATTCAACTACATTTCAACTCCATTATAGATTCTTAATATAAAAAAGCAATGATCGTACTCGGACACTTGCTCCCGATTGTCCACGCTAATCACTTAACCGGGATTATATTAGTTTTGAGTTTACCCAAAATAACGAGAACAAAGCTAACAAAAGAAAGGACCAAGGTTATTTTAACATGAAATCAACGGAAATATATCAAGCAAAACGAGAAATTATTAATTATGCCAAAAAGCTCACGCTCGGCATGTCTAAACCTACGACTAATTTCGTTATGGACATGCTTTATGGACTAGCGAAAGGACGTTCACCATTACTAGCGGAAATCAGCCGTGCGTTGAATGAGGATATTACGCTTTTGGGTACGCTCAAACGTTTGAGCCGCAACGCCACGAATTTTCATGATTATGCCAAGTTGGATCAAAATTATTTGGCCGCGGTACAACCGCAGCTTAAGGACGATATGCTAGTCATCGTTGATAATTCTGATATTACCAAGCCTTATGGTGAGAAATTTGAAGCTTTAGGCCGGGTACACGACGGTTCAAAAGGTGTCACCGAAAAAGGCTACCTCACAACCAATATTACGGTCGCAACATCAAAAACAAAGCAGCCACTACCGCTATACTCGCATTTATTTTCAGCTGAGGAAACTGACTTTATCAGTACTAACGTTGAAACCTATCGCGGCTTAAATCGCGTTGATCAACTCTTTGGTGATAAAAAATATACCGTCGTGATGGATCGCGGTTATGATGCGAATGATATCATTAACTTTTTGATGCAAAAGCAAACTGATTTCATTATGCGCTTAACCGACAAACGCTGGGTCCACTACCAGGATAAGGCTTATAAAGTCCCTGAATTGGCGCAGCGACGCAAGGGCAAGATCGCCTTTGATAGTCAGATCAAAGGCAAAGACTATCATTTAAAGATCAGTCATATCAAAGTGACTTTACCCGCGTTTAAAGGTCGAGCGTTTTTTATGGTGGTCGTTTATGGATATGGTGAAAAGCCAATGAGACTCCTGACCAATAAGGTAATTACGAGTAAAGCAGACGTGCTCCGGATCGTCAAAAGCTATCTTACCCGCTGGCGGATCGAAGAACTATTCCGGGTACAGAAGCAGGAATATCACTTGGAAAAAATCCGCACACTTTCGCTAAATTCACTGCAGCTGATTCACCGATTGATCACGTATTTATTAGGTCATCACGCGATCAAGATCGAAGCCGGGCTATCATTTAATGAAATCTTATACCGCAAAGCACAGTGTTTACGGCAAGCGGTAAGGTTTAAGTTTTATCGCTATATTCGTGGCTTAGCGGCGATCCTGAAATTCGATGTCAGTGGTATTAGGCACTTCAAATGTATCGAGCAACGGCATGACCCTAGGCAGTTGTGCTTGGCGATTTAAGTGTTAGTTCGATAAGTTTTTCAAACGTGCTGTCAAGGGACGTTTATTTAGGATACATCTAAATGAGTTTGATCCAGTTGACTGGTACCAAAACGATTAATGACCGACAAAGACATAACCTTTGCCCGCCGAACAAGGTAAAATGGGTAAATTCAAGTATTAGCAACTTTCGCATAAATGGTGTATAGTAAATAGTGGTGAGTTTGTGCAGTGGTCTGCATGAATAATAAAAATGTGACTCAGCTGAGAAAGCTAAGATGTAGGCGTCCTCAGTTTTTTTGTGGGCAAGTCACTTTTTCTCAGTATTTAACTGAGCTCGTGCTTAGCTGCGGACAATGTTGCGGTTCCAGTTTAAGTGAATCATTTAAGCGTTTTTCAACCCAATGAAAAACGTCGTTAGTTTTGTCAATATAGTAGGTAGGCGTTAATATGGAAAAACAAAAGCAACCTGAATTGCCGTTTCGGCGGCTTTCTGATCAAGCAATCAGTCGTAATTTGACTGCCTTTATGATTCAATTCAGTAGAGAGCAGCGTTTGCGCGATCAACAAGCAAAAAACAAAAAAACAGCTTAAACAAATAGGGACACGGCATAATTGCCGCATCCCTATTTTTATACACTTAATTATTGTAACTGTTACTCACAACACTCCACGAAGCACCAGCATCAGGTGAGCTAAGTAACTGGCCTTGACTATTGATCTTGAACCAGCCAATTGTCGGTGCAGTCCCAGCGTCAGCCCCCTGTGCCTGCATATTAGCACTATTATGATTTTCGCGTACTTGGATCACTAATTCACCATTAGCATCCTTGCTCATTTCATACCCTAAATCATCTGATTGATAGTTACCACTAACATGTTGTGCGACCCAATCCTGTACTTGCGCAGTTGTTAAGTTCAGCCCATTGACTGTCGTAGCCGTTTGCGCCTGACTTTGACCAGCAGCTTGACTGCTGGCTACCAAGCTTGTTGAACTTCCAGCATTACTGCTGGAAGAACTAGCAATCGCTGTAGAAGACGTACCAGCTGTATTACCATCAGCACTGCTGGTTTTTGTACTGCTAGCTGAATTGGAGACTGTACTTGGGCTTTGCGCTTTCCTGCTGCTAGCCTTCTTGCTAACTTGACTCGTTTGCTGGCTTGATTCACTGGACGAGTCCGTGGAACCACCATTATTGCACCCTGCCAAGGTGACTGCAGTGACCCCGATTAATAAAACACCGAAAAGTTTTTTCATGTTTGTTGAACCCCTTCCACATCATGGCAACTTACTATGTTGATTTTAACAAAGAAACCAACAGAAACTCAAGCCTTAAACCGAAATGATATTCAAGGTACAAAAAAACAGCCCCGATTACTCGAGACTGTTCATCAGACTAGTAACTAGTCTTTAACAACGTTAGTCGCTTGTGGGCCACGATCGCTGTCTTCAACGTCAAATGTTACATGTTGGCCTTCTTCTAAAGACTTGTAACCTTCGCCTTGGATAGCTGAGAAATGTACGAATACATCGCTGCCATTGTCGCGAGTAATGAAGCCATAACCTTTGTCTGCGTTAAACCATTTAACTGTACCTAATTCCATGTGTAAAAATCCTCCTGTAGGTCAATCGACCTGTATAATTTGGTAAATCTTGTGAAAGGCGTACATTGGAAGAAGTTTACGATGAAACTTGAAACCAAAATATTCCGAACAAAGAAGTACTATAAGTATAGTAGCATATCCCCCTGTTAATAGCAAACTAATCACGCAATTAATTTAAAAAATTTCTGCAGATCATTTAGTTAAGGAAGTTGTTTGCCGAACAGTGGCCAATTTATTGTCGATCATCTGTAACACTTTTTGCGCATTATCTGGTTTGGCTAAGTCAAACTGTTGCAGGTCAACGCGCATTTTAGGGCCTTCGTCGTAAGCTTCAAACCATTCCTTATAGGCACTCCAGATCTTAAAGTAGTAATCATAAAGACCTTGGTCGTTTTCAACCTGTTCATAATCACGGCCACGTTTTTTGATTCGATACAAAATCGTTTCAAAATCAGCGTAGGCGTACACTAACAAATCAGGTGCTTTCTTAGGAATACTCCGTAATTCAGCCATCATATTGTCCAATAATTTAAGGTAGATCTCAAATTCTTGGTCACTAATGTTGCCTTCCTTGTTATTTTCTCGTGTAAACAGCGCATCTTCATAAATTGAACGATCTAAAACGTTGTTATCGTCAGTCAACGCTTTTTTGATCATCGCAAACCGTTTATTCAAAAAGAAAATCTGTAGTAAAAATCCGTATTTTTTTGGATCAGAATAATAAAGTGGTAAAACAGGATTATCGCCGACTGGCTCAAAAAATGCTTGTGTGCCTAAATGTTCCGCAATCATTCCGGTCAGCGTGGTCTTGCCGACGCCGATCATCCCTGCTGTTATTATCACCATGATTGGCCCCCTCGTTAGTTGCAAAAATGCATACCCTATATTGTAGGGCAGAATAGCTTAAAGGACAATCATTTTTCATAAAAACTTGTCAACACCCCATTACTAAGGCTATGATAAATAAGTTAATCCTATTAACGTTTTACGGCAATTATGAATTAGGAAGTGACTCTTGTGAAAAAAATCTGGCTGACCTTGTTAGCTATTATCGGCGTCGTGATCATCGGCTTATTCGGCGCAGGCATGTATTTTTACCACGTAGCAGTGGTGCCGGGACCCAAAGATTTCCTCGGTAAAACCAGCACACTGAAACCTAGTGATCCGCTGTATCAGCAGAAAAAATGGTTTGCGGATACGACCAAAACTCATTGGTACGAAACCACTGCTGACGGACTCAAACTAGATGCCGACTATATCCCAGCGGCCAAGAAAACAAATAAAACAGCAGTGATCGCCCACGGCTTTATGAGCCGCAAGGAAGAAATGGGCGCCTATGCGGCCTTATTTCATCAATTAGGCTACAATGTATTGCTACCAGATAACCGTGGTCACGGCGCTAGTCAAGGTAACGTGATCGGCTTTGGCTGGCTTGATCGCCGCGATTATTTACTGTGGGCCCGCCAAGTCGTTCGTAAAAACGGTCAAAATAGTAAGATCGTCATGTTCGGCATCAGCATGGGTGCTGCCGGCATGGTCATGGCCAGCGGCGAGCATCAATTGCCGCAGATCAAAGCTTACGCCGTTGACAGCCCGTATACATCAGTCGAAGACGAGATCACCTATGAAGCCAAGCAACAGTATAACTTGCCCAAATACCCGCTGGTGCCGATCACCAGCTTAGTCACACGCATTCGCGCCGGCTATAGCTTTGAAGAAGCCAGCGCCGTCAAGCAAGTCCATAAAAATCACAAACCAATCTATTTTGTGACCGGGACCGCCGATAAATTTGTACCTACCTATATGACTAAAAAACTATACCGCGCCGCCAATTCCCCCAAGGAAATGTGGTTAGTCAAAGGCGCCGCTCACGTTAAATCATTTAGCAAACAGCCTCAAGCTTACCAACAACATATCAAACAATTTTTGACAAAATACGTTCATTAAATGTAAAGCACCCCCATGCCCTAGTATCGCGGCGTGGGGGTGCTTCAGTTTATACTCAGCGATTTGATCACATGCCCTGACCCGGACTATTTCACCGACCAATTATCGAAATAGCGGAAAACCTAATCATAAATCAGCAATTAATTACTTTAGACGCATCTATTTTGTGTTTTCACAATAAATTCGGCAAAATAGACTTAAATAGGAAAAGGAGCTGAACAAAATGGCATATCGTGCAATCAATCCCTACACTGGTAAGCTGATTCGTGAATTTCCCGCAACGACCGCTCAACAAGTCGAACAGGCCTTAGCTAATGCCCAAGACTTTTATCAAACAGCTAAACGCCAGGCCATTGCTGAACGCACCCGCTTATTGCAACAACTGGTCACCGAACTACGACAAAATGTTCCCCAATACGCCACACCAATAACAACCAATATGGGCAAGTTATGGACTGAAGCACAAGCCGAAGTTAAAAAAGCCGCCGACTTTGCTGCATATTATGTCCAAAACGGCGCTCACTTATTGCAGGACGTTCCCTACCCCGACGCACCTAATGGTCCAGCGTACGTCAGATTGCATTCGATTGGCGCAATCATGACGATCGAACCATGGAACTTTCCGTTTACACAGATCATGCGCGTTTTTGCGCCCAACTTTATACTCGGTAACCCAGTGTTACTTAAGGATCCTAGTATCATCCCTGAATGTGCCCAAGCGTTTGAAACGGCGACGATCCAAGCCGGCTTACCAACTGGCGCATTTAAAAATTTATTCATTAACTATGAACAAGTGGCGCAAATCATTGCCGACCATCGCATACAAGGTGTGGCCTTCACCGGTTCGGCTGGAGCTGGGCAGAAAATCGCCGCAATTGCTGGTAAAAATTTACGCAAGTCAACTATGGAACTGGGTGGAACCGATGTTTTCGTTGTTTTAGCCGATGCCGATCTGGAAAAAGCCATTCAAGCTGGCGTGGCTGGACGCTTAAATAATGCCGGTCAAGTGTGCACCGCGGCCAAGCGCTTTATCATCCATGAAGCCGTCTATGATGATTTTATCAGCGGCATGAGTGCAGCCTTTGCACAACGTCAACTCGGCGACCCAATGGACCCCGCGACCACACTAGCACCGCTATCTTCCAAAAAAGCCCAGCAACAACTACAGGAACAAGTCGATGCGATCATCAACGGTGGCACCAAACTAATTTGGGGGCAAAATACCCCGATCGCAGGACCCGGGGCTGGTTTTAAGCCACTTATTCTAGAAGGGATGGCCTTTGATCACCCGCTGTACGATACCGAATTATTTGGACCAGTGGCGCAAGTTTATCGAGCAAGTTCGGATGAAGAAATACTTAGACTAGCCAATCAGTCACAACGCGGCCTAGGCGGCACCATTTTTACGGGTGATATCGCGCACGCCCGTAAGTTAGCTGACCAGATCGAGACGGGACAAATTGCGCTCAATCACATGCTGACCTCTTACCCTGAACTGCCCTTTGGCGGTATTAAGCAATCAGGTTACGGTCGCGAACTAGGTGATTTAGGTATTCGTGAATTTGCCAATGCCAAAACAATCAGCGAATAAACTTTGGGCCTTACATGGTTTAGCTACCGGTAAGGCTTTTTGTTTGCATGTAAGAAGCAATAACGCTTAAAGACTGATAATGAGCAATACACTGGCACTAACCGCCAATGATTAAAAGTCGCTTAATACCTGCGTACACAACAACCCACTTCCTTAGTCAATACCCTGTTTAGGAGAATCATTAAGCTAATCCGCCACGCATTTTAGGCAATGACGAAATATAATTTACAGTCAAAAACACCTAATTTTTTTACGATCAACGCAGTCACTACCGTCGCTTTCACACGATGATCAATTTTGTCAAAATTTTCAAGATAATAAACAAAAAGACCGTCATACCGGCGCTTCTAAGCACTGGTGACGGTCTACGCTTATAAAAATTGGGTAACTAGGGATCGAACCTAGAAATTACGGATTCAGAGTCCGTTGCGTTACCATTTCGCTATTACCCAATGATGTGAAATCTCATCAACGACTAATAGTTTACCGAAAAAACAGCTAGCTGTCAATTATAAATTTGATTTTTTATGCAATTAATGTGCCCAATTACGTTTTAACAAGATAATTGCGCTGCTGATCAACCCAATTCCAGCCAGACTCAATAAAAAGTTAATGTGTTCGCCAGTTGCTGGAAGTAAAGCGGCGAAAATAGAAGTTGGTTGTTTTTGTTTAGCCTTGTGCGCCACTTCAATCATGCTAGTTACTTGTGCCGTAATTGTAGATTCAGTTGGTGTCCTTACGCCTACTTTTGCTTTACTACTCTGTTTTGCCGTTACATCTTGAACAATCTTAAATGGGGTATCCTTTTTGTTTTCCTGCGCAGCGGTAATTGTTGCCGGCTTCTCTGGAGCTAATTCAGCGGATTCTAAATCGGCGAATAAATCAGCTTGCCCTATTTTTTTATCTGCCACTGTTTTCTTAGTATCAGAACTCGCTACTGATTGTGCAGCTACGGGTGCACTACTTTTAGCTGCTTCTTCGCTGATTGTTGCCATTGGTACTGTACTTTGTGCCACCGATTGGCTTTTTCTCTCCGGTAATGCTGTAGCTGAAGTTGCGGTCTCATTTCTAGTATCCGCAGCCGATTGCATAGCTGCGGGTGCTGCACTGCTAGCTGCAGAAGAAGCCGCTGACTCTTCTGGTTGCGGAACTAGCGTAGATTCATTAACCGTCCTAGTAGTTGTTGCTGGTGTCACTGGCAAAGTTGCATTATCCAATGCACCAGTAGCTGCTTTAGCTTCCGGTACTGCGGTATCCGTTGCTGGCGCTACCGCATTAGTCACCGGTGCCGCCAAATCTGCCATTAACGATTGCTGCGGTTCAGAAACAACTGCGGTACGATCTGGTGCTGTTGGCACCATTGCTGGTGTTATTGCTGCATTCGTTTGTGTGCCCCATAAGCCTAATCCTAGCAGTATACTACCACTAAGTAGCCAGCCTTGCAGCCCATGTTTTAAATATAGCATCTAAATCCCTCCAGATAGATGACTGTAAACCCATTCACTCTTATCCTATCATACTTTTTGTCTCCGCGCCGCAATGAAGTATAAAAAAGCACGTGATAGCCAAATGGCCTATCGCGCGCTTAATCAGTCGTTGAATTATCAGTATTTTCACTACCATAATGATCTAAGAAATAAATCAATGTTTGTAATTCATTAGCTAAATCAACATTTTGTACACGCACCGTCGTAGGGACCGAAATACGGATCGGGGTAAAGTTCATGATACCTTTAACGCCGGCCGTTACTAATTCGTCCGCCACTTTTTGTGCGTCCTCAATTGGTACTGTTAAAATAGCGACATCGATTTGCTGAATCTGCAGTTGTTCCTTCATCTCAGCCATTGGGTAGACAGGTACCCCACTTTGAATCGTATTGGCGATCTCTTCATTAATATCAAAAGCGGCACTGATACGCACACTATTGGTCTGACGGAAATTATAGTTCAACAAGGCATGACCTAAATTACCAACACCAATCAAAGCAACGTTAGTCAAACGGTCTTGATTCAACGTCTTTTTAAAAAAGTTTAACAAACTTTCAACATCGTAACCATAGCCACGTTTGCCTAGTGCACCAAAATATGAAAAATCACGACGAATCGTCGCCGAGTCAACTTGAACTGCTTCAGAAAGCTCTGTAGAAGAAACGCGCTGCTTGCCGGCATTAAATAAGATATTTAAGTAACGATAATAAATTGGCAACCGTTTTGCCGTTGCCTTAGGTATTTTTGCTTCAGCCATTCGCTCAACTCCAAACTATGTTTTTTTTACTTGTGAATTAATTTCTTAATAACACTTGTTATCATACTGTATTTACTTGTGAAAAGCAATTGATTGCTCACAACATATTTTGCACATGCAGTCCTGAAACTAGCAAGATATGGTAGACTAAAGAGTATCTAAAAATTACTCAATGACCGCTAAAAAAGAATTTGCGCAAAGCATCATTAATAATTGTAGTGATTTAACCAAGGAATAGTCAATTTACAGTTATTGTTCTACCATTTAAATAAGCGAATAATTCATTCAGAAAGAAGCGAACCTCGTGATATTATTACAAGCACAAAACGTTGCCCGGCGCTTCGGTGCAGAAGTTTTGTTTGAAAACGTACAATTAGAAGTTCAAAGTAACGCACGCGTTGCTTTAGTCGGGCGTAACGGCATCGGCAAATCAACCTTATTAAAAATTTTGATCGGCCAGAACCCACCTGACGAAGGCCAAGTAATTACCAGTAAAGGTGTTAGTATCGGATATTTATCACAAGATACTGGTCTGGATTCGGAGCACACGATTTTTGCAGAAATGTTGACCGTTTTCGCCGATTTACGTGAAATGGAACAGCAAATGCATCAATTAGAAGCTCAACTCGGTGACAAACAATTATTGACCGATGATGAAGCTTATCAACAAGCGCTTAAACGCTATGAACAACTGCAGCATACTTTTACCGAACGTAATGGTTATGGCTATGAAGCAGAAATCCGCAACGTTTTGCATGGATTCGGCTTCGATGCTGACTATTATGAACATCGCGTCAGTGACCTTTCCGGCGGACAGAAATCACGCTTAGCCTTAGCCAAACTTTTACTGGAAAAACACGATCTACTGATCTTAGATGAACCGACCAACCATTTGGATATTGATACATTAACCTGGCTCGAAGGGTATCTACAAGGCTATGCCGGTGCCCTACTGATCGTCTCCCATGATCAGTATTTCCTCGATAAAGTAGCCACTGAAGTGTATGATCTTAGCCAACATACAACGCGACATTATCACGGTAACTACACCCGTTATCGTGAACAAAAGGCTGCTAATTTAGCACAGGAATGGAAGGCATACGAAAAACAACAGGCGGAAATCGCTAAATTACAGGATTTCGTCGACAAAAATATTGTCCGTGCTTCCACCACTAAACGTGCGCAAAGCCGCCGGAAACAACTGGAAAAAATTCAGCGGCTGGAAAGACCACAAAACGATGATAAAACGGTTCGTTTTAGTTTTACCGCAGACAAACCTTCTGGCAATGAGGTTTTAACGGTAACTAATGCCGCTGTTGGTTACGGTGATACCATTTTGGCCGATCCGATCAACTTACAAGTGAAACGTCACCAAGCCATCGCCATCACTGGACCAAACGGAGTCGGCAAATCGACGCTACTTAAAAGCATTCTAGGCCAGATCAGCTTTTTACACGGTGCAGCCCAATTTGGCACTGGTGTGGACGTTGGTTATTATGATCAAGAGCAGGAAAACTTACACAATCAGAAAACTGTTTTAGGCGAAATTTGGGATGAACACCCGATGATGCCAGAAGCTGACATTCGCCGCATTCTCGGTAGCTTTTTATTCACCGGTAGCAACGTTGAAAAATCAGTAGCCAGCCTTTCCGGTGGTGAACGTGCCCAGTTAATGCTGGTTAAACTAGCCATGAATCACAATAACTTTTTGATTTTAGATGAGCCGACTAACCATTTGGATATTGATAGTAAAGAAGTTTTGGAAGAAGCGTTACGAAATTATGATGGCACGATCCTTTTCGTCTCCCATGATCGTTATTTCATGAATAATCTAGCCACCTTGACCGTTGAATTGTCGCGCCAAGGTACTGAAACTTACTTAGGTAATTATGACTATTATTTGGATAAAAAAGCTGAGGCTGCTGCGATTGCTGCCGAAAAAGCACCAGAAACCGTTACTGCTACCAGTGCGGCACCAAGCACTGATCAACAACAATATCAGTTAAATAAGGAACAACAAAAACAAGAACGCAAATTACAACGTGAAGTTACCGCATTAGAGCACCAATTAGAAGAGTTGGACCAGCAAGATCAACAATTACAATTGGCGATGACCCAACCCGATACTTTACAAGACCCTGCCAAACTAAACGACTTGCAGCAACAACTGGAAGCCATTCACCAGCAACAACAAACAGTTGAGGATCAGTGGGAACAACAAAGCTTGGCGCTAGAAGAATTACATGCAAAATAAAAAAGATTGCCACCATGGCAATCTTTTTTTGCATGCTAGTTAACTAATTCCGCCTGTCGTGCGGGCGTCATATAATCAAATGACAGACCTGGTTTAGCGTTTAAATGACCATCCGCGCGAATCCCTTGGTGATAGAAAACATGCGCCGCAGCACCGATCATCGCCCCATTGTCGGCGCATAAACGTAACGGTGGCACTACGAAATCTACATCTGGCGTTTGCGCGGCAATTTCTTGCTGGAAACGAGCCCGCAATCCACTATTAGCCGCCACACCGCCGGCCATGACCAACTGCTTAACACCATATTCATGAACCGCTCGCATTGTTTTAGTCACGATTACATCGATCACACTAGCTTGAAAACTAGCAGCCAGATCTGCACGTGAAAGCTCCTCGCCACGTTGTTCAGCATTGTGCACCGTATTAATAAACGCACTCTTCAACCCGCTAAAGCTAAAATCGTAATTAGCTTCTTTGATCATTGCCCGGGGGAAATCAAATGTATCTTGACCTTGCTTAGCCAGCTCATCGATCTTTTTACCAGCTGGATAAGCGAGATTTAGTACCCGACCAACTTTGTCAAAAGCTTCACCTGCAGCATCATCCCGCGTATCACCAATAATCTCAAATTCCCCTGCTGCGCGCATATAAACGATCTCCGTGTGTCCACCAGAAACTAGCAACGCCAACAACGGATAAGTTAATGGCTTAACTAAGCGCGCAGCGTAGATATGGCCAGCCATATGATTGACTGGTACCAATGGTAATTGATGGGCAAAGGCCACTGCTTTAGCTGCCGAAACACCAATCAACAGTGCACCAACTAAACCAGGACCATAAGTCACTGCCACCGCTGTTAAATCGGCATAAGTCACACCTGCTTGAGTCATTGCTTCTTCTGCACACAAAGTGACTTGCTCCACATGATGCCGACTAGCGACTTCAGGAACCACACCACCGAAACGCTTTTGACTATTGATCTGCGAGGCGATCACATTAGATAGGATCGTGTCCCCATTTTCGACTACTGCCACACTGGTTTCATCACAACTTGATTCAAAAGCTAAAATTAACTCGCGTTGCTGCGACTTGTTCTCCATCATTATTCGATTCCTTCCATTCTAATGCCATAATCAAGGCGTCCTCCACCGGTGCCGTGTAATAAGTACGCCGGCGATTGATCACCGTAAAGCCAAGTTTTTTATATAATTTTTGTGCCGGTAAATTACTGGCACGCACTTCAAGATAAAAATAAACCGGCTGTGTTTGCGCCTGCAATAAAATTTGCCATAACTGCCAAGCAACATGCTGACGCTGGTATTGGGGCGCTACGACCACGTTAGTGATCTCAACCTCATCAAAAATAGCCGTATAACTAATAAAGCCAACCAGTTGACCAGCAACAACCGCAAATAAATAATACTGGTGCGGTGCAGTTAAATTAGCGCGAAACGTTCCTTCACTCCAGGGCGCGCCATTTGGATAGCTGGCTGCACTAACTTGGTAGCACCAAGTGCCTAACCTTGCTGCACGCTGGGTGAGTTCTTTCTTATCAGGCCAATAATAGTCGATCATGGTGTTGTGCGCAGCGGCAATAGCATGTTCAGTGCGTCCTCATTATCAGCTACGTAATAGGCCTTTTTAATATTACCATCCTGAAAACCAAGTTTGCGGTACAGATGCTTGGCTGGTTCATTACTAACACGAACCTCCAAAGTCAGCTTGGCTGAAGGTAGTTCTTGACTTTGCCGAATCATCCACGTCATCAAAAAGCGACCAATACCGGCATTTTGATAATCGGGCTCAACAGCTAAATTGGTGATATGCGATTCGTGGGTCGTGAACCAACAACCAATGAACGCAATAATCGTATCGTGCGTAATCAGCACCAAATATAACGTATCATTGACCTTACGCAATTCGTTCGTAAACGATGTGCGGTCCCACGGTGTCGTACCTGCATAACAATGCCGTTCAACTTCCAACAATTCGTCTAGATCAGCTTCGGTGGCGCGACGCAGTGTAAACGGCTTACCCCCTAGACTAATTTCTTGGGCAGTAAAACTTAGCGGTGGTGTCATCGTCTCATTGTTATACCATTGTCTAAATTTCTTCCACATAGGGCTCATGTCCTTCATTGTCGGGATGTTGCTTCAACCAGTTGGCCTCGGCTTCAGTCATACGTAAATAAGTTGGAACAAAACCATGAATATCCTCAACTGGGGTTGCCTGCGTCCCTAACTGAGCTAGCTGGCCAGCATGGGGTAACGCAAAATTAGCCGTAGCGATCGTGCCTACTTGGCCAAGCTGTTCACTGAAAGCAGCGGTATCGCCAACAAAGAGTAGCGACTGCTTCGTCGCTACTAATTTAGGCAGCCACTCAGCTAAGGCAACATGACGATCCGCCAGTACACTGACTAATCGTCCATTCTGCCACTGGTAAGCACCAGTAAAAACGGCCTGCCGCCGCGCATCAAATAATGGCACGATCAACTGATCGCTGGCTGGTAGATTGCTGGCTAGCACCGCCAAACTCGAGATACCAACTAACTGCTTATTCAATGTCCATGCTAACGTTTTCGCGGTGGTTACAGCGATTCGAATCCCAGTGTACGATCCTGGTCCTTGCGCTACGACTACCCGCTCAATATCCTTGGGCTGCCTTTTTGTCGCAGTAAGTAAATATTCCAGTGCTGGCATCAATCCATCACTGTGCGTTTGCTTCACATTCAGTGTCACTTCGCCCAACAATTGTTGTTCAGTTGCCAATGCTACCGTCAATGCTTGATTTGATGTATCAATTGCTAAAACTAACATCTCGAACTTCCTTTTCAAAGTATTTGAAAAAATAACTTTTTCAAACACGTTTTCGCTAACGCCGTTATTTTAGTTCATAACAACTATTTTAATTTCCTCATCTTAGCACAAATCAATACTGGTTTCAGCTCGCCAGCTCTTTGTACTTCTAACAATACATTATACCAAAACTTACCTGTAGTGGCGGACATGGTTTTTAACCATTCTTGACGTAAAAACTACTGGCAATAATAAAATGAGCGAAAATTAATCATTTTCTGAGTGTATTCACGGGCATTTTTCATTTCTATCGGTTATATTAATCATGTAACCAAAACAAACCAAACCTTTTTCATTTTTCGACACTTCTTCCCCCGAAGAAGTGACTCTCCCCAGAACATCTTCCGCCCGAAGATGTTCTTTTTTTATTTAGCATAGTTGAACCTCTGCCAATAATGCTTATTATTTATTTATAGAAGAAACGACCTTAATCGTGGAATAGGAGTCGATGAGCAATGCAACGTATTTTAATTTTACATACTGGCGGTACGATCGCCATGGCCGAAAATGAAAGTGGTGCACTTACACCTAGTACAGCCAACCCATTAATGGCCTATAATAACTTGTTTCAAGGTAAATACGATCTAACTGTGGAAGAAGCCTTTAATCTACCCTCGCCACACATGACCCCAACAGAAATGCTGCAACTCAAAGATCGTATCGTAGCTGCCGAAAAAGATGGTATCGACGGTGTCGTTATCACCCATGGTACCGACACACTGGAAGAAACTGCCTATTTTCTTGATCTAACTTTGCCACCGCTGATTCCAGTTGTCATCACTGGTGCCATGCGCTCTTCTGATGAAATTGGTTCCGATGGTTTATATAATTTAACCAGTGCTTTAAAAACAGCGGCATCGCCTAGTGCGCGTGGCAAAGGTGTCCTAGTGGTAATGAATGATGAAGTCCATAGTGCGCGTTTCGTCACTAAAACCCATACGACTAACGTGGCGACTTTCCGTACACCAACTTTTGGGCCGATCGGTATTATGGAAAAAGATGGTGCTAAATTCTTTCAAGAACTCACCAATCAATCACTGTGTAAAATTGATCATGTGATCGATCAAGTCTATTTATTGAAAGCCTACGCCGGGATGGACGGCACTTTATTTGCAGCCTTAGATCGCCCTGAAACTAACGGCCTAGTGATTGAAGGCACTGGTGCTGGTAATTTGCCGCCACAAACTTTACCCGCAATCGAAAAGTTATTGGCACGGCATATTCCCATCGTTTTGGTTTCACGCTGTTTTAATGGCGTGGCCGAACCCGTTTACGGGTACGAAGGTGGTGGCCAGCAACTAGCCAAAATGGGCTTGATCTTTTGCCAGGGTTTAAACGGTCAAAAAGCGCGAATCAAATTATTAGTCGCCTTGTCTAGCGGTAAAACAGGCACAGAACTAGCCACTTACATGCGCGATGCGATTTCATAAGCAGACAAAAACAGTGACGCTTATTCCAAAATAGGAATAAAGCCTCACTGTTTTTTAACACTATTTTTTAGCTGCTTTTTTCTCAGCTTCTAATTTTTTTGAAAGCTCAATAATATAGTCTTTCAACTGATCCTTCACTTCTGGATGGCGTAAACCAAATTCAATATTAGTTTGCACATAACCAAATTTATTACCAACATCATAACGATTACCCTTAAATTCATGGGCAAACACTCGCTGAATTTTATTTAATTCATCGATTGCGTCAGTTAACTGGATCTCCCCACCAGCACCAGGTTTTTGATTTTCCAAAATATCGAAGATCTCTGGGGTTAGCAGATAACGACCAATGATTGCCAAGTCACTAGGTGCTTTATCGGCAGCTGGTTTCTCGACAAATTGGCGCACATTGTATAACCCAGGAAACTCTTCAGCTTCGGGATCGATCACACCGTACTTAGAAACCTCATCGTGGGGAACCCGCTTAACGGCTAAAGTTGACGCATGGGTCTTTTCGTAATCATTGATCAATTGCTTGGTCAACGGTACTTTATCCTCCATTAAATCATCGCCAAGCATAACGACAAAAGGTTCATTGGCAATAAATGACTTGGCCAAACGAACGGCGTCGCCTAAACCATTGGGATGTGATTGGCGAATGAAAAACAGATTAACTTTCATGTTGGTTGTCTCTTGAACAACTTTCAACATTTCATCTTTTTGTTTTTTGATCAAGTTTTGTTCCAGTTCAGGTACGGAATCGAAATGATCTTCGATTGGTCGCTTACCTTTACCAGTAATAATTAAAATATCATCGATCCCAGATGCTTGTGCTTCTTCCACGATGAATTGAATCGTTGGTTTATCAACGATCGGCAACATTTCTTTAGCCATTGCTTTAGTTGCTGGTAAAAACCGCGTCCCTAATCCTGCGGCAGGAATCACTGCTTTATGTACGTTCATTTTCATGCCTCCAATAAAAAGTATGATTTCATTATACAATAAGTTGGGCACCAGTTCCTTAAAAACACCTAATAATCGCAAGCGCATACAAGAATAAGCTAGTAACCACGGTAATTAAATAAAAAAGAGCCTAGGTATTGTCCTAAGCTCCAAAATAATGGCATAAAACTATAACTGTAACATTTTAGCTAATTGCTGATAATCACTAGAGGTCAGCTGTCTAATTACCCGATTGTAACGTGCCGGGATTTTGTCCGTTTGCAGTGGTGTGAAGTAAAAGCCTGCATGTGCATTAGCCACATAGGTTTCCAAATCAGGATAATCTTTGATCTGCGCTTTGTGATCAGTTAAAAAGCCCTTGAACTGCTGCAACAATTCATAATCATTAATTGGTTTCGTGCTGGTAAACATGATAAACCCTCCTCCTACAATAAATCAATAAAACGTTTGCTCTACGCCTTTAAAGTAACGCGTTCCACCTCACATAGCAAGTAATCTGTTACATTTATTATTTAATCTTAAGTAAATCTCATCAAGACTTTAAATAGTATCAAAAAAACTCGCTATTACACGTAACGAGTTTGCTTGGTTAACGATTTAATTGTCGTTCGAACTGAGCGAAATCTTGCGGTGTTAACTGACGAATCACCCGCTTATAATGCTTGGGAATTCGGACCTGGCTGCGCATAAACGGGGTCATAGTCGGTTGTTCCTTTTGCACGTATTCCTTGACTGATCGATATTGTTTGACTTGCTGACGGTGGTCTAACAAATAACTTTTGAAATGCTGAAACAGTTCATAATCAGAAATAGTTCTCGTGGCTGACAAGGTTCTCTTCCTTTCTAATTGACATGTAAGGTTGTTAATTTATCTGTTGGCTATACCATAACATATCTAGAAATTAGCACAACCAATAACCGGCAAAATTAGGGCTTTCTTAGCAACTTGTTACCAAATACCAATCTAAAATTTGCTCAGACGTAAAATAACATATCCATGTTAGCTTTTAATTCAAACCAAAAGCAGCTTGATAATAAATCGTACCTTTAACAGTTGATAAACCATCGTTGACCAGCGGCTTAAGCAAATAGTAGGCAGCTGGTACTGTAAAACTTGCTTTGATACCGTAGTTGCTGGCTGGTTGATAACCAAAGCGACTATAGTAAGCAGGATCACCTAAAATACTGATTGCAGGATAACCAGCTTGCCGCGCTGCTTGCTCCAAATAAGCAATCAAGCGACCACCAACACCTTGATGTTGATATTCCGGTAAAACAGCCAGTGGTGCTAGGACTAACGCTGTAACCGTCAGCTCTTGATCGCAAATTGTAATTTCCGATAAAAGCGCATGACCAATAATTTCCCCATTAGCCCTCTGTGCCACCACATCAAATTCTGGATGATAAGCATGCTCCTGGCGTAGCCGTCCTATCAGCTCATGCTCATCACCGTCGGTATATTCAATCCCCGCAAAAGCTTGTTTTACCACTAATTTAGTTGTTGCATATTCGGCTGGTTGCACTGGCCTAATTTTTATTTCCATCTAAAAAACCTCTCTTTTAATTTAATTGTATCAAAAAAGCCGTGCCACCCCTAGCCCGGCTTCAACCTCAATCTTATTTTATCTGTATTACAAAAGCTTGCTTAAATTTTACATCTAGACTCCAGCCGCGTTGATCATCGCTTTCATAAAATCCAAGCGCCGAATATGCCGCGGTATGAATTTCCGAATTTCATCATCATTGAAGCCAATTTGTACTTTATTTTCAGTGACCATAATCGGTTTACGTAGTAACTGGGTCCGTTCGCAAAGTAATTTTAAAGTTTCATTAAATGACATATCTGGTAGCTGAGCAGCAACTTCTGGATACGCACGCGAACGAGTAGAAATAATATCATCTAAACCATTTTCAGTCAGGCTTAAAATGTGCTTCAATTCTGCGGTCGTTGGCGCCTTTTTACCGACATTTTGTTCTTCAAATTGGACATCGTGGTCCCGAAGCCATTGGCGCGCCTTTCGTGAAGAATTACAACTTGTCTGCGTAAATAATTTGATCATTGTGCTTCACTCCCCTTATCTTTTGCCTTTAAAATTTATAGTATTCATAATGTATAATTTATTCCCAAATTGCAAGAACAAATTAGCCACGCAATAAATCCCGGTAAGACAGTATTTTCATTGATATTCATATTTTAAAGATTCAATCTTTAGCCGGCGGCAGCGGGGAAAAGCTCTTTTTGGGTTTGGTAACCTGACTGCCGGCGTGGTAAGTTGTTTAGCTTGGCTTCCACTGCTTGGATATCACTAGGGCCTAAAGTATTCATGGACAGGCCCTTAGGCACATCACGACGGATTATTCGATTATGCGCCTCATTTGTGCCTCGTTCTGAAGAGCGGTAAGGGTGGGCATAATAAAGGTCGGCAACCCCGTCAAGCACCGTCCCCGCCGCTGCGAATTCTGCCCCGTTGTCAGCGGTAACGGACTTCATGATATGCCCGTATTCTTGGCAGATCTTAGCCAGTTCGTAGTTGACTGAATCGGCGTCACGGCCATCAATCAAACGCAGGATCTGACAGCGAGATTGGCGCTCGATCAGCGTTAGAATGACACTTTCTTGGCCGTTACGTTTACCGACTACGGTATCCAACTCAAAGTGACCGAACTCTTGGCGCTGATCAATACTTTTAGGTCGCTCTTCGATACTTCGTCCGGCCAGACGCTTATGCTTGGGTGAATGGTGGTGTTTGGTGCGGCGCCGGTTTTTTTCGAGCAGATCAAGATTACGGACTTCAAGTAGTTGCGCATCGATATAGTGGTATAATGTCTTGGTCGAAACCATCTCCTCAGGTTGATATAAGCCTTCAAGTTTAGCGCGGCCCACCGCGGCATCAGGCGACCAACCGCTTTCATTTTTGTGTTGGAACATCAATGATAACAGAGATTTGTCTTGGTGTTTTTTATTTTTTCAATTAGCTGGATCTAATTAGCTAACTTGATCATAAAACGCGCGAACCCTTTTGTAAACCGCTTTCACCGAATAAACTTGGAAAGTTCATACAATATTCAAAATTGGTGGGAACTTCTAGTTAGTTGCAGGTATAAAAAAACTTCTTCCAAGTAGGAAGAAGCTAAACGAATCAGTGCTAAGTCATACCACTAAATTTTACCGTCCAAGTAACTGACGAACTTGTTTAATAATTTGCGCTCGTAAAAGTACAATCAATCCAGCATAGATAATTACGCCAGCACCAACTTCAATCAATAACCACATGGTATTAAACGGCTGTGTTGTATTGAGCCAAAAAACTACGGCAAACATCGCGAGCCCTGCAACCAAATATTTCCATAGATCGGCAAATAAATGGCGAACCGATAATTCATCGCGGACAACGTACAATTGATAGATTGTGACGCTAGCTTCAGATAGAACCGTTGACACAGCAGCACCAGCAGCACCAAAGTTAATGATCAACGGAATATTGAGGATCAAATTGACCACAGCTCCGATCGTGACTGAGATCGTAAAATCACGATTACGATTGGTCGGCATCAAATATTGCATCCCCAAAACATTACTCCAAGCAATCATTAGAATGGCAGGTGCTTCTAACATAATCAAAACATTGGTCGCTGCAAATTTAGCACCAAAGAACCAGACAGCAAATTTAGGTGCAATCGCCGCTAAGCCCATGGTCATTGGCACCGAAGCAGCCGTTACAAAGTCAAATGAACTGTACAGATAACGTCGAACTTGTACTTTATCGCCTTGGGCAAATGTATGAGCAACCCGTGGCAGCATAACAGTCCCCGTAGCCGTAACCACCGCTAAAACCATTTTAATAATTTTATCTGAGTTATCAAAAAATCCAGCTGCAGTCACACCGGTGATCTTCCCTAACATCGTCTTATTTAAAACCAAATAGATCTGCGTTGCTATTTGTGGAATGAACAACACCAAAGCCGGTCGTAGATGTGGCACTAAATTCAGCTTGTGCCAATTAACCTTTACTAAGTGACGGCGTAAAAACGGCCATAAAGTTAAATTACCAACCAACTGTGACCCAGAAATGATCAAAATATAAATTGCTAGATCTTGTGCCGTCTTAACAAATGAAAAAATTAAAATCACCGATACGATTTTAACGATCGTATTGCGGACCACCGTTGTGCGAAAATCCTCCAAACCCATAAAGAACCAAGAAATATCAAAGGCAGCGGCGGTAATCAATAATGACTGCATCAATAAATAAGTGTGGTATTGATCAGTAAAACCAAGGTAAATAAAAAAGGCTGCTTCCGCCACAATAATCGCCGAAAAACGCAACAATTCAATTTCCCAAAAGGCTTTAGTTAACTTATGCGGATCATCCCGATAAAAAGCTACCTCCCGGTTACCATACATATTAATACCGATACTACCGAATAACACAAAATACTGAATAATTGAATTAGTGTAGGCATTGATACCGACACCAGTTGGTCCAATCACCCGCGCAATGTACGGCGTTGTGATCAAAGGGACGAGTAACAGAAAAATCTGATAACCCGCATTATAAAGATAATTTTTAACGACTTTCATGTCATTCCTCGTTTCTAGAGCATGATCATAAATTTAGATCCGCTGACGCTAAAACAGCAATATTCTCAACCACTTATCGGTAGCCGAAAACTGGTTGTGTCCGCCAATAAAGCCAAGACAAAAATATTATACGACACATCCAATAAATGTTGATCGACGATACAACTGATTGCGGTCACCGCAATCAAAAGTGGCAACAAATACTCTTGCCGCCGGACTTCCCGCCAAGCAAACCAAGTATACCCCACCAACAACGACACCGAAACGATCAAACCAAAAGTTAGTAAAACCGTTAAGTATGATGAATCAATGAAAAAATATTCTTTCGTAATCAACTTGCCGGTAAAGTGCTTGAAACCTTGACTACCACCCCAGCCGTTGGTTCGTACCACTTGACCAAACCATTGCGGATCGTAACGGTCAAGTGCTTTACGACCTAATTGCAAGCGTGTTGATAGTAAATGATTCAAATCTTCGAGCCACTTTATTTTCGGTGAGTAGAAGTAACTCAAACCAATCGATAAAGCCGCCCCGATCGCCATTGCCCCAACACTGATCCAACTAACTAACAACGCCGGCTTAAAGCCTTTTTCAATCAACCAATAAACGCTTAATAACACCAACAAGATCACGATCAAAACAGTGTCGAGGCGTGCATCACAATAAGTCCACACAAACCAAGCGGCAAATAAACTCAGCAACCAATCGTACCATTTGAAATGGCCATGCTTTACCGCCGCATAAGTCAATAATAAGTACAACACATGCGCCGCAAAGTCAGTTGGGTATTGAATGCCAAATGAATTGCGATATGTCCCCTGCCGTAAATAACGCAGGTTAGGGATCAGATCCAACCAAGCAGAAACGAAAATCAAAATAAATGTCGCTAAGCCAACTAATAACGCGGTTTTAGCAATCACTGCAAAGGAAACGCGCCGCGCACCAATGATCAATAGATAAACAGCGATCAAAATATAACGCCCCGAAGTCCGCGCCGTCCAGGCCACCAAAACTAAGCCAGTGAAGATCACGATCCACTGCCCCATACTATAATGATCAAAGACGACTATTTTCGTCAATAGAAGTGGTACTACTACCGCCATAACCACGAGTTCAAAACGCACCGGCAGTGCATCGTTGTACATCGACGTCGCAAAAAAAGCATGGCCGAAAAAAAGGCCAAACGCCGCTAAATACAGGCCTGCCGCCGTGATCCGACCAGTAGATGATTTTATCATCATCGCACTACCTCCGCCAAGCTGTATAGATAAACGTTGCCAAAACGCCTAAGTAAAGACCAAATAATAACCCACCTAGTGTTAATTTTTGCACACGGTTACCATTGATCAACGTTGACCGCTTAGCTGCTGCCTGCTCAACAACCTGAACCGACCCAGTATTAGGAACTAACTGCGGCAAATGTTGCTGCACCGACTTAGCCAATAAATTAGCCGTCTGTGCCGCTAACTTAGGACTACTACCTTGAACTTTTAATTGTAAATTTAATGTATTTTGCGCCACTGAAGTGCTGATACCGGCAGTCAAAGTGTCGATACTGCCTTGATAACCTTTGACCTTAAGCAACTGCTCTTGCACCGGCTGTACGATCATATTGCTCTTAGCCAGTTGACGATACGACGCCATTGCCAAAATATCCGCGTTACGCTGATTAGGATCGTTATTGGGATGATAGATCATCACCGTGCTAGATGCTGAATAAGTGGGCACTATCGTCCGTTTACCCCACGCAAACGCCCCTGCAGTCACGATCAACGCTGTGACCAACCATATGTACCAGTAACGGCCTAGCGCCAACAGAAATTCCCCAAATGAAAGCCCGTCGCGCGTTGAATTACTCATCATCATTGCTATCCTCCAAAACTAATTTCGCTATCGGCAAGCCGACATTACCTAGTTTAGCAAAAAACCGCGCAAATTGCGCGGTTTGTTTTTTAAGGTTCAGTTATTTTTGCATAACGAACTAATACATTACATATCAGTAAACCTAAAATTATTATACTATATTGTCTCAATACCTTTACTTCTCAAATAGTTTCTCAACTTATTAAACTGGTTTAATACAAATTCCGGTGTACCCTCACCAACCCCAACAGAACGAATAACATCTAAATAACCCTGTCTTGGTTGTGATCCATCATACCAAATCATAACTAAGTGATTTGAACCATCTGCCCCAATAATTAAATAAGATTGATAAAAACTGGCCACCGAGATATCATTATTCCAAAAAGTACCAATTTCATTTGGAATTAGCTTTATATTGACATTATCCATAGGCCTTAATTGATCTTGAGGTTGTATATTGGCATTGACCTGAATAATTTGTTCTCCCTTTCTAGAAAAATACGAGATTATTGGATATACCTGAACAATGGCACCAGATTTTACATTAATTTGTACTGGATACATACTTACTTTAATAAGTCTTTTATTTCGTAATTGTGTAACAGAAACTTCACTAGGTTTTTCTGATAATTGTGTAAATGTTATAGTAGAATGTACAATTGCTCTATTCTTTTCCGTAATTATTTTATTGAATTCTGTATTCTTTTTATTTTCCTCGGTGTTTCTTTTATTTTCAGCAGCAATATTCTTATTCAATTCTAGCGCTTTAAATGCAATAAAAACCGAAAGTAATGATATAAACCAAGGTACAATAATTTGTAAAATGTTCAAAATGCTTAATTTTTCCATAAAATATCCTTTTTGTCTTCTCTTTTAAAATTAAGGCCTAAATTTCCTGATTTATTCACAAAGATATGCAAAATACCCATCAAACACATGCATCACGCGTTTGATGGGTATTTTGTATTTTCACCTTTTAAGTACACAAAAAGAGCCTCAGCTCTGGTATAGTTAAATTGCTAAACAAAACCACATGAGAGAAGAGGACTCTATATTGAAAACTTTACAGGAAATGGCATTAAATTTCAACCCCAAATTGCAAGAACAAATTAGCCACACGATAAATCCTATTAAATCAGTATTTTCATTAATATTCATATTTTATGGACTTAACTTAACCGGCGGAAGCAGCGGAGAAAAGCTCTTTGGGTGTTTGATAGCCAGTTTGCCGGCGCGGTAAATTGTTTAGCTTTGACTCAACTGCTTGGATATCATGAGGACCCAAAATATCCATGGATAGACCCTTGGGTACATCGCGGCGGATCATTCGATTATGCGCTTCGTTAGTCCCACGCTCAGAGGAACGATATGGATGGGCATAATAAAGGTCAGCGACACCGGTAAGTACAGCGCCAACTTCCGAGAACTCAGCGCCATTATCGGCAGTAACTGACTTCATGATTGATCCGTATTCTTGACAGATCTTGGCCAGCTCATAGTTGACTGAATCGGCATCACGACCATCGATCAAACGTAGAATTGGGCAGCGGGATTGACGCTCGATCAGCGTTAAGATCACACTCTCTTGACCGTTGCGCTTGCCCACCACGGTGTCCAATTCGAAATGGCCGAACTCTTGGCGCTGGTCGATACTTTTAGGCCGTTCATCAATACTCCGTCCGGCCAGACGCTTGTGCTTGATCGAGTGATGATGTTTGGCACGGTGGCGCTTTTTTTCGAGTAGATCAAGATTACGGACTTCAAGTAACTGGGCATCAATATAGTGGTATAGCGTCTTGGTCGAGACCATCTCCTCAGGTTGATATAAGCCTTCAAGTTTGGCCCGTCCTACTGCTGCATCAGGCGACCAACCATCTTGACGCAAATGAGTCGTAAAATAGTCGATAAAATCAGCGACACCGACGAGTTTCAAAGGTCGATGACAGTGGGCTCGATTAGCTTCGTACTTAGCTTGTGCTGTTTCTGGTGAGTATACAGCGTAATATTGGCGTTGACCATTCACTTTTTTTACTTGGTCGATCTCGCCGCGGCACAATTCATTATTGATTGTTTGATGACAAACATTAAGCGCTCTGGCAATTGCACGATTGGAATAGCCTTGGCTGTGCAGCGTAGCAATTCTGCCTCGTTCAAACGAAGTTAGGTGCTGACCTTTTTTTCTGACTGTGGTATTCTGTTCTTGCATCAAGACAATAACCTCTTTCATTGTTTGTGTAGGAACATCAATGATAACAGAGATTTGTCTGGGTGTTTTTTATTTTATCAATTAGCTAAAAGTATTTGGCTAACTTGATTATAAAACGCGCGACTGATAAACATCGTATTTCAGCAAAAGATAAAGACATACCCGTCAGTTTTCGAAAAAATACGAAAACTGACGGGATTTTTATGAACTATGAATAATTCAGGCAATTATAGTGTTGGTTGAATTCATCTCTTTCAATTATTTTCAAGTTGAGTTATAATTTATCGTAATTTAGGGCAGTTGCAGGCGAAACCCATATCAAATTGCCGTTGGCACTTTTAGTGTGGAGAGGATTTTATATGCGAATAAATGTCTTACAACATACACCTAATGAAGGGCCAGGGGCTATTTTAGACTGGGCTCAAATCCATAATCATCAAGTATATATCTATCACCCATATCGATTTGGATATTTGCCGACAGCAGAAAAAACTGATATGTTAGTTATTTTAGGTGGTCCAATGAGTCCAAATGACGATCTTCAATGGATTAAACAGGAACGTGAGTTAATCCAAGGTCTTTTAGATAGGAATGTTCCAATGTTTGGTGTCTGTTATGGTGCTCAACAAATTACTAAAACACTAGGATACGCTGTTACCAAATCTCCTGCTAAAGAAGTAGGGTGGGCTCCAGTTTATCGTAAAAGTATGGTAATTCCTGATTTGCCAGACGAATTATTAGCTTTGCATTGGCATGAAGAAATGTTTGAAATCCCATATGAGGCTCAACTTCTTTTCTCAAGTAAAGCTGTTAAAAATCAGGGATTTGTGCTGAATCACCGAGTTATTGGTTTACAGTTCCATTTTGAACCCCAAGCTGATAATGTACGTGAAATGGTTGTTAATGACTTCCCATATATAAAAAATTCGGTACTTGGTCAATCTGCTACTGATATTCTAAAAAAAACTGTACCTATTGAGAATAAAAGAGTACTGTTTAAAATGTTAGATTATATTACAGAAAAGTTATAGTTACGCAAAAAAGCCACCTCAGACAAGGTAGCTTTTTTGTTATTCTTTGATTTGTAAAGAAAGACAAGGACTGTGGGAATAACTGTAAAAATAATAAAAAATCAGGCAAACTTTGCAGTCAAGTTCATCTGTTTTGATTGTCAAAGCCGGCATAGCAACGATAAAGAGATAAGATAACTAGTTATTATAATATTCTTCGACTAGTACAAGTATTTCTTCGATTTCTTTACCTTGCCATGGAACCGGATGATGGTTAGTGTACTGGCTTACAATATTGTCAACTTTTTAAAGCAGCTAGCACTGACAAAACATGATTCCGGCTTGTGCGTTAGCACATTGCGGATCCGTTTATTCAAAGTTTCGGCACGTGTTGTGCATACTGGCCGACGCATTCAGTTGCGGCTGAGCTCGTATCATGTTTACCATCGGCTGTTCTACCAGGCTCTACAGCGTATCCAGGCTATTGAATAACCGGCAAAATTAAAAAAATCTGTACAACCAAGGGACAAGTGTATCCAAAAGTTCAAAGCAATTCTGAGTTAGTTGAAAGATCTCACTAGCTAGAACTGATAAACATCGTATTTCAGCAAAAGATAAAGACATACCCGTCAGTTTTCGAAAAAATACGAAAACTGACGGGATTTTTATGAACTATGAATAATTCAGGAATTTAAATAATATTAAACATCGACAAAAAAACAATTTATTGAATTGCCTATGCACTATTAAAAACGAACAATAAAAAACGCCTATTTTTGCTCTTTAATAATATAAATTGGCCGCTTCTTCGCTTCTAGGTAAATACTGCCGATATATTTACCTAAAATCCCCAAACACAGTAACTGCAAGCCACCAATCATCAAAATAATCGAAACCATTGAAGCCCAGCCGGTAACTGAGCCGCCATAAATGATCTTACGTACAATAACGAAGACAACGCCCATTAATGATACTAAGAACGAAAGAAAACCAACTAAGGTCGCTAAATTCAATGGTGCGTCGGAAAAGTCAATGATTCCATCAATCGAATAGCGTAACAATTTCCAAAACGACCAGGATGTTTTACCGCCAACACGATCGTGATTCTCATAACTGAGGTATTTGGTTTTAAAGCCAACCCAACTCAAAATTCCTTTAGAAAAGCGATTGTATTCACTCATTGATAACACTGCGTCCACCACTTGGCGGGTCATCAAACGAAAATCCCGCACCCCATTTTTGATCGGTGTTGAGGAAATTTTATTGATAAACCAATAAAAGCCGTTAGCAAAGAATGAACGAATCATTGGTTCACCACCACGATCAATTCGTCGTGTGCCGACAACATCATAACCTTCATCCTCAATACCGGCTAACATCTCAGCTAATTGTTCCGGCGGGTCTTGTAGATCTGCATCCATTACTGCAACATAATCACCCGTTGTTGCCTGTAATCCAGCATAGAGCGCCGCTTCTTTGCCAAAATTACGTGAAAACGAAATATAATGGACCTGTTGCGGGTCTTTTTGCTGTAAATCGCGTAAAATATCAAGCGTTCCATCTTCTGAACCATCATTGATAAACCAATATTCTAGTTCAGCTCCGCGCAAAGTTGGTTTTACATCTTGTAAAGCGGCATAAAAAAGTGGTACCGTTTTTTCTTCATTAAAACATGGTACAACTAATGAAAGCTTCTTTGTCATTTTGTCCTCCGTTAACCTTGTCTAAAACTAATTATCGTAGAAAGCAGTAATAACATCAAGCCTTTAATCTTAAAAAATCCATGTTGACACTTCTTCAAGTTGCGGGTAAATTTATCTAGTCAGACGAAGGAGTGGATTATTATTATTCAATTAATTAAAAAGTATCGATCCGTCATTAGCTATTTAGTCTTTGGCGGCTTAACCACCTTGATCAACATTGTTGCATTTACTTTGTTAAACTCAGTAATGAACTATCAAGTAGCTAACATTATTGCCTGGTTTCTCTCCGTACTATTTGCTTACGTCACTAATAAGATTTGGGTATTTTCATCTAAGACACAGGGATTTACGGCCCTGGTCAAAGAGATGGGCTCTTTCTTTATTTTTCGTGGCCTATCACTGATTATGGATATCTTCATGATGTGGTTGGGTATATCCATTTTGCATGCTAATCCTGTATTGACAAAAATAGTTGATAACATTGTCGTGGTTATCGCTAATTATTTCTTTAGTAAATTGTATATTTTTAAATCAAACAAATAGGTTTCAGCTATGCAAAAGCGTGATTCCATTCTATCCACGACCAATCGTGATATAATCTAGCTAGAAATAGACGTCTAGTGAGGTGAATATCATGAAACGATTAAGCATTGTCATGCTGCTTTTAATCACATTGAATTTAACTGCTTGCAGTAATAATTCAAAAACTCATAGTAATTCAGCTTCGAGTTCAGCTAGCGAGAAATCAGAGCAAGTTCGCTCAAGTCAAGTCAGTGTCAGCAGTTCTATAAGTTCATGCAATAACAGCGTTAACGGCACAGATACTCAACAAAGTAGTTTGCAACAAAATACCGTACAAAATAGTTCTAGTGATAAGGATAGCAATAATTCTAATGTTGAATCGGCATCTAACAAATCTTATGATAGTAATGTACAATCGCATAATGATATGCAAAATAATCCTAGTGATAGTTATAACAACAAAGTCAATAATAGCTCCGAGGCAGGATTAGAATCTAACGAATTTTATAACGGCAATGTACAGTCGCATAATAATATGCAAAATAGTCCTAATGATAGTTATAATAACAAAGTCAACAATGATCCAAATGCTGGATCAAAGTAGAAATAAAAAGCTTTAACTAAAGTAACCCCCTAAGATTGGACACCAAATCCAATCTTAGGGGGTTACTTTAGTACTCAAAACATATGATGTTTCATTTTACTATTTGGCGAAAATATTAGATTCGATTTGTTTCCCTTTATAGAATGTTGCCAGAAAAATTGATAGCGTCGATTATCGTAAAAATTACGTGCAAATGGAACATGAGGTATTATCACTAAAGCTAGCATTGGTATGATCAAACGATATAAAATAAGTATAATCGCTAACAACCAGGAAGCATACCGAGTAGAAAAATAAGACATCAGATGTCCCAAGAAAACAAATCCCGTACCATCTAGAGAATGAAAACACATAATTAACAGAGAACCTTGACCTATTTTTTGTAAAAATAAAACTAATTTTTTAGCCCCTAAAAATTTAAAAATTAAAATAGAAGCTTTAAAAATGACTAAACTCGAACCACATCCTGCAACAATGCCGACTAAGTAGTCGGGTGCATTTCCAGACGATAACTGAAACATACCCAATTTTGCACTGAGTAACCAAATTGAAATTGATCCAACATAGTAAGAACTACTCAAAGTTTCCAAAATTCGATATTTTTTTACTATATATCCAAAATAAAAGAAACTCTGGCTTATTAAAGCTGAATCCGCAGTCCAAGGCATAAAAATACGCTTATGTATTAGAATCCCCAAAGCAGTAACCAACAATATTAAGCTTACACGACTAAACTCTGCCATCTGGTACCGATCAGCCAAACGCATCAAGAGATTGAATAAGACAACAGCAATAAACATACATGGTAAAAACCAGATAACCCCAACTGGTGGTATAGGTCCATAATGCTGATTGCTTACTACACTCTCCATACTCTGTCCTGCCGCATACGCGACCCGAATAAACATACTAGGTAAAGATACCCAGTTATTAGCAAATATATTAGTTAACAACTTATGCTTAGCCAACAAAGAGCCGAGTATAATTATCGCTACTGAAAATAGATATGGTAGTAACAAATTATTAAATCCTGACTTCAGAGACTTTTTAATTGACTTACTTTTATAGAGATACCCACTTGCAACAAAGAAGACAGGTAAGTGAAAGGCAAATATAAAGTTCACTAAAAAAGCACCCCAAGCAAACTGCTGAATGCCGCTATTTTGTAAACCATGCCCAATAATAACAAATATTATGGCTATCCCACGAACAATATCAATCCAAACAATTCTTTTCTTCATCTCAGCCTCATTACTCCACTCAACACAAAATTAAATTTAATTAATCATCACTATTATCCTTGTATTCAAAGGATTCAGTATAATTCTCCTGCTCAATGGTATATCTTGGCCTTTGCTTAACTTCAATAAATATCTTCCCAATATATTCACCAATAACACTGATACATATTAACTGTACACCACCAATGACCCATATTGAAGTCATCAAAGATGCCCAGCCAGTTATAACTGCTCCACGTAATTTCTGCATTAAAGTATAAACAAACAAACCAATACCAACAACGACTAACAAAATACCCAAGTTCATAATCAACCGAATTGGAACAGTCGAGAAAGAAGTAATTCCATCAAAAGCAAATTTAATCATTTTTTTTAACGGATACTTTGAAGTGCCCGCAAAACGTTCCTTCCGAGCATAATAGACTTTTGTTGAGGGAAAACCAACTAAAGGTACCATTCCACGTAAAAATAAGTTTCGCTCCTTAAATGCTAATAAAGCCTTCGTTGCTCGTTTACTCAATAAACGATAATCAGCCGAGTTTGGAACCATATCTACCCCTAATCGCCGCATTAATCCATAAAAAGCCATTGCAGTACCGCGCTTAAAGGCAGTATCTGTATCCCGATTATTGCGAACACCATATACTACATCGTACCCATTATAGTATGCTGCAACCATTTTAGGAATTGCATTAATATCATCTTGTAAATCAGCATCAATTGTAATAATCATATCTGAATAATTAACTGCTACTGTCATACCAGCAAGTAATGCATCTTGATGACCAAAATTACGGCTGAACTTAATTCCTGTCACATGAGGTAACTCATGACTATAATTCTCAATAAGATTCCACGTATCATCTTTACTACCATCATTGACAAATAATAATCGACTTTGTGAATCAATTTGCTTGGACTTAATTAAACTATCTAAAATATTGCTTAGCTCTTTAACCGTCTCTGGCAGAACCTCTTCTTCGTTGTAGCAAGGAACGATAACGGTCAACTTTTTATTTTGCTTTATTGAACTCATATACAGTTTACTCCTTAATCTAACTACTACATAACCTATGTTTAAGCCAGTCAGCTAATCTGGCATAGCCTATACTTGCTAACATTAGTATAATCGGTAAGAATTGAATCAAATAGCGTGAACGACCGCCCTCAAATAATAGTAAAAATAATAATAATCCAGCGAAAGCTAGCTGTAACATAAGTATTCTCGGATCACTAATTGATATAGTTAAAAGTATACCAAATGAAACAAAGACCCAGATTACCTGACAAAACACTCGATAATATATCTGTCTTTGCGCGTTTGGATAAAAGAAGGATTTAATAAATCGATGCTGTGTTGGATAATAATCTATTAAAAAGTTTCCTTCTTTTCCCCAACCTAGCGTACCATCACCAGTATTATAGTAATTCTTCTTAATCAGGAATTTAATATAGCCCTTCACTCCAAAAGCCTTTAAACGTTGAAAAATAATTTTTTTATTATAAGCCGTTCGTTTACTAACCGTTGGTTGATTAATACTGTTAATAACATCTGTTCTTGAATAACGACCTGTTTTTTGTAATCCCATCATCATAAAATGTGCTGCTGTAAAACGTGCATTACAATCTAAGTGAACAATTTTTTGTTGATTAGTGAATTGTGTAAATCCCTGCTGTAAAACAATAAAACTGGTAGCCAAGATTAAACTACTTAAAAGTAAAATAACTATTTTTGTTTTACGAATCGATTTAGATAAAATAAGTACTATTACACCAGCTAATAAAATAATAACACTGGTAGGCTTCAAATGATAAGCAAACCAGAGCGTGATTCCAATCTCCAGTCCGCGTAATAAGTACCACTTTGTATTACTATACCTAAAATAAGTCAGTAATAAATAACATAAAATACTGTTGGGTAATAAAACCAATGTATCTGAATAAAAAACAATTATCCACGGTGTAAACACAAAAAAAGTAATACTCAAAAAGCCAAAAATAAGTATTTGTATCTTTTTTGGATTGAATATATTTAAAATTAAATAATTAATAATAATGGTTAAATCCAATACTACTATATTTAAGATAATTAAAACCGCTAAAAAGTTAATTGCACTTGGTCTACCCGCTAAAACAAAAATTAATCTCTCTAAAAAGAATAACAATAGATTATTAGGGTACCTAGACAAATAAGACTGTCCACTGCTACTCAGACTTGTATATGTGGCTTGATTCATGATGCCACCAGGGTCAAAACCAGTTGGCGCTTTTAATTTTAATGCAATAATTATTTGAAGACTAATTAATAGAACTGCCAAACTGTATTTAATTAGCTTAATCTGAAAAATACTCCTTATTTTTTTTATAAAACTACTGGAATAATACCTGAAGGCTATATATAATACGACACAGATTACCGACACTATTACCACAATTATGTATCTTCTTCTTAAACTATTAACGATAAAGTTATCTGATACTACTGTGCTAATAAAAAATAGAGTATATAAAACTAAACAACTGAATTTTGCTAACAATAATAATATGTTCTTCAACTTAACCACAACATTCACCCCGGATCCTTTACACAATAAACAACGTTTTTCATTATAGCACACCTCTCATTAAGCATGAATTATTGTAAAATCAATGTATTCGTTTTCTTTTACTGCTTGTATATAAGTAAAAAAAGCCTATCATATGATAATATTTACCTAATTTTTCAAGTGATTTACCATGAATAGACTTTATTATTCTTGAATTTTTTATCTAAACTGACATTAGCGCACGTACATCAACCCACCAAGTATGTTTACCATCTAATGAAGTCACTTCAGCATAACTAAATCCACTTGATGTTTTTTCAATTTTACCAACAATAACCCCCCAATTCTCATAACGAGATACTGTCGAATTAGGCACCTTGGTAGTCGCACTAGTGTTATATGGTCCATATAGATATAAACCATCATTACGTGTCCCATTTCGTGTACTTAACGTAGCCGTATAGTTAACGGTTGTTGTGCTTAATATAACATTATTAAGTGCACGCGTGTCTACCCACCAAGTATGCTTACCGTCTAATGAAGTTACTTTAGCATAACTGGCTCCACCTGACGTTTTTTCGATTAAGCTTACTGTTACCCCCCAATTTTCATAACGAGATACTGTTGAATTTGGCATTTTAGTTGCTGCATTCGTGTTATACGGTCCATCTAGATACAAGCCATCATTACGCGTCCCATTTTGTGTGCTCATAGTTGTTACATATTTTACGCTTGTTGTATTTAAAATGATGTCATTAAGTGCCTGCGTATCTACCCACCAAGTATGTTTGCCATCTAATGAAGTTACTTTAGCATAGCTAGCTCCATTTGAAGCATTAACAATCATACTTATTGTAACTTTCAAATTATCATAACGGGATACTGTCGAATTTGGTGTTTTCGTTGTTGCACTTGTATCATACGGTCCATACAAATACAAGCCATCATTACGTGTCCCATTTTGTGTACTCATCATTGCCAATTTATTGACTTGTTGTGTAGAAATAATAACATATGAAAGTGCTCGTGTATCTACCCACCAAGTGTGCTTACCATCTAATGAAGTTACTTTAGCATAGCTCACACCATTAGATGTTTTTGAAATTAAGCTGACATTAACCTCCCAATTTTCGTACCGAGATACGGTTGAATTAGGTTTTGCTGTTGCTGCACTTGTATCATATGGTCCGTACACATACAAGCCATCATTACGCGTTCCATCTTGAGTCGAAATTTTTGCTTTATAATTAACGCTAGTTGTAGATGTAATTGTTGCGTAACTTTTACCTGTCAGCAGATTATCATAATCAACTGAAACATCTAAATAACCAGAATATCCAGGCAACATTGCAGTAGAACTAAATTGCCAAGCACCATAACCTGTATTCCATAAATTATTTGAACTTGGTGAATAAGGATATTGCGCCATCCACGTTTTGCTAGCACCAACAGTACGAATCACTGCATCTCGATATTTGTATGAAACATAAGTATAAACACCGTGGTTAGTGTATCCGTAACTCGATAAAACACTCCAAAACTTATTTAAATTAGCGGCAATATTTGACGAATAAGTTGATCTATCCTCCATATCTGCAAACACACGTATATTACCGCCTAAACCTAGGCTCCTCATCACATTCCCCAAATGCCTAGCTTCATTTGCTGCAGCTATAGCAGTAGCGAATTTAGCATAATGATAAACTTCAACAGTTAATCCTGCATTCCTAGCCATCTGAATCTGACTCCGCGCATATGGATTCGTATAGTTTGTGTTTTCAGTCAACTTGACAATAACGGTCTTAACGCCTAAGCTCTTTAACCTATTAAAATTAGCTTGTGTTAAGCCGCTTTGATAAGAGGAAATATCGACCGCATCAACAGTAGGACGACTCGAGTCACCAATCGTCCAAGTATCAACACTAGCATCTTTCATTGTAATGACTTGAGCAACACCAGTATTATTATAGTCAGTTGTAGCCTGCTCTTTGACATTTGCAATCCACTGTGCCAGAACATCATCCGATAAGCCAGTCGGTATATCATACTCATTTTGTCCCTGATCATTAATGTAACTACTGATTGAACCAACTACAGGAATATATTCAGCTGCACTAGTATTGGAACGTTCGCCAGCAATGTATTGTTCTGCATCACTATTATGTAGTTTACTTTGATCATCAACAGTTGTCGAGGTTGCAGAATTAGCCTGAGCAGTCGTTTGACTGGTTACTGAATTAGCCAAACTAGCAGAACCTGTTGCCATCGAAGGCGTCGCATCACTATCAATATTAGTTGTTGTTGAGTCCCAATTACTAGCTGTAGATGTTTGTGTATCTGTTGCAGCTTCACTAATCGTACTACTTGGAGCTGTTGGGTCATTAGTTGCACTGGCTGCCGTACTAGTAGCAGTTATACTGGCAGATGAGTTATCACTATTATTTGAACTAGTCGCTGCTGTAGCTTCACTTGCCATCTCAGACGTAGCACTAATAACTTCGGATTGATCCGTCACACTATTGGCAGCTATACTATTCCTGAATTATTCACCATAAGTTCTCCAAGTACAGTGTCACCCCGGTATCATGGGCGGTACTGTGTTTTTTATTTTTCACCTTTTTAGTGCAGAAAAAGAACCTCCGATTTGGTATAGTTGATTCACCACAAGTCAGCTATCCACCAAAAGAAAGAGGTCCTTCTCATGGCAACTTTACCGGAAAAACGAGTTAATTTCAATCCTAAATTACATATTTCGCACACTGGTGGTGAACTTTCCACTGATGCTGGGCTAGTGTTGTTCAAAGAATTAATGGCGCAACTCAATTTCACGACCTTAGCGTATCAATTAGTCCATTTTGATGACCAGCGCCATTACGCTCGTTACAGCAACGTTAGTCTACTAGAACAGGTCGTGCTGCAGTTGATCGCCGGTTACCCGGCCGATCTAGCTGCCACCAGTTTGCGCAATGACCCCACATTTAAATTACTATTGGCACAACCGCAATTGGCCTCACAACCGTCGTTATCCCGTTTTTGGCAACGCTGTGACGAGCAGACCATCACCTCATTACAAACGTTGAATCAAGCATTGCTTGACCAAGCGTGGACTGGCGCCAAGCAACAACAGCTGATCCTCGATATTGACTCGACTCACGCCGATACTCATGGTCATCAGGAAAAAACGGCCTTTAATGCGCATTACGGTACCACGGGTTACCATCCGCTGGTCGCTTTTGACGGGCAAACGGGCCACTGTTTAAAGGCTCAATTGCGCCCAGGTAATGTTTATACCAGTACGGATATTGCCCCCTTTATCACACCACTACTACAGCACTATCATCAAGTCAAACCGAACGCTGATATCTTGGTCCGCGGGGATAGTGGCTTTGCGACTCCAGAATTATACGAAACTTGTGAAGCCAACGACACTTTTTACTTGATCCGCCTGAAAGCCAATCGGCGGCTGAACCAACTGGCTGAACGTTTTGTTCAGATCAGTGATGAGCAGAATTGGACTGAGACCGAGGTCCATTATTATCGCGCGTCTTATCAAGCCCGATCATGGCCTAAGCCGCGCCAGATCTATATTAAATCAACTCGACCAGCTGGTGAATTGTTATTTCAACATGAATACCTTGTGTCCAATTTAACGAGTTTTGTCGCCGAAGATGCGTTTCAAGCCTATCATCAACGGGGCCAAATGGAAAATTATATCAAGGAAGCCAAGGCTGGCTTTTACCTGGATAAAATGACTAGCTCGCAATTTATACCAAATTATGCCCGCATGATGCTCAGTGTCCTCGCTTATAATTTAGTCAGCTTGATGCGCCAATTGTTGCCTGTACAACATCAGCGATTACAGGTTACAACCTTGCGCTTATGGCTGTTTAAAGTAGCGGGTAAGCTGGTGACCAGCGGCCGGCAACTTTATCTAAAATTAAGCCGCCACCACGTCTATCAGGATTTGTTTTATCAACTGTTAGCTCGAATCCAAGCGCTACAGTGGGGCTAAACTGGTGCAATAAATCAAAAAAAGTCGGTTCGGCCAAGGGGCAAGTATGCTCAAAATTGAGGATCAAAAATTTATCCAGCCCCATAATTTGGTAGCCTTTAGCAAAAACAGTACATCTTGGTTTGACTACACCATAGCAGCACGAGAATTGGTCCAAAATTGTGCGGTATGCCGATATTAAACCTCGTATGAATAATTCGGGCTATTGTCAGTTATTGCTACCATAGCTGCAGATTGCGAAGAAAGTGCTGCATTACTTAGTTGATAACTATCCGTCACTGAGGCTGCACTGCCCACAGCTTGAGCAGTAGGTTCCGCCTTCGCTGTTGATGATGCTTGACTCGCAGCATCAACAGCAGTGGCTGTAAAAAGAGTAATACCGAGAGCAGTAACTCCAATACTCGCTACTACCCAATGTTTACCTGCCTTATAAAGTTTAAAACGTCTTTTTACGTTACTTTTAAAATTGTAATCATGCACAGATTTTTCCCCCATAAATATAGATATAATACTCTTCCCAAATTGCAAGAACAAATTAGCCACACGATAAATCCTATTAAATCAGTATTTTCATTAATATTCATATTTTATGGACTTAACTTAACCGGCGGAAGCAGCGGAGAAAAGCTCTTTGGGTGTTTGATAGCCAGTTTGCCGGCGCGGTTGATGACGGCATTCCCATTTACCCCCTTCGGCATAAAATTTTACCCCATTAAGCGAAGAAATTGACCAAGTTCTGCAAAAGAGATTGACCAGCCCTAAGGTACCTCTTGTATAATGTGATAGCGCATACATTGCGTAATTATATTATACAGGAGGTTTTTTATGTCCATTCAGTATCGTAAGATTCTTGAGCTCCATGCTCAAAAGGTCGTACAACGGAATATCGCTGCAGCTACAGGTAATTCTCGCCCCAAAATTGCAGAGATCATCAAACGGGCAAAAGAAGAAGTGTTAGTACCACCGTTCACTGATGAAATGGATGACGAATGGTTCGAAGCGCTACTTTTCCCGCATAAAAAGCGTGAGTCTAAAGGCAGACAATTGCCAGATTTTGAACATATCCATACGGAACTAGCTAAGTCTAATGTGACGTTGTCACTACTACACTATGAATATGAGGCAATGTGCCGTCAAAATAATGTTATTCCCTACGCTTACCGCACATTTTGTCAGTATTATCACGAATATGCACAAAAGTATAAAGCGACTATGCGCATAAAGCGTAAGCCGGGAGAAACTATGGAAGTAGATTGGGCAGGTACAACATTGTCTCTAACTGATTCAGATACAGGAGAAATTGTTAAAGCTTATTTATTTGTCGCCACACTACCGTGTAGCCAATATGGCTACTGTGAGGCTCGCTTGTCAATGAAACAAGAAGATTGGTTAGTTAGTCATATTCACGCTTATAAGTACTTTGGTGGGGTTACGGAAATCCTTGTCCCAGATAATTTAAAAACTGGTGTTACCAGGCACCAAGCTGGAGAAGCTGTGCTTAATTCGACTTACCGCGAATTGGCAAGTCACTATAACACGATTATATTGCCGGCACGTGTCCGAACACCTAAAGATAAAGCCAACGTCGAGGGTAGTGTAAAGATCCTTTCAACTTGGATTATCGCTGCGCTACGTAACGAAAAGTTTTTCACATTAATAGAATTAAATCAGGCTGTTAGGGAAAAATTAGATGAGTTTAATTTGCGACCATTCACCAAGAAATATAAAAAAGGTAACCGTAAAGACGCTTTTATTAGCGAAGAGCAGTTCGCATTACAGCCTCTACCACGGGTACCTTATAAAATGGCAACCTGGAAAACTGCCACTGTACAATTAGATTACCACACTAATGTGGAGAATATGTTTTATTCTGTTCCTTACGAATATATCCAGAATAAAGTTGATATTAAAGTTACGAAAGATCTCGTTGAGATCTTTTACAAAGATAGTCGTATTGCCTCACACAAACGACTTTATGGCAAGCTTGGTCAATTCTCGACTAATCATGATCATCTACCAGAGAACCACCAGTTGTATCTTGATTACACCCCAAAAGAAGCAATTAAGTGGGCCGAAAGTATTGGTGAAGCAACAACGGAAGTCGTTCGTTATTTGCTTAAATCGGCAAAAGTGGAAAAGCAAGCACTGAAAGCAACCCTTCGTTTAAAGAATTTTGGCCGTAAGTACTCCAGTGAAGCGATTGAGCAGGCTTGCCAAGATATTATAAAAATTGCCTCAGCACCAACGGTGCCAGTAATCGAGCGTTTATTACGCAGTAGCCAACAACAGGAGCAACCTCACAATGCAAGTGCACAAAACACTTATGGCTTCACGCGTGGCGCAGCCTATTTTGGAATCGAAGGGGAAAAAGATAATGACATCAGATGAAACTAAGCGTAAATTACGAGAAATGCGACTCAACGCTATGGTTGAGATTTTAGAAGTTCAGGAACAGCAACCAGAATACCAACAAATGGATTTTGAAGATAAGTTTGAATTAATTGTCGATGGTGCTTATGCCAGACAGCAATCTAATAAGCTTAGTCGGCTATTACACAGCGCTGATTTTCCGAGTATAGAGCCTGCGTTAGCCGAAATAGATTATTTGCCAGATCGCAAATTGGATCGTAAGCTAATCCAAAAACTAGCAACAGGGAACTACATTCGTGAGCATCATAATATTATTTTGATGGGCGCATCTGGCAATGGTAAAACTTGGCTCGCTAATGCCTTAGGCATAGAAGCATGTCGCCAATTTTATAAGGTGAAGTATGTTCGGCTGCCAGAACTTTTAGACGACTTAGCTGTAGCTAAGCATGAAGCTAATGGAAATTTTCATAAAATATTAGCTCGCTATAAAAAAGTTGATGTTTTAATCATTGACGAATGGTTGTTAACGGAGTTGTCTTTAGAGCAGTCTACCTATGTTTTAGAGCTAGTAGAAAGTCGATTACATCAATCATCAACCATTTATTGTTCACAGTTTGCGCCAGATGGATGGCATAATAAACTAGGTAATCCACAAATAGCCGATGCAATCCTTGATCGCATTATCCATGATGCCTACCCGATTTTAATTCAAGGCGATAAATCAATGCGTGAACGCTATGGATTACGAGGTGACTCTGTATGATTCCAGAAGATGTGCGCAATCGGCTCGCTAGTTACTACTTTCTTAACTCGATAGAAGAAAGCTTTGAAAATAAATTGGTTGATCGGTTAACAATGGCCATGCTTCAAAGCAATGAACAAATTAGTGAGAATGAGCTCGTTGATATTGGTATTAAATTGATCAAAGAATACCTAGAGCAATAACAATGTTTGAACCCACTTTAGTGGGTTCTTTTAGTCGTATGGTCAATTTTCTTCGCATAAGTTGGTCAATTCTTTCGCCGAGTGTGGTCAATTTTTACGCTCACTTGGTTAATTCACGATGCCGCCTTCAGCGGTAAATTGTTTAGCTTTGACTCAACTGCTTGGATATCATGAGGACCCAAAATATCCATGGATAGACCCTTGGGTACATCGCGGCGGATCATTCGATTATGCGCTTCGTTAGTCCCACGCTCAGAGGAACGATATGGATGGGCATAATAAAGGTCAGCGACACCGGTAAGTACAGCGCCAACTTCCGAGAACTCAGCGCCATTATCGGCAGTAACTGACTTCATGATTGATCCGTATTCTTGACAGATCTTGGCCAGCTCATAGTTGACTGAATCGGCATCACGACCATCGATCAAACGTAGAATTGGGCAGCGGGATTGACGCTCGATCAGCGTTAAGATCACACTCTCTTGACCGTTGCGCTTGCCCACCACGGTGTCCAATTCGAAATGGCCGAACTCTTGGCGCTGGTCGATACTTTTAGGCCGTTCATCAATACTCCGTCCGGCCAGACGCTTGTGCTTGATCGAGTGATGATGTTTGGCACGGTGGCGCTTTTTTTCGAGTAGATCAAGATTACGGACTTCAAGTAACTGGGCATCAATATAGTGGTATAGCGTCTTGGTCGAGACCATCTCCTCAGGTTGATATAAGCCTTCAAGTTTGGCCCGTCCTACTGCTGCATCAGGCGACCAACCATCTTGACGCAAATGAGTCGTAAAATAGTCGATAAAATCAGCGACACCGACGAGTTTCAAAGGTCGATGACAGTGGGCTCGATTAGCTTCGTACTTAGCTTGTGCTGTTTCTGGTGAGTATACAGCGTAATATTGGCGTTGACCATTCACTTTTTTTACTTGGTCGATCTCGCCGCGGCACAATTCATTATTGATTGTTTGATGACAAACATTAAGCGCTCTGGCAATTGCACGATTGGAATAGCCTTGGCTGTGCAGCGTAGCAATTCTGCCTCGTTCAAACGAAGTTAGGTGCTGACCTTTTTTTCTGACTGTGGTATTCTGTTCTTGCATCAAGACAATAACCTCTTTCATTGTTTGTGTAGGAACATCAATGATAACAGAGATTTGTCTGGGTGTTTTTTATTTTATCAATTAGCTAAAAGTATTTGGCTAACTTGATTATAAAACGCGCGATATAATACTCTTTAACTATAACTCAATTTTTAATTGTTTTTTCAGATAATTGAAAAAGTCACATTTTTTTCAAATTCACTAATCAGCATCCTTTAGAATCATTATTAATGATTCTTGCTAAGACTATAAACGTATTTTTTATTATAATGATTGAATAACTTTTTCTATAATTTCCTTATCCACAAGCTCATCAAATTTTCTAGAAAAAAAGTAATTACCTTGGCTAACACTTTCTAACGTTGGCCAATCCTTTATTGTCCAAGTATGCGGATTACCATCCCACCAATTAATATAACGCAGATTTCCTTGTACATCTTCTGGATGATCCAATACTCCTTTTATTGCATAGACTCTATCTTTAAATTTTGAATTAATTACTAATGTGTGTATAAAGACTTCATCGCAAAGAATAGCACTCTTAAAATTCATATTAATCCAGCCTTCCTTGCTTAATATAAACTCGACCAAAGAATGATCAATACTAACCCATTGCGACCCATATCCCAACGGACAATCTAACTTATTAAGCCCAATTTTAAATAGATGTTCAAATATGTGCTCAAACTTTCTATACAAGCGATATAACTTTTTTCCAATTCTAGATTTAAAAGTCCTACTGGATATATCAGGAAATAAATGAACGTCTAAACGATCGTTTATTTTATTTTTCTCAGCAATTGACTTATCAGAAAAGGTTAGAAATTCCTTGCCCGCATTTTGTTCAAAGAAAGCATGAATTTTATCTTGCGATTGCAATGGTAGATCAAGCCCTGACAGCAAATGATAGTATTCATATTTTTTAGGCGCGGCAGCCTTAAACAATGATAATTCGGCCCGAATTTGAGAAAAACTTCCCCAAAATATTTTTATTGGATCTACTAAAATAATTCTTGACTTCTTAATCACACTAGTTAGTAAACTTTGATCTTGGAAATGTGATTTAGCATCAATTAATAAATAAATATCATTACGTTCATCATCTAGTGTCCTCAACAAAGTTTTTAATTGATCAAAATTACGATCGGCAATTATTAAATATGCATGCATAAACTTTCCCCCTATTAATCTAACCCAAATAAAAATTAAAATATCGTTTCTACAATAGATATTACGCTTAAATACAACAAGGCTAGGCAACAAATAATATTGTAACCTAGCCTTGATTATAAGAAAACTCCAGCTATACAATTAAACTCTCCACACTACTGCCAATACTATCGCCACTAATATTATTAGTAAGAAGGCACCAAACCAATAAATTTTTTTTGAAAATGGGTATGAACCATCACGATAAAATCCTTCATTTAAATATAGACCGCTATGCTTTTTTTGTTGCACATCTTTAACTTTAATCATACTCTGTGCTAATTTCATATCCTTTGATTTATTCACCGATAAATCTTGTTTATGATTTGACTTATTAGTTACTTTAATTAAAATATTTCCTGAATTAGCTTTCAATTTATAATAGCCATTCTGCTGACCAAATAATATGCTCTTATGTGTTTTTAAATCAATCAATGTAGTATGAAAATGGTCATATTTTGATCCTAAATTTAATTTTAAATACTTAGGCGCCACACTCAATTTAAAAGTCTGTTCAATAGACTCCTGTGGCTTTAATTTTATTGAATCAGTTCTAAAAAATGTTTGTTGTTGTATGGCCACATAATTACTATTTTTGAATTCTATTAAACTATAGTTTCCAATCAAGAAAGTCCCAATTATAGTCATAATAAGGGCAGTAATCAGCCATTTACCGCGACTTGAGTGACCAACTAATACAGTTATTTCATTCTCTAAATTATTACTTAGAAATGAGTAAGCTGCAAAAACAAATATCAACGGTAAAATTAAATATAAATATCTATTTTCTACTTCCCAGAGCAGAATATGGAACATATAAAGACCAATGAAGAAAATTAAAAACATATCAAATAATGTCACAGACATACGTCTTAAAAACATATAGCCAATCTGAAACGCAACCAGAATTATCGCCACGGTGTAAACAATTTGTGCTAGATAAGACATCAAATTTCCATTTGTTCCACTCAAATAAGTTGTAATTTTAGAATATTTTGGATATATGGAGAAATCACGCATTATTATGCCAGCATTTCCGCTGGAATACATTACGTTAGTCTTATCCAAATATTGTTTCAAGACACCACTTAATCCTAATGAACGAATTTCATCTTTAATCAGTTTCCTGTCAACTTTAACCTTGTTCTTAACACCCTTAACTCTGCCTGTATAACTCCAAGTATACTGATTCGATTTCACTGTTCCCTTAGAATATTTATTGTAGGATAAAGCAATCCAATATTCAGTTGGAAATTTCACTTCACTATTTTCAGAATACTCGTATTGAGACTGAATCTTATTTTGAAAAAAAATTCCCAATCCCATAACAATAATTAATATTAATAAAGACTGAGCCAATTTTTTCCAACCATACTTGAAAAAAATAAAAATAGGTATTGTAATAACAAAGATAACCGCATTTGTTTTTATTAGTGTTCCGCAAACAATTAAAATAATCCCGCAAAGAAGATGTATAAGATCCCATTTATTATGTGCACCTAGCTTAGAAAGCTCCCAAAAACTGAGCACAACAAAAAATGCTGCTATAGGATCAGTATAAGAATAAAAATTAACTACGTAAAATGGTGCATAAAATAAAATAAAGGTCCATAATACTATTTTTGCTTCAAAAGAAACAATATTATCAAGTATTTTAGTCCCCATGACTAGTGTTACAAAAGTAATTAATGTGATAAATAAATTAAACAGCAACCAAGTATCAGTTATTCCAATCAATCTAAAGAATCTAATTATCCAACTAAAAAAAATCGCAATATTAACATTATTAGGCCACACATGAAAATAACCCGACCAATTGATATCACCAGCAGCTAACTTATGTGCTTGCAATCTAACATCTAAATCATCAACACCTTGAGCACCTTGAACATAAAAATCAAAGAATAGCTGCAACAACAGCCACATACACATCAGAATCCATAGTACTGCACGTTGCTTCTTTAAAGACAATCGCTTCAGCCAACTGACAAGCAAACAAAGTACAGCAATTAGCATCACACTACCAATAACAATATTAAACGCTGACAAACCTATCTTAGAGCCAAAAAAATTATTTGTAAAAAAGATTGCTTGTACACCAATTACTATAAATATCAATAACGCTAGAACCCGCATTATTTGCACTAGAGTTAACTTAATTCTTATCTTGTTTGAAACTAACATATTCAATATTCCTCACTCATAGTGTTTTTCAAATCATAAATCGTTTTGCCGACTGAACCTAATAATATTGTCTACTTAATCTTCTGTTCGGCCCATTTAGTCGAATATTGTTTTCCAGCAACAATATCATATTGAATCAACTGGTAATCATGATATAAAACTTTTTGCTTCTTAGTTAATGCCTTATATTTGATCAGTTTACTATTTTGCCCAACAAAAACATTTCCACCATTGACTGCATTGATTTGCGATGTCGATGGATTAGTTGTCATTGCAGGTAAATCTTCGGTTACTTTAGTTATAAGCGCATAGTATGGAGTTATTTTACTATTAGCATTATCAAGGGCAAGTGCTGAAAACGAATAAGGACTGACTAATCTATTTGTGTATGATAATTTGTGATTTTTGTTATTGTATATAAAATAGTCCGTCTCATGGAGCTGAATTGGGTACTTATTCATTAAATTAGACTTATATAAGGATGCTAAGTGATCTCCATACCAAACAACTGTAACCGGCCTATCTAATTTATCTAATTCCAAAATAAATTCCTTCAGCGCTCTATCAGTATAATAAATTCCCTGCGTATATGTTTGGACACTGGAAGCATTAGCCGAATCAAATGCTGAACCGGTAATTTTAAATTTTTTACCGTTTTTATAGTAATTAGTGTATGGCATATGATTTTGCATTGTTGAGAGCTGAATAAACTGTGAACCTGATTGAGCTTGATTTACGATTTTCATGGTTTGTTTGTATGCCGAATCATCAGAAACATAAGGACTTGTTCCTAAACGCTTCTTGTAACTGATTTTATACTTACTGCCTTCATAATAGAATCGGTTGAAACCAAATTTTTTAAAGACCTGCTTACGATTATATAGGCTAGCGTTAAAAGGATGGATAGCAATCTTAGAATCAAATAAATTTGTAAAAGCTGGTGCCGTTTTTTGTTGGTGCACTAACTGAGTGTACGGTGTTGGTAATGTTGGTGACAAATTACTGATTGATAATCCCGTCAAAGCCTGCCACTCCATATTAGCAGTACCTCCACCGTATCCAGAACTTAACATTAACCCAGAATCCGTAGTTTTTTCTAAATTACTTAAATATGGTATGGGATTCGGTGTAACTTTCATTTCTGGTATTCTATTGGGATTACTGAAACTCTCACTTAAAACAAAAATAATAGTTTGGTTACTCAGGCTATTAGTTCGCTTTCTATTGATTACTTTAGCCTGACAATCGTATTTAGCCATTATCGATTGTATTTTTACTCTAGAATAACCCGCGGGCCTATCCATAATTTTCACATCTAAATTATTAATAAATTGCAGTATTGGTCCATTCATCTTAGCACCTGTTGTTTGATCATAAAACCAAGAACTTACATTAAAAGCCTTAAAAACGATGTACGGTAAAGAATTTTCATGATTAACCCAAAAACCACCAGTAAAAAATATTAACATCAGAACAATTATCAAACCACGCTTTTTCCAAGCGTATTGCGGATACATTCCACCTAAATGTTTTTGTAAAATTAAACTAGCTGTAACTAATATAATAATTAGTAAGCTAGCTGCAACAATAATGACTGGACTGATCATTTTAGCAATCTCACTAAGAGCAGTAACCATAGATAAATCGGCTGGTAAAATTGGCTCATCACGTAAACTAATTTTTAGGAATTCAGCCACGGTAATAAAAATTGACACTCCAATAGTAAAAAGTAAAGCTGGCCAAAAACGATTGATTAAACTATATAATAACCAGAAAAAACAAGTAAAAATAATTGTGCTTAACAATATTGGACCTGATGAAGTTTTGAAAATATTTTTTACGATTTCAATTGAAAAGCTAGTTGTAGCCAAAGAAGAAATGAACATCTGTACAAAAGTAAAGAGTACTCCATTACAAATAACGAGTAAGATTCGCCAATTATCACGAATTTTCTTTTGAAATAGTTGCGGTAATTGAGTAAAATCAGAAAATTTTTTTATTGGAAAGTCATCGATCAGTCGTTTAAATATTTTAAATCGACTAATTATCGCAAATATTGCAGTTAAACAAGTGACTAATACAATAAATACCACTAAATAAATAACAATCAATAATAACCATTCAAGAGAGCTCAAGTTCTCCTTAATAAAAAAGCTTTCATTTAAAAAGCTCGTTACAATTGGAAGACAAGAAACAAAATAAGCAATCATGGCAAACCAATTAGGCCAATGAGCTTTGTTTAAGTTAAAAAAAGAAATTCTTGATATTTGAATTAGAACACCAAATATTGCAAAACTAATCAAAGCAACATTTAATGAATGAATAGAAAAAAAGCGTCCACTTAAGAGATTTGGAGTAGCTGTGATTGAGCTGAATCTTAAAATGATGGCGGCAACGCCCAATCCAATAACTATTGTAGAAACTGCCCACCTACGCGTAATCCATTTATATTCGCCATTAGCAATCAAAATTCCAAATACGTAGAGCACACCCACCCAAACAATATTATTAGCATCACTTATTCCCCAGACAGATTTCGCAAAAATAAAGGGAATAATTAGAGTAAACCAAGTTAATAAGAAAGCTAGTGTATGTCGGGCTGCCTGCGAAATGTGTGCTAAACCTTGTGCTAAAATTGGACCTAAGGAGTACCAAATAAGCATTGAAGCAGCAAATGGAAAATCGGCGTGACTAATAGGAACGAACATTAGCCATAGATCTTTTGCAGAAAAGCGATGAAAGAAAACAATCCCGATAATAACACTAGTAGCAACTGTCAATCCTAAATAAAGCGCAATTTTTACTAACTTACGTCAAGGATATTTATCATTCATAGCAGTATAGCCAAGATATAGAGCCAAAAGATTTGTTCCAATACTGCTAATAATGACTAATAACCAATAAAATAAATAGCGAATTCCCAAACCATTATTTGTAGGTGGAGTTACACTGCTAACTAAAATATAATGTAATAAAATAAGAACACCAGCAAAAAATGGAATTATCGAAGCTTTACTTATTTTTGATTTCAAAAAGAATCATCACTTTCACCTGTTTTTACCTAATCTTAAGTACTAATTATACGCCTACAATAAAAGAGAAATTATTTGGTATTCTAGCACTAAACTATAAATAAAAATCTTAGTTGTAATAATTAACAAACTAAGATTAATTAGTATATAACAATGTCACAATCAATTATTCTTATTACTGAACTTATCAATTTTTGGATTAAAAATAACACCAGCAAAAAAACCTTCTGTAATAATACCAAGTTTACGTAATTTATGTTGGTTATTGACAAAGATAACTTTAAAATTTAGTAAAATAATTCTAAGAATATATTTTACTAAATACTTCATACCTTTTTTTCTAAACCTATAAAACTTGTTTCTTACATCATAATAATATCTAGATATGCGGTTAGGATCATCCGTTAGAATATTCACCTCAACATTATCTTTCATTTTATGTATTACTGTACTTTTAGGTACAAAATAACTAGCATAGTGTTGAGAAATCCGTTCAGAATATTCAATATCATCTCCCCAAATGAAGAACTCAGAAATTGGATAACCTACTTTTTTTATTGCTTGGGCGTTAACATACATTGAAACAAATGAAGCATGCTTTAACTTCACTAACCCGTTTGTCATCTGACTATTCCAAACTTTATCAACCTCAGGAATATTCATCAAGCATGGATTACCATCCGTCCAAAGAACATTACTGGACAAAAAACCATATTTGTCTTTCAACTGTTCTTTTGCACTCACTAATTCTTCCAAAGCATTAGGCTTAACAATAGAGTCATCATCCATAATCCAAACGGCCGTTGGATCATATTCCATTGCTGCTTTAATGGCTCTATTAAATCCACCAGCTCCACCCAGATTGACAGTTGAAAATATAGGATGAACTCGCGAATCCTCAATTGATTGCAAATATGTTTTAGTATCATCATTACTGCCATTATCAAACACGACAATACCATCTAATTTAACAGTTTGACTCAATAGCGCATTCAAACATTCAACTAACATTGTTTTTTTATTAAAAGTTACAATCACTGCAATATTCTTCAAAACTTTTCCACCTTAATCTTGTTTGTAAAAATGATAAAGCTTCTCAACAACATCATTACGATCATACCCCTTAGCTTTCAAAATTGTTGTTGCTGACTTTCGATTCAATAATGATTGCGCCTGTAAAATTCTTTGTGCAATTTGAATATCATTATCATGTAATGAAAAGGCAAAGGAAGTGGGTAACAACTCAACTTCTTTTGTAATACTGTCAGAATAAAAAACAGGTATTCCATTAGCTTGCGCTTCAACTAAGGCAATTGGAAGCCCCTCATAGTGCGATGGAAAAATTATGAAATCTAGTGCATTCAAGAGTTGAGCTACGTCATTACGGTGCCCTAAAAAATAAACAGCCTCTTCTAGACCAAGTTCATTAACCAATTGTTTGACCTTGTCTTGTTCAGTACCAGTACCAACTAACAATAAAACACTATTCCTATTACTCTTATATATTTCAGAAAAAATTTTGACTAAACGTTGTTGATTTTTTTGATAAACAAAACGACCCACATGACCATAAACCGTCTTGTCAATTAAATTTAATTTCTTGCGATACGCTGCTCGCGTTGCGCCATCGTATTGAAAATCCAATAAATTAACACCGTTGTTAATCTGCTTATATGGTGCTTCATCAAAAAGCCAGGCAGCTGCTAAATCAGAACAAGCAAAACGAATAAATCGTCCGTGTTTAACAATTTGTTTACCAATATTATGAATACAACGCTTTATAAAACTATTGGTGACATCATCGTTATATGAATTATGCGAATGCAGAATAATATTATTTTTATTCTTTAAGAAAGGTAGATAAAAGACACGAACAAAATTGTCTAAATGTATATGAACATAATCATAGTCTGTCTCTACTTTTTGACTAATCCGATACCAATCTGAAAGGTAACCAAAAAAGTTAGATTTTAGACTATGAATATTTATAATATTAAATTCCTGTGGAATATTAATTCTAGTGAAATCGGCACTCTTCTCTTCAACCAACAGATCAATTGAAACATCTGTTTTCTTAGCTAATTCACGATAATAGTTAAGAATCCATTCCGAAATTCCGCCGCCCTGTTTTAACGTCCTACAAACTACTAATATTTTCATTATAATACTCCAGTATTGTTGGCTCTATTCTGTAGCTGATTAATAGAATCGATGCAGAAAAAATTTTATTTACTATTGGTTGAGGGATGATCAAAATTTAAATCATCTTTTATTTTTGTCGTTGAAATGCCCTCTGTTCTTGGTAGATAAATCACTTGACAATACTCTTTTAGAAAATCAAACTGTCCTTTCCAATCATCACCCATAACAAAAATATCTACATGATATTTTTTAACGTCTGAAATCTTTTGCTTCCAATTTTTTTCCGGAATAACTTGATTTACATAACGAATAGCTTCCAAAATATATTTACGATGTTCATAACTATGGTAAGCTTCCTTATGTTTTTGAGCATTAAATTCATCCGTTGACAAACCAACAATCAACTGATCACCTAACTTACTTGCGCGCTCTAACAGTCTAATATGTCCCCAATGCAATAAATCAAAAGTTCCATAAGTTAATACAGTCGTCATTTAAATCATCCCAATTTTTATAGTTTAGTTAAAAGTTATCCGGCACCAATAATTTAATGTTTTTAAAGCGTCTAGAAAATAAATGATTCGGAATTATTTCGAATTATCTAGTTGATTTCTAATGATTCTAAACACTGCAAGATAAAAAAAGAAGATCACAAAATAAATATTATCACTCCATGAGAATGTAAATAAGGCTAAAACACAAAACATGAATAGTGAGTAAAAAAAGCTCTCAATCAAAACCTGATAAAGCGTGAGTTGCTCATTATCCATGAAAGATATATCTTGATACAATTTAACCGCAGTTTTGCATTTATGATAAATAAACATACCCACTGGTACTACCCCAACAAGACCAAATCCTGCTAGCCATCCTCCCCATACACTCAATACTGGATAACCAGACTGTAAGAAAACATTTTGAAATTCCCAGTTACGAATAGTATCTTTTGGAACAAATTGGAAATTATAAAAGCTAGTAAAACCATCACCAACACCAGTTAAAGGATAATGTAAAAATGTCAATAGTAATCCAATAGTTCCGCCGAAACGATTAGAAGTTCCCTGTTTTTTAAAAAGATAATTATTTAATAAATCTTGAACATATGGAACCCCAAAATAAAGAGCAAATACGACTATTATTACAAAAAAAGCGACCTTTACCATTCTTTTTCGTTGTTTACCATTTGAACGAATTAATAATATGCAGCTAGAAAGTATGATAACCACAATACCAGTAGTAGTCTTAGCAAAAAATAAAACGCCAAAACTTACTATTAAAAACAACATATAATATTTCGTTGTTTTTGAATCGACTCGATTCTTGAAAAAAGAGAAATTATAACGAATGGCAGCTAAGACAAATGGCACAAACACTATACCTAATAAAGCAGCCAAAAAACTTGCCTCTGATGAAAATCCATTAACCCGATGTAATGTTGTTACATAACTCCCCATCCGATAAAAATCATCACGTCCAATATATCTTGCCTCAAATAAATTACCTACTAAATTAACCCAACCATCAAATATATGACTTACGGTAGCAACAACTTGTGGCAGTAACACAAAACACATAAAACCAATAAATATTTTGATTGTACCACGTACAAAACTTAAAATTTGCGTTTCACTATCAATTAGTAACATCAGTAAATAATAAATCAAAAATACATTTGCCACAAAAAGAATCGCATTTACAGAACCATTAAAAATTCCTCGTGTGAAATCCGGTTGTAGCGTTTTATAGTAACTAAAACCAATCATTAACAACTGATCCAATATAACAATAAAAGTCCAAAAAACTACTTTTGAATTCAAAACAAGTTTATTAAATTTGTTTGGTCGTAGCCAAATTTGCCGACAAAATATAACAAAATAAAGATAAACGGGAATAGACGTCATTGTAACTGGAATCGATGATCCATATGTCTTCGTAAAAAGACCAATTAAAACTAGCCATTGTGCCACAGAACCACCCCTCCAATCATAAAGTATCGTGTATTTTAGTCTTTACGGTTTATCAAAACACCAATTATAAATTCAATAAAAATTCCTAACACAGCACCAACAATAGCACCATACAATAATGGGTTTTTACCACTAAAACCAGAAGTAGTCACACTTTTACTTTTTGCCTTAGATATAACTCTTACTTGACTTGTTGAAGATATAGTATGAATTTGTTTTTTAAAAACTTGAGCAACTATATTAGCTTGCTTTATCGCACTACTCTTTGAACGATCAGAGGACTGAATATTCAAAATTAATGAATTAGTTTTAGTTATTACTGCAACTTTTTTTTGTAATTCAGTAACGCTTTCACTACGTGAAGTACTTTTCTTTAATTGTTTATGTACTTTTTCCATCACTTTATCAGAACTAATGAAGTCCTGATAAGTAGGCATTAATTGCAATTCCCCACTGATCTGTTGTTCAAGATGATTACTACTAGCATGTTTTTGTTTTACTATGACCGTGGATTTTGCTGTATAAATAGGTTCATACTTTTTTTGAGCATATGTTCTACTTAAAAAACCACCAATTATTAATAAAACTAATGGGATATACCAGAATCTTAAAATAATTTTTAATAGGTCTCCTAATGTAAGTCTTTTTTCCATTTGCTAGCATCTCCTTCAATATAAAACACCTTACAATTACTGAAACACGACAAGAAAAATCTTAAAATTTATTAGCATAGATCTAATTTAAAGTTTTAAGGTTGAGGCCGTAAAATAAACTAGAGTTTAAAAATGATCTCTAATATTTTTACTTTTTTAATAACGACTTAATCGCCTTATAGTCTAAATCCAGCCGCTGATTATACTCGTGGTTAAACTCGTGTTCAATAGACAACTCATAAGTATTACTTAGGCTTACTCCAATTTGTTGTTCTAACTCTTGTTGCGAATAGGACTTAGGTAAATTAAGTTCCTCAGGATCACGGTAAAATCCGCGCAATTTGCGATACTCTTCTAAATCGTACAAATACAATATAATTGGTTTTTCCAGTAATGCAGCATCAAACACTAAACTAGAATAGTCGGTAATCAAAAGATCCGTAGAAATAAACAACTCATTTAAATCTGGATACTTAGATGCATCAAATATATGATCACTATTCTCGGTTCGTTCAACAAAATAATGTCCCCGAAAAATAAAATTATACTTCTCATTCATTCGCCGAAAAAAATCATCATCAAACGGCACTTTAAAATCGTTATGACCAGCTACTTGCTGATACTCCCTAAAGGTAGGCGCATATAATATACTCTTTTTATTTGGATCAAGGCCTAACTGTTGCACAACTCTCTGTTTAATTGCTTCCTTTTCATGATCAGATGTTGTCACAAGCTCATAGTTGCGCGGTAATCCAGTGATTTTAATTTGTTTTGTATTTGGAAAAATATGTTTAAAAATATCATGATCATATTGACCAGAAGAAAGTAAAAGATCAAAACTAACTTTACGATACCAATTCCGTGGTAGAAATTCTAAGTGAGCTTCATCAGGTCCAAGATGTTTCAAAGGAATCCCATGCCAACTATTTATATAAATGTGCTCAGCATTTTTAAAAGGAATTAAACGTTCGATCGAAGTATTAGAAATCCAATATCTTGATTGAAGTAATTTAATGAAATACCGAAAACTGTCAATCGATAATTTTTCATTCTCAGGGATTTCTGGAAACTCTCCTGGCCTTTGAAACCCCCATAGAAAAGTATAATCCTTAAATTCAGGATCTGCTTTTAACATTAAATAAATTGCTTTGGGGCTATCACTATATTGACGCCCTGAATAACTAGTTAATAAAATTTGCTTAGAGCGGACAGATACCACATGCGATAATAAAGCTAAAATACAACGCATAATCTGAAAATAGATATTTCCAATCAAGTCACTATGCTTAATAAAATTCTTTAAACGGCTCATTATTTTTCCTTCCCAAATTGCAAGAACAAATTAGCCACGCAATAAATCCCGGCAAGACAGTATTTTCATTGATATTCATATTTTAAAGATTCAATCTTTAGCCAGCGGCAGCGGAGAAAAGCTCTTTTGGGGTTTGGTAACCTGACTGCCGGCGTGGTAAGTTGTTTAGCTTGGCTTCCACTGCTTGGATATCACTAGGGCCTAAAGTATCCATGGACAGGCCCTTAGGCACATCACGACGGATCATTCGATTATGCGCCTCATTTGTGCCTCGTTCTGAAGAGCGGTAAGGGTGGGCATAATAAAGGTCGGCAACCCCGTCAAGCACCGTCCCCGCCGCTGCGAATTCTGCCCCGTTGTCAGCGGTAACGGACTTCATGATGTGCCCGTATTCTTGGCAGATCTTAGCCAGTTCGTAGTTGACTGAATCGGCGTCACGGCCATCAATCAAACGCAGGATCTGACAGCGAGATTGGCGCTCGATCAGCGTTAGAATGACACTTTCTTGGCCGTTACGTTTACCGACTACGGTATCCAACTCAAAGTGACCGAACTCTTGGCGCTGATCAATACTTTTAGGTCGCTCTTCGATACTTCGTCCGGCCAGACGCTTATGCTTGGGTGAATGGTGGTGTTTGGTGCGGCGCCGGTTTTTTTCGAGCAGATCAAGATTACGGACTTCAAGTAGTTGCGCATCGATATAGTGGTATAACGTCTTGGTCGAAACCATCTCCTCAGGTTGATATAAGCCTTCAAGTTTAGCGCGGCCCACCGCGGCATCAGGCGACCAACCGTCTTGGTGCAAATGGGCCGTAAAGTAGTTGATAAAGTCAGCGACACCAGCGAGTTTCAAAGGTCGATGACAGGACATTCGGTTAGCTTCGTATTTGGCCTGTGCCGCTTCTGGCGAGTATTCGCGGTGATATTGCCGTTGACCGTTCACTTTTTTAACTTGGTCGATCTCACCACGGCGTAGTTCATTACTGATTGTTTGATGACAAACGCCGATAACTCTAGCAATTGCGCGGTTAGAGTATCCTTGGCTGTGTAGCGTGGCGATTCTGCCGCGCTCAAATGAAGTTAGGTGGTGACCTTTTTCTCGGACTGTGGTATTCTGTTCTTGCATCAAGACAATAACCTCTTTCATTTTTGTGTTGGAACATCAATGATAACAGAGATTTGTCTTGGTGTTTTTTATTTTTTCAATTAGCTGGATCTAATTGGCTAACTTGATTATAAAACGCGCGATTATTTTTCCTTTCCAGATTAACGATCAAACTGCAAAATATACTGATATCTTTCTTTATTCTAATAATTCGGTTTAACCATTCGCTTCAAAAAGTTACCACCTTTAACCAACCAATTTTGCTTTTCCATATAAACAAAATTAACTTCAGTTGTCCGGTACTGCTCATTCACTGCCAACCATACATCCAGCAGCCGCTCACTGATAAAACCATAGACTCGCGCTTCATACTGGTTGTAATCACTAATATCCAAATTTTGCTCAACTTTAGCTAAAATGTCAAATAGCCACTGGCAATATTCGTCAAATGGTTGTTGCTTCATAATAAACATATTGAACATATGCGCCGATTTACGCTGCATGACTTCATCAAAAGCGTTTAGATACATCGAATAATCCTGTTCAATAATTTTACGGGTCAAATCCAATGGTTCCGCATGATGAGCATGAACGTAATGTGAATAATTGGATTCAATATAGTAATTGCGCTTTTTAGGTAAGATAATATCATGATCTTGCAATAATGATTCTGCCTGTGCTTGATCAAGCACACTAGTCAAATCTTTTTGCTTATGCAAACTGAGATAGCGCCGATAATGCACCAAACCAATCGCATCGGCATCCAAATTACGCCACGCCCAATAAATGGCCGTCAACTCATTGTAATGAGCATTTTTAACCGAAATATTATCGCCAGTATTGTCCCCTTGAAAAGTATGATTAACATCCGGGTGTAGGTCTTTACCGACAAAAATAGGTAAGTATAAATTTTGATCTTGCGGCATAACATAGTTTTTATGTGCTGCCACCAATATTTTAATATTCATATGTATCTCCATCATTTTATTTCAAAAAAAAAGTGCTGATCAAATTCACCAGCACATTTCATGTTTTAGATTAATAGGCGCCTGTATGTTTGAATATACTAGCAATATTCATAAAAATAATCTTCAAATCAAACCACAAACTCGCATGATCAATATAATATAGCTCAACCTCACAACGTTCAGGGTACTCAATGTTACTGCGGCCACTGGCTTGCCACCAGCCCATTGCCCCTGGTGTCATTGATAACAATTTATCAACTTGATCGCCATATTCTTTCAACTCAGGTTCAACGACTGGACGTGGCCCAACTAGCGCCATATCACCTTTGAAGATGTTGATAAATTGTGGTAGTTCATCGATCGATGTTTTACGAATAAAGCGACCAAACTTGGTGATTCGTGGGTCTTCTTCTGCAGGTAACTTATAGCTGTTAGCAATGTATTTACGATACAATTCAGGATTTGCTTTTAATTTTTTGTCGGCATTGACAACCATTGAGCGGAATTTCCAGATTTTAAACGGCTTACCGTTTTTACCGATTCGTCGCTGTTTATAAATCATCGGTCCTTTATTCTCGCCAAATCGGTAAATAATCGCCATGACGAGAAAGACAGTTGGCACGAGTACAACTAAAGCCAATCCGGAAACGATAATATCGCAGGTCCGCTTGATCGCTAAATAAGTTTTCGAACGTGTTTGCATATTTTCAAGGTATTTAATTTGGTTAGACGTGAGTAGCCGTGATTGTTGCCAATTAGCCCCTACGCTTTCCTTTTTCTCCATCAATAATTATCCTCCTAAAACCGACTCATTACTAAGGTAAGGCCGTAAGCAGACGCACAGGGTGTGTTGCTTCAAATTTACAAAGTAGGTTGTTCCAACAACTCCTCGTGTAAACAACAAATGTAAGTATACTGAATTCCCGGTTCAAAAACAAGTTTACCCGTAAATCCAGCAAGATACTTGTCCCAGTATAGCAGTGTCAGCAAACCTGAGCAATATAAATCATAGTAGGTTACAGAAAACTTAGAAAACTTTAGAGCGTCCTTAATTTTCTAATTAAGTTGTTCATGTTCTTGCCAAACAACTTCCGCTTCAGCACATTTACCAGCGGTATTATTGATCAAGTGTTGGCTGGTTAGCCCGTCTAATTGATAATGGCTACTAGCAATATCTCCAGCCGTTAGTTCATGTTCATACCGAATATTAACACGAACTAAATCATGATTACTTAGATAAGCCATCCCTAAATGATCGAACATCCAGTCAAAATAATGCACGTTATTGACATGATGGTTAGCATCAATGTCGTAATACCGGACACGATATTCTTGTTGTTCGGCATTCGCTGTGTCCACGTGGTGAACTCGGGGAAAGTGTTTAATACCCTTTATTTCAGGTGCAGCATAGGGTTGTACTAACGCTGGAATTACGGACACCATACTACGGGTTTCGTAACTCATCAAGACCCATGAACTGTGAATCGTCACTAATCGTTTACCGGCAGCATCCTCAACCCAATAATCACGATAGCAAAAATATTTATTATAGCCAGTTGCTGTCGTCCCAAATATCACCGTCTCGTCAACCTGTGGCATCCGCTCAATTTCAATCTGATATTGAGTCACGACCCAACCGACATTGTAGCCATGAACGACTTCATTGGTTAAACCTAATTGATCATTCTGGCGCTCGGAAACTAGAATTGCAACATTGAGTAACATTGCCAGTGTCATTTGATTTTTGGTATCACCTTCGTAATAAGTGACTTGATGTGGTTCTGTGTAGATTGCCGCCACGTTAATTTCCCCCTATTTCATTCTAGCATAGCTGCTAACCGGTTAAAAATTTAAAACTGATGGTACGCTTTGTAAACCGTTTGTTTGGCCACATCCCGCTGTTTAGCAACCACTTTGATGGCATGCTTAGGATCACTGCCTTCACTGACTAGTTGCGCGACATAATCATGCAAATCTAAATCAGCATATGCATCATCTTCGGCTTCAGCTGGTTGTGGATTACCAGCAACTAAGATAACAAATTCGCCACGCGGCTCATGCTCGGTGAACCAAGCCAGCGCTTCAGCCAGGGTTCCACGCAAGAAACTTTCATATTTCTTAGTCACTTCACGGGCTAAAACAACCTGGCGCTGTTCTCCAAAACTTGTGGCTAAGCTAGTCAAAGTTTTCAGTAAACGATGTGGTGCCTCGTAAAAAATCATCGTTTCAGTATGATTTTTCAGCAGTGCTAATTCAGTTAATTGCTGTTGTGATTTACGTTGCAAAAAACCGTAAAAATAAAACGGTTGTGGGGCCAAACCTGAGGCAACCAAAGCGGTCAAACCGGCATTAGCTCCCGGTAGTGGGACTACTGGAATCGCCTGTTCAATCGCAGCTGCTACCAATTCTTTCCCCGGATCACTGATTGACGGCATTCCAGCATCACTAACTTGTGCTAAGGACAGCCCACTTTGCAGATGTGCCAGCAAACGTGGAATTCGTTCTTGCGTATTATGTTCATGAAAACTGATCTGTTTGGTGGTGATGTCAAAATGATTAAGTAATCGCTGCGTATTACGGGTATCTTCTGCCGCAATCAAATCCACTTGCTGCAACACTTTAATGCTGCGCATGGTTATATCGTCTAAATTCCCGATCGGCGTTGGTACTAAAAATAACGTACCTGATGTCTGAGCAGCAAAACTGCGTTGTTCCTGCATGCAATCGCTCCTATCCCACAATATTAAGATAATAAAAGTCAAATTATTTATTTCACTAAAAATTAGTAAAACTACTATTATATAAAAAAGCTGAGTCTCAAGCTCAGCTAAAAATCAATGGCGTTCACCATAGATAACGTCCAAGCAAAAAGCACACGGCTCGTCATCGATGCGCCGTGAACCATACATTAGGTAGCAAACATGGAACCCTTCTTCATACAATTTTTCCAAGTTAGCACGCGATTTCGACAATTGTGGCGTTTGCTCGTGTTGCTTTGTTGCTTGTTGGTGCTCAACTTCCTCAGACTGAATTTCCTGCAAATGTTCGCGTAAATGTTGGTTTTCGATTTCCAGTTCTGCATTGCGCTCTAAGATCTGTGTCATATCTGTCTGCATTTCATCAATACGGGCCAGCATACGCTTCATATCGGCCTCTAGTTGTACGAAACTATCGTACAGCTCCCGTTTCTCCACTTTTTGTTCACCTCTATCTCACTTAATTAGTGCTAGTTGCTTAGCCAAGTACGCTAATAAACTTTTGATGTTCGTGGCGATGACCATTCTTGTGGCAAAATTCGTGCCGCAAGAAACAGGGCTCTATCTCACTTAATTAGAATAGTTGCTTAGCAATATATTATTAATGCTGCTTGATTTCTTCTAAATCGTAGTCTACCGGCACTTCATGGCCGTCTAAACGTACACGTAGTACGTGCGATAATAAGTTCATGCCAACAACTTTACCAGGTCCATCAACGGTTTGTACGCGTTCTCCATAATCAGGTAGCGCCGCTTTTGCTTCTTCATACATGTCATCTTCAAATTGTAGACAGCACATCAAGCGACCGCAAAGCCCAGATATTTTAGTTGGATTCAACGATAAATTTTGATTTTTGGCCATTTTGATCGATACTGGCACAAATTCACCCAAAAAGGTGGAACAGCATAATTGACGACCGCACGGCCCGATACCGCCCAACAACTTTGCCTCATCACGAACACCAATTTGACGCAACTCGATTCGTGTTTTGAACACACTAGCTAAATCACGGACCAATTCACGGAAGTCCACGCGACCATCAGCTGTGAAATAGAAAATCAACTTATGTCGATCCAATGTATAGCGTGCGATGGTCAATTTCATTCGTAAATGGTGTTGCCGCACCATTTGTCTCGCTTGGTGTAAGGCAGCCTGTGCGTCCGCCTGATTGCTGACCGCGTGCGTCAAATCAGCTTCCACAGCAGTTCGCTCAACCACGATCTCATCTAAAGCAACTTCATCCGTCGTTAGCTCTTGTGCGCGCACCACTTGTGCCAGATCTTGACAATGGTTGAACTTAACCACGATCTGGCTGCCAGCTTGCACCTGCAACTGATTGACCGCCCAATGCGACTGGCCTGCCTTTTGAAACCGAATTTCCATAACTTCCATACACGCACCCCTACCTTTCTACTTCACAATTAAGGATATTTATTAGCCAAGTGCGCTAATAAATTTTGATGTTACGGACGATGGCCATTCTTGTGGCGAAAAGCGTGCCGCAAGAAACATGGCTCTACTTCACAATTAAGGACATTTACTAGCCAAGTACGCTAATAAATTTTGATGTTACGGACGATGGCCATTCTTGTGGCGAAAAGCGTGCCGCAAGAAACATGGCTCTACTTCACAATTAAGCTGGTTAACGAATAAACTGCATAATCAAATATTACTATTTTAATAGTTGCAAGGTTAAATGCTCCAATGTATTTTGAAAGCTAACATTAGCAGTTAAGTACTTTTGTGCCGCCAACGCAGCTTCCATTTGCGTTAATAATTGTTGATTAGTAACATTCTCAGCCCATTTTGATAATTGCGTCCTTTGCCCAGGAAAACTCAACTCAGTATCGCGGCCAAAATGTAATGCCAGCACATCCTGTAATAATAATAAAATCAGGGCCAGCACTTCATTTTGAATTGCTCGTTCCTTAGCTACAGGCACCAAATTAGCTTGTACATCAACAAATGCTAACGGATTATTTTCTTGCACGTGGCCAAACCACTGCCAGACTTTCTGCCGTAGCGGCTCAAACCAATCGCTGGCTAGCCATTCCTGAGCTGTAGGCAAGCTGTTAGTCAGTCGTGCCAATAACGCCGCGTCAACCGTATTGATACCTGCAGCCGTTAGTTGCGCAATTAATTGCGGCCGTGGTAAACGATTAAATTCAATAATCTGTAAGCGTGAAATAATCGTTGGTAAAATCTGATTTTTAACTGTTGTCGTCAAAATCAAGTAAGTTTGTGGTGCAGGTTCCTCAAGAAACTTCAATAAGCCATTGGCAGCGCTGACCGTCATTTTATCGGCATCTTGAATGATAAATACGCGTTGGTTAGTCTCCATACCGCTTTTGGTCAATTCTTGTTTCAAAAAGCGAATTTGCTCAATTTTTAGACTCTGTCCTTCTGGCGCCACTTTGACAACATCGGGATGATTGCCACTAAGAATTCGCTGACACTCACTACAAGTACCGTCTGGCATACCATCCACCACATGAGTACAAAATAACCGCAATGCAACCCATGTAGCCAGCTCACTTTTACCAGTTCCTGTGTCACCACTAAATAAGTAGCCTTGGCTTAACTGCTGACGCGCAATCACACTTTGAAATAGTGCTACTAAGCGCGGTTGCAGCGTTTCAATCGTCAATGTCATCGCTTAGAAACGATGAAACTGTTCGACTGGCAAAACAAAAACAGTCGCACCACCGACCTGGACCTCGACTGGATAAGTACTTTCGCCACCAACCGTGTTATCCAAGCTAACTGGTGGTGTCATAAATTGTTCGCGTGTGTGCGACGTCTCTTTGATAATCTTCAATACCTCATCCACCCGCTCATCGGCGATCCCAATGATAAAGGTTGTATTGCCAGCTTTCAAAAAACCACCAGTCGTCGATAACTTAGTGGCTTGAATATTAGCGTCAACGAACTCCGCGCTCAAGCGATTGCTATCTTTATCTTGCACAATGGCAAAAATCATTTTCATATTTAAAACTCCTCCTATATGACACGATCTGACTTGGTTAAATCGACTGCTAACCGCAGTACAACTAATTAAACCAGTCCTGATAGGTTGTTGTGATTACGGTCTGGCACGCAACAATAACTTGCTCTAATGACTGCGTTGCATCGATTGTCTTGATGCGCTGCGGATATTGTTTGGCTAATGCTAAATACTCGCCACGGACCTTTTGATGAAACGATAAAGCTTCTTGATCCAAACGATCATTTTGCGATTGTCGATGTGCCGCGATCCGCTGTAACCCTAATTCTGAAGGAACATCCAAATATAAGGTTAGATCTGGTGCCAACTGTTCAGTGGCAAACTCATTCATCTTACCCACCGCCGTCACGCCAATATCACGGCCAGCGCCTTGATAAGCTAATGAGCTGTCCACAAAACGATCGCAAAGAACCATTTTATCGGCTGCCAAGGCTGGACGAATTTTTTCAACAATATGCTGGCGTCGCGCTGCTGCGTATAGTAACGCTTCAGTCCGCTTGTCCATCGCCGTATTTTTAGGATCAAGAATAATCTGGCGAATCGCCTCTGAAATCGGATTGCCCCCTGGCTCACGTGTCACCACAATCGGTCGTCGCACAATTTGCTGCAAACGCGGCACCAACTCAGTCAAAGCACTGGTTTTGCCAGCGCCATCAGGACCTTCAAATGTAATCAATAAACCCGCCACATTAATTCCTCTATTTCTATATATACTTATTGTCGCTTAACGTTATTTTTGCGCTACTTTAATGCTTTATCCGTTATCCGGAACTAGCACTTTTCTGAATAGATCAACGTTTACTATCGTCTGATTGAACTACTTTTATTCTACTGTAAGTCTTCGTTGCTGTCTAATCGGAATTTCCCTTAATTAACGTCTTTCGACCGAAAATATCGCAAAAAAAGTCGCAACGAAAAATAAATTTCGCCACGACTTTCTAATCACCGTTTATTCTAAGAAATCATGCTCACTACGCGCCGCTCCAGGCATCAAACGATCACCTTTCGTACCGCGAATACGAGCTTCATGGTACAGAAATAAGTATTTAGCCCGTGCTAATTGCGTTTGTGAAATCAATTCTTCGTCCGCATCGTCAATTGAAATGACTGTTTCTTTAGCCCGATTCCAATCACTCATCGCTTCATAAATCGCGCTGAGCAATTTTTCATCATAACTTTTCTGCAGCTTAGAACGTTGATCCTGCTTACGCTTAAACATCTAAATACCTCTTTCCAGAGAGTGCTAAAAAAGGTACTCAGATTATGGAACATAACCTAGCTTACTAATAAGCGTAGTTATGTTGAATAATCTACCTTTTGTAGTACGTTTCCACAAAATTACTTATCCATTATTACCCATTAAAAACAGACTGTGCAATAATGTTGTTTACATTTCCTGCCGACCTTCAACTGCTTTCAGTAAGGTCATTTCATCCGCATACTCAATGTCACTACCCACTGACAAGCCATGAGCTAAACGAGTCACTTTAATCCCAGCTGGTTTGATCAGTCGTGATAAATAAGTTGCCGTGGCTTCTCCTTCAGGCGTTGCGTTAGTAGCAACGATCACTTCTTTGATCGTATCATTTTGCAGCCGCTTCAGCAAACTAGCAATATTGATATCTTCAGGTCCTTTACCTTCGATTGGTGATAAAACACCGTGCAACACATGATATAAGCCATGATATTCATGCATCCGTTCCATCGTCATAATATCTTTAGGCCCTTCGACAACTAAAACAGTACTCTGATCACGACTTTTATCGGTGCAGATCAAACAAGGATCCTCTTCTGTAATATTGCCGCAAATACTGCAGTAATGCAAATCTCGTTGTGCAGCGATCAATGCTTTGGCAAAGTCAGTGACATCATCTTGTTGCATGTCGATCGTATAAAAAGCTAACCGAGTAGCCGTTTTACTGCCAATTCCAGGCAATTTCATATAACTTTCGATCAATTTTGCAATTGGTTCAGGATATTGCATTGCAACGTTCCTTCCTAGAGTGGATTGAAAAAGCACTCAAATTATGCGGTATAGCTACCTCTGCTGTGGAGTAGTCAACGAGAAGTAAGCTCTATTTAACGAACAAGTGCTAAATCTAATACTTGCTATAGCGAGTTGCCACCAATGAGCGACAGTACTTTTTCGACCACGTTTATACTAATAAACACATCTTCATAAACTTAACTAGCCGTACCTTAAAATATATCTAAAAGCTACATTCCTGGTAAACCGCGGGTGTATTTACCCATTTTTTGTTCAGTTTCTTGATCAACCTTGGTCAATGCATTGTTAACTGCCATAATAATCAAATCTTGTAACATGTCAGGATCTTCCGGATCGATAGCTTCGGCTTTGATCTGGATATCTTGCATTTTCTTTTCGCCGTTAAAAGTCACCACAACTGCGTCATCGCTAGCAGCACCTTTAAATTCTTGCGCATTTAACTCTTCCTGTGCCTGAGCCATTTCTTTTTGTAATTTTTTCATTTGCTTCATCATACCTTGCATATTTCCGCCACGCATCATAGTTGATCATCCTTTCAAGAGATAAAATTTTAATCATTCTTAATTTCAATATTTTCACTACCAAATAGTGCTTCCGCTTGACTAACCACCGGTGCTACTTTCGTTTCAGCCGTTTGTTCTGTCGGTTGTTTGGCGCGCTGATGTTGTTGAATATAGGACTTACGTACTTGCGGCCATTCATCCTGGGGCACAAAAATGATCTTTGGCGTATAACCGACCAAACGATCCAATCCATTTTCCAACGAATCAACCATAGCCTGATTGCTATTAGCCCGATCAAGTAAAAAGTCACTATCAAAGGAAACAACGACACCATCGTGACTTGCCGCCACCGGTTTCGAAGCGTGCATTAACGCCCGATGTTGTACCGTCAGCATTTGCAATAGCTCGGCCCAAACTGACTTCAATTGTTGCAAGCTATCCTTAGTGGCATGATCCAAAATTGGATAAATTGCTGCTACATTGGTATGTTGCTTACTAGCCCGCCGTGGTGGTGTCTGCACTGGTACCGCCGGTTGTGACGTTGCAGCGCCATTAGTTTGTAAAGTAGCCAACTGCTGATGCAAAGTTTTTAACTCTTGCTGCAGTTGACTGAGTTCGGCGGTTGTTTCTGGAGTTGCAGCCGCAGCCACCGGAATCGTCGGCGTCTGACATAATTTGACTGACGCCACTTCCAAATAAATATCGGGATGATTAGTAAAGCGCAATTGCTGCTGACTATCATTCAGCACATCGATTACCCGATATAATTCATCAGCAGCAAAAGCCTGACTTAACTGCTTAAACTGATCATCGATACTACCTAATTCGATTTTCTCCACCATTGCTGGCGCCTGCTGGTAAAGCAATAGATCACGACTATATTCGATCAAATCTTCAATGAAGCGTCCCGCATCTTTGCCAGCGGCCAAAACTTGTTGCAGCAATTCCAATGCTTGCGGCGTATCGTGACTTTGAACTGCCTGCATATAATCAGCCAGCAACTGCTGTGCCGCACTACCAGTCACTTGCAACGCATTGTCCAAGGTCACGTGATTATCACTAAATGACAATACCTGATCCAGCACACTTAACGCGTCCCGCATCCCGCCTTCTGCCGCTTTGGCAATTGTTTTTAACGCTGGTTCTTCAAAGGTGATCCCCTTTTCTTGCAAAATATAACTCATACGATTGTAAATTGCCTGTGCCGAGATCCGTTGGAAATCAAACCGCTGCGTCCGCGAAATAATCGTCAATGGGACCTTATGCGGTTCTGTTGTTGCCAAAATGAAAACGACATGACTCGGTGGTTCCTCTAATGTTTTCAGTAAAGCATTGAAGGCGCCAGTTGATAGCATGTGCACTTCGTCAATAATATACACTTTGAACGGTGCACTAGTCGGCGCATACTTTGCTTTATCACGAATATCACGAATTTCGTCGACCCCATTGTTCGATGCCGCATCGATCTCGATCACATCATTTAAGGTACCAGCGGTGATCGCCTGGCAAGTCGGACATTCATTGCAGGGTTCGCCATCTTTCAAATTCGGGCAATTGATTGCCTTGGCAAAAATTTTCGCCGCCGATGTTTTACCGGTCCCTCGCGGACCAGTAAAAAGATAAGCATGGCTAGTTTGATGCGCCTCTAATGCATTACGCAATGTCTGCGTGATCGTTTCTTGTCCCACAATGTCAGCAAACCGTTGCGGCCGCCAAACTCGGTATAATGCTTGATAAGCCAACCCCATGCTTCCTTTCTACTTCACAATTAAGGTAGTTTATTAGCCAAATACGCTAATAAACTTCGATGTTACGGACGATAACCATTCTTGTGGCAAAAAACCGTACCGCAAGAATCATGGCCCTAGAGTGTCAAAAAAGCGCTCAGATTATGAAGTACTAGCCAGGCAATAAGAGACATGAAGTGACTCGTTTGGCTAGCGTAGCTATACACAATAATCTGCCTTTTTTGCACGTTTTCCCAATTAAAATGGTTCATTGATCAAATCGCCAAATCCAGCACCCATTTAACGATCAATAACCATAAAGCTCAAAATAAAAGCTCTTAGTCTATGGTCAACTAAGAGCTGTCTCAATTCAAATAAACAAAAGGCACATGACGTATCCTACTTAGTGCTGCTTTCTTCCGAACCTGACACGATTCGTAAGCACACCATTGCCTTAAGGCCTTGCGGCAATACTTATTATATTAGACCTGGCTCAAAAAAGCTAGTCCTTTACGTCATCTTTTGCTAATTTTTCTCGAGTTGCTTGTTTGGCCGCTTTTCGCTGCGCACGAATGCCACGGAAAAATTTTCGTAATTGTGCTTGGGCCTGATCGGCTAATACACCTGATTCCACAGTTGCTTGATGATTAAAGCGCGTATCCGTCAATAAATTCATAAAAGTACCGGCCGTCCCCGCCTTAGGATCAGTAGCTCCATAGTAAACCGCTGCGATCCGCGAATTAATAATTGCGCCACTGCACATCGGACATGGCTCCAATGTAACAAAAAGCGCTGCATCCTCTAAACGCCAACTTTTTAAATTTAAACAAGCTTCTTGGATCGCCAGAATTTCAGCATGGGTCGTTGCGTCTTGGGTATGCTCACGAATATTATGTCCGCGACCAATAATCTCACCCTGACGCACAACCACTGCACCGATCGGAACCTCACCAATTTGGGCCGCTGATTGTGCCTCAAATAATGCTTCACGCATATATTGTTCTTTTTCTGCTGCTGTGAATTGAACCATCAGCTCACCTCTCGCTCTACTATCTATTTAGTCTAGCATAATTCACTCAACGAAAAACTAAATAATTTCTAAAGGCTGCTTGCGTGTTGGCGCCGGAAACTCACGATCAAGCGCGGTTAATTCAGCCGTTGTCAAAATAATATCTGCAGCCGCAATATTAGCCTGCATATGCTGCCAATTACTGGTTTGCGGAATCGCCAACAGATTAGGTTGCCGTAAAGTCCAAGCCAGCAAAACTTGTTGTGCACTTAAATTATGTGCCGCTGCAACCGCTTGGACAACTGCATCATTATTGAAACGCTTATCCCCTTGTGCAACCGGTGAATAAGCGATGAACGGAATTTGTCGTTGTTGTTGCCAGGGTAAAACATCAAATTCAACCCCACGCGCACCTAAGTTATACAGATCTTCATTAGCCGCTAAGTTTTGGCCGGCATTGATCTGCTGCAACTCTAATAAATCAGCTTGATCAAAATTAGAAACTCCCCAATGACGAATTTTTCCCGCTCGCTTTAAATCTTCCAAACCAGCAACTGTTTCTGCCAACGGCACACGGCCGCGCCAATGAAGTAAGTATAAGTCTAAATAATCAGTCCCAAGACGCTGTAAACTAGCCGTTAGACTTTGCTGCATTCGCTGTTTAGTGGCATTTTGAGGATAGAATTTGGAAATAATAAAAAAATCTTGCCGTGAATAAGGTTGAATAGCCGTACCAACTAATGATTCCGAACGGCCAGAACCATACATTTCCGCTGTATCAATGACACGCAAGCCATGATCTAAACCATAGCGTAATGCCTTGATTTCAGCATCCCTTTTTGCCGCTTGATCCCCCATATGCCAAGTACCCATGCCCAATGCTGGTAGCTGTACCTGATCAAATTTAACTTGCTGCATTTAATCTCACCTCATATTGTCATAATAAATATTACAGTTATTTCAATAATAAATAGGCAGATCGCCTATTCATCACTTTGTTTTTTCTTCATATAATCACTTAGAAGTTCACGCCAATCACTGGCCTTATCTTGGAACCGTTCAGAGTAATCACTCACCCGATCACGTACATCGCCGAGCTTATCTGCCATTTGCAGTAAATGATCAATATCATCATCATTTAAACGATCAACAAAATCTAACACATGCTGATTGCCATTTAAATTATCTTTGACGTACGATTTGACCCGATTACGATTCTTATAACTCTGCAATTTATCCAATAATGCATCCGCCGCTAAATACGCGCCAGCCGCAGCTACAGCAGCTGTAACACCAATTCCAAGCAAAAGTTTTTGTCCTGTTTTCATGGGTGAGCCTCCTCGTAATAATCAGATACTTGCTATGGCTATAGTCTAACACAAAATCACATGTAACCGTATTAATTAGCTAGCCGTCGACTTTGCAAAATAAAGTAACCTTTGTTTTTAGCCAACACTGCAACGTTACCAAACACTTCTTCCATTTTCTGCTGTGCTGATGGCGCACCCTGCTTTTTCTGGATCACCACGGTTAGAACACCGTTGGGGACTAAATGTGCATGCGCACCACTTAAAATACCATGTACTACTGATTTGCCGGCTCGAATTGGCGGATTAGTTAAAATGGCCGCGTACTGTCCAGTAACAGCTGCATACTGATCTGATGAGAAAATTTTGACGTTAGTGATTTGATTGCGTGTGGCATTTTCGCGTGCTAAACTCAATGCTAATTCATTGACGTCCACCAGATCCACCTGTCGTTGTGGCTGTTCTTTCGCTAACGTCAAACCGATCGGCCCATAACCAGCACCGACATCTAACAACGGTCCCGCCGGTAAATCAGCGAAGCTAAACGTATCCAGTAATGTTCGCGTACCAAAATCAACGGTTCGCTTAGAAAAAACACCGTTATCAGTTACAAAAGTCATTGCTTGTCCCCGCAAGGTAAAGTTCCATTCTTGCTGATCATGAACCACGTCTGGATTTTTTGAATAATAATAATTTGCCAAAATTAATTTCCTTCCTGTATAGTGGCGCTACGATCTGTTTTCATCAATTTACAGCGCCAACTGCACAACAAAAGTTTTCCCGTATATAAAATTCTATGTTAAACTTATTTTAACAGAAAAATAGCGGCAAACAATCACACACCATATTTTGTGTTTAGATAATATTACAAACACAAAATATGGTGTTTTTTTATTGATTTTTTGTTAGTGAGCCTTTATACTGATAACACAAACAAAAATATAATTTAACTAATATAGATAAGGATTGAGCGTAATGAATAAACTAACTGTGTACACCAAAAATGGCTGTGTTCAATGCCGCATGACTGAACGTTTCCTGAAGGAACACAATATTCCCTTTACCGAACACAATATTGATCAAGAACCTGAATATGTTGATTATCTAAAGGAAAAGGGTTATCAAGCAACGCCAGTGGTTGAAGCACCTAATGTTAGTTTCTTTGGCTTCCGGCCTGATCAACTGCGCCAATTAGCAGTTTAGGTCATCACTCTCCGTTCTTGCTAGCACATGATCCAGCACACTCAGCTAAATCTGTTGAGTTGTCTTTGATCTTGTGCTTTTTATTTTTGGTCAAATAGTTTCCCCCAACACCCCTATAGAAAGTAGGAATCATCTTGTCTTTAAAAACGATCGATAGTCAAAATGTGTCTTATTACGCGCTAAACAATCAGATCAATATTCCCGTTGATGGTCAAATTCCTCTGAATAAGGATCAAGAAGCGTTACAAGCCTTCTTAGCGGAAAATGTTAAACCCAACACAAAAACATTTCCCAGTTTTAAAGCACGCTTAGATTACCTGCTAGAACATAATTATTTGGAAAGCGACTTTATTAGTAAATATTCGCTAACTTTTATGGAAGCACTGCACGATGAATTAGCCGCAGCTAATTTTCAGTTTAAATCATTTATGGCTGCTTATAAATTTTATGCTCAATACGCATTAAAAACTGACGATAATGCCTACTATTTGGAAAATTTCGCTGATCGCGTTCTATTCAATGCACTCTATTTTGCCGATGGCGATGAGCAAATCGCCCGCGATATTGCGAGTGAAATGATCCACCAACGATATCAGCCAGCAACCCCTAGCTTTTTGAACGCTGGTCGGGCGCGTCGTGGCGAACTAGTTTCCTGCTTCTTGCTGCAAACGACTGACGATATGAACTCAATTGGCCGCACGATCAATTCCGCTTTGCAATTATCACGTATCGGTGGCGGTGTCGGCATCACACTCTCTAATTTACGTGGCGCTGGTGACCCAATCAAACATGTCGAAGGTGCAGCGTCTGGCGTCCTACCGGTTATGAAATTATTGGAGGACTCCTTCAGTTACTCCAACCAACTAGGTCAGCGCCAAGGTGCTGGGGTCGTTTATCTAAACGTCTTCCATCCCGATATCATTGCCTTTTTAGGGGCCAAGAAAGAAAATGCTGACGAAAAATATCGTTTAAAAACGTTGTCCTTAGGTGTGATCGTCCCTGATAAGTTTTACGAATTAGCCCGACAAAATGCCGATATGTACTTATTTAGTCCTTACGATGTTGAACGTGTTTATGGCACCCCATTCTCTTATGTTGATATTACTGCGGAATACGATAATATGGTCGCTAACCCAGCAATTCATCACAAGAAAATCAAGGCCCGTGATTTAGAAAACGAAATCAGTAAGTTACAACAAGAATCTGGCTACCCTTATATTATCAACGTCGATATTGCCAATCGGGCCAACCCAATTGACGGCAAAATCATCATGAGTAATCTGTGTTCTGAAGTTTTACAAGTACAGCGACCATCGATCGTCAACAATGAACAAGGCTATGATGAACTAGGAACAGATATTAGCTGTAACTTAGGTTCAACTAACATCCCTAACTTAATGCATTCACCAGATTTTGGCCATTCTGTTAAAACGATGGTTCGTGCTTTAACTTTTGTAACTGATAATTCAAACATCGACGTGGTCCCTTCAGTACAAAACGGTAACCGCCAAGCACATACGATTGGCCTTGGTGCAATGGGCTTACACAGCTATTTTGCAAAGGAACATATGATGTATGGCGACCAAGCTAGTTTAGATTTTACTAATATTTACTTTATGCTGCTTAACTACTGGTCACTGAAAGCTTCCAATGAGATTGCCCGCGAACGTAAGGAAACTTTTGTTAACTTTGAAAAGAGTCAATACGCTGATGGCAGTTACTTTGATCAATACGTCAACCAAACTTGGCAACCGGAAACAGCTAAGGTCAAGACACTATTCAAAGATATTTTCATCCCAACGCAAGCCGACTGGCAAGCGCTAAAAGCGGACGTTATGCGCGACGGTCTTTACCACCAAAATCGTTTAGCCGTTGCCCCAAATGGTTCGATCTCTTACATTAATGATACTTCGGCTAGTTTACAGCCGATCGTTAATCGGATCGAAGACCGTCAAGAAAAGAAGATCGGCACCATTTATTATCCGGCACCTTATTTGTCCAATGATACGATGCCTTATTACACCTCGGCCTATGACATGGATATGCGCCACGTGATCGACATTTACGCCACTGCCCAACAACACGTTGACCAAGGAATGAGCATGACCTTATTTATGCGCTCGACGATTCCAACTGGCTTGTACGAATGGAAAAATGGTGAAACTGATAAAATGACTACGCGTGATCTCAATATTTTGCGTAATTATGCTTATAACAAGGGTATCAAGTCAATTTACTATATCCGCACATACACCGATGACGAAGATGAGATCGGCTCAAACGCCTGTGAAAGTTGCGTAATCTAGCATTACCGATATTGATACATTCAATAGAAAAGTGCATTGGCGAAAGGAAGACAATAAATGACAACAAATAACTACGCGGCGGTCAACTGGAATGCCGTTTCAGACGCAATTGATAAAGCCACATGGGAAAAACTGACTGAACAATTTTGGTTGGATACCAGAATCCCCGTTTCCAATGATTTAGACGACTGGCGCACCTTAGATGACGCTCATCAATGGTTGGTTGGCCACGTTTTTGGTGGCTTAACTTTATTGGACACGCTCCAGTCTCAAGATGGTTTAGCGGCTTTACGCAAAGATGTGCGTACCCCGCACGAAACTGCCGTTTTGAATAACATTCAGTTTATGGAATCAGTCCATGCTAAAAGTTATTCAACGATTTTCTCAACCTTAAATACTGACACTGAGATCACCGAAATCTTTCAGTGGAGTGACAACGAAGAATACCTGCAAAACAAAGCACAATGGATCAACCAAATCTATCACGACGAAACCGATCCCTTAAAGAAAAAAATCGCCAACGTGTTCTTAGAAACTTGTCTATTTTATTCTGGTTTCTACACACCACTTTATTATTTGGGCAATAACAAACTCGCTAACGTCGCTGAGATTATTAAATTGATTCTCCGGGACGAATCCGTTCATGGTACTTATATTGGTTACAAATTTCAATTAGGATTCAATCAACTAGGTCAAAATCAGCAGCAAGAACTACAAGATTGGTTGTTCGACTTTTTATATAAGCTATACGCTAATGAAGAAAAATATACCCATCTGCTCTATGATCAAGTCGGTTGGACTGAGGAAGTATTGACTTTTGTCCGTTACAATGCCAATAAAGCGCTGATGAACTTAGGCCAAAATGCTTTATTCCCGGATACCGAAAGCGATGTGAATCCAATCGTCATGAATGGTATCTCCACTTCTACCGCAAATCATGATTTCTTCTCCCAAGTCGGCAATGGCTATCGCTTAGGTGAAGTTGAAGCGATGCACGACAGCGATTATAACATTGGCGCACCAAAAGAACCGAAAGCAAAATAGATACGCAAAAATCCATGTCGCAGTTGACATGGATTTTTATTTTACCGCAAACAAAAAACCGCCGATAAACGATCATCGCCGATTAGTTGTGGTTATTTAAAATAGTAACGCAATAATTCAAGTGCTGACTTTTCCATCAATTTCTTACCATATTCAGATAAAACATCCGGCGTTACATTAGTCCGGTTCGCGTATTCCATTGCAATCGCTAGCTCGTCCTTGATCGATTCCTCAGAAGTTTCATTGACGAAGAAAATCAGATGTAGAAAGAAGGCATCCTTATATCTAAACAGATTAGAAACCGCTCCATCTAAGCGTAAAATCTTTGCTAACTGAATCACATCTTCGAACTCATTTAATTGGAGGACGACTTCCCTAGTTGGTGTATCGGGATCATTCAAGTAAGTGCTAAAATCATCATCGTCTTCAGTGTCCGCTGCCTTCAATGTGGTTTTACGCTGACTGCCTTTATCATCACTACTCAATAACTGTTGCTTGATAAAGTCAGAAACTTCGTCGGTCCCATCAACATCATCGGTAAAGTCCTCGCTATCCAAACCACTGGTTGGTGCATTTTTACTAATAAATAATTCTAAACCATTCTTGTTCGGCAGTACTTGAAAAGTCACTGCATCATTTGATTGAAATTGGTGATCCGTATCCACTTCTTCAAGGATCGAATAGAAGAAATTTTCAATTTGTTTATGGTTACCGAGCAAATCAAGCACCGTGATGCCCCGCTCGGATAAATCATCATTTTCCAGTAAAACGCGAATCGTATTATCGTTAATCCGTTCCATTTCCATGACTGTTGCACCCCGCTTTTCTAATTCAGGTACATCTCTACAAGTACATTGTACCTGAATTAAGCTGATTGTAAAGCAAGGCACTCTATTTTTTATAAATCCATTGTAAGTCGGCAAAAAGAGACCTATTTACTGGAATAATCTCAGTAAGTAAGTCCCTTTCGGATTCAATAAGTAAAGTCAAATATAATTTATTGATATTTAAGCGTTAGACGCCTGCCCGCATTTTAATTAAACGTAATTCCAATGCCCGAACTCGGCGTGGCAAGAAACGACGAATCTCATCTTCATTAAATCCTACTTGCAGACGTTTTTCGTCGAGGACGATTGGTCGTCTGACTAGGCCAGGATGTTGCTGAATCAGAGCAAACAGGCTACGTAACGAAAGACTATCCAGGTCAATATGCAGATCTTGGAATGTTTTTGAACGTGTCGAGATAATTTCCTCAGTGCCACTTTCCGTCATCCGTAAAATCTGTTTAATTTCAGGAACAGTTAGTGGTTCAGCAAAAATGTTACGCTCAACAAATGGGATATCGTGTTCTTTCAACCACGCACGAGCCTTACGGCAGGAGGTACAGCTTGGTGAAGTATAAAGTATTACCATATTCAATCATCCTTTCCGCGTCAATAAATACTCGTGAGTGTCAATAACTTATAAACCCATTGTAACCGTTTTAGACATTTTAGTCTATAGTAATTTAAATTTTTTTAGTATTTTATGACACGAAACTTAAGATTAGAAACTTAAGATTATTAGTACATAATTACCATTACTTCATTAATTTTCATGCTATTTTAAGTTAACAAGCCTAATTTAAAATAGCTGAATCCTCCGTGAATCGCTTTATATAAAGGATAGATCATGTGATTAGTTTCATATAAATCACATTTGCAAGATACACAAATTTTATTAATTTAGTTGCACCATCATTTCTAATAGCAGAAACTATTTTAGTTATTATTTTTTTTAAAAATTTAACTATATTTCATTGAATTTCAATTTGTAAATCTTTCTGCGCTAAAATCACCGGAATTTGTGGTCCAGCCGCCGTTGCTGTTTCTTGGCGCAATTGATTTAGATCAGTGTCCTGGGGTAAATGACTGATCAGCACTTGCTTGACCGCCGCATCCTTAGCTAACAATCCTGATTGTGTTGACGTCATATGCATGATCGTCCCTGTTTTACTTTTCAGAAAATTAGTATCAGTGATCAATAAATCCGCGTGGCGTGCAAACTGTGGTAATTGATCAAAATAAGCAGTGTCAGCTGTATAAACTAAGACCTTACCTGTTGCTCGTTCCACAATTCGGACTGCATAGGCTGGTACCGGATGAACAGTTGGTAAAAAGGTGATATCAAATGGTCCTAAACTTGTTCTACGCTGTGGCTGATAGGCAACACCATCAGTAATTCCTTGCATCGTTAGTGAAGCAAAATGTAAAGGATCTGCTGTATGTCCATAAATCGGTAAACGTGCTTCCTTCTTCGGTCCTTCGTGAAGTTGCCAATAATACTGCAAAACACCAATATCAGCCATGTGGTCATGATGATAATGCGACAATAGGACAGCATCCAATTGTAAAGGATCTAAGTAATGTTGTAAGCTTAAAAGTGCCCCACTACCGCAATCCAGCAACAAATTAAACTTAGCAGTTTGAACCAAATAAGCACTAGTGCCAACGTCTTGATACGGATAGCCACCATACATTCCTAGAACAGTTAATTTCATTCACAAAACCCACTTTCTTAGAATTATTCACCATCTTCAGTATAACAGTTTCGTTCTTTGCTTGACTAATCTCATCTATTATAAGCTAACATTTTAAATATCAAAAAACGCAGCGCTCTCATTACCAATAATTGGTAAATTGCGTTATGCTATAGGTGTAGGCGAATGAAAATAACGTTAAGGGGTGTAAATCATGATTCATAAAATTATTGCAACTTTTGGTTCACAAAGCGTTTTGGCGCAATACCTAGACCGGGAACCCCAGCGGCGACTGCTATTATTAAAACCAGCTGAAGCTACTGAAGCTTTTCAACTATTAGATCTCTCAGATCAGCCTGCTTTTTTTAATAATCCATTACGTTACGACACACGCTATCATACTGGCATTGATGATTTAACTGGTTTTTTCAACTTTTCCTATTTGACCTTTGCAACTACTGAAGCAGCAAAAGTCTTTTTGGCGCAATTTGATCAATTATGCAAGCAAGCCGAAAACTTTATCGGTCTCAATGATTTATTCCTATTGCGTTTAGACGCTGCTAAAATTGAATACGTCATTTTTTCAGTTTGGCAACGTGATGCTGACTACTTTAATTGGCGTAACTCAACCGACTTCAAGCAGATAAAACCTTATATGGGTGCTGGTCATTATGTCCAACAATTCCATCAAGCTAATTACGTTTTAGCACAACGATAGATTTGTGACATAAGGCGATCAGCTTTTGAGCATTAGCCTAGAGCGGCGAATAATTCACATAGTGGATCATTTGACGATCGTAACTACTACGCCACCGTAGTGGTTGATTTTCGTACCGAAAAGCTTAAATATTCTGGACGTTGTCCATTCAACTCAGGCGAAAACCGCCAAGTTGAAACAGGGCAAGCGGAAAAAGTTGCCTTATGGCATACGTTTTAACGATATTGTTCGGAAGTGCAAAGAAGGCGTTGGGCATAAGTTATTTATGTTACAACGCCTTTTATTTTGGTCTAATCAAGCGATAATAGATGCGCGCAGTGAGCCAGCAGTAAATACTATAAACCAACAAATAAAATAGCCCAATCAAGTAGGCAAAGGTTAAATCAAGTTGATTAAGCCACACATTTAAAATGTGTAACGCAAAGTACGCGTTGATCATACCTAATATAATTGGCAGTAAGAACGTCATCCCTGTTTGAACATAAATTGAGCGCCGAATCGCCTTTAGACTGACGCCTAACTTGGTCAACAATATATACTGTTCCCGATTTTCTGCAGCAGTCGCTAATTGCTTTAACATAATAATACTGCCAGTTGCCATGATAAAAATTAAACCCAAATTGCAAGAACAAATTAGCCACGCAATAAATCCCGGTAAGACAGTATTTTCATTGATATTCATATTTTAAAGATTCAATCTTTAGCCGGCGGCAGCGGAGAAAAGCTCTTTTGGGGTTTGGTAACCTGACTGCCGGCGTGGTAAGTTGTTTAGCTTGGCTTCCACTGCTTGGATATCACTAGGGCCTAAAGTATCCATGGACAGGCCCTTAGGCACATCACGACGGATCATTCGATTATGCGCCTCATTTGTGCCTCGTTCTGAAGAGCGGTAAGGGTGGGCATAATAGAGGTCGGCAACCCCGTCAAGCACCGTCCCCGCCGCTGCGAATTCTGCCCCGTTGTCAGCGGTAACGGACTTCATGATGTGCCCGTATTCTTGGCAGATCTTAGCCAGTTCGTAGTTGACTGAATCGGCGTCACGGCCATCAATCAAACGCAGGATCTGACAGCGAGATTGGCGCTCGATCAGCGTTAGAATGACACTTTCTTGGCCGTTACGTTTACCGACTACGGTATCCAACTCAAAGTGACCGAACTCTTGGCGCTGATCAATACTTTTAGGTCGCTCTTCGATACTTCGTCCGGCCAGACGCTTATGCTTGGGTGAATGGTGGTGTTTGGTGCGGCGCCGGTTTTTTTCGAGCAGATCAAGATTACGGACTTCAAGTAGTTGCGCATCGATATAGTGGTATAACGTCTTGGTCGAAACCATCTCCTCAGGTTGATATAAGCCTTCAAGTTTAGCACGGCCCACCGCGGCATCAGGCGACCAACCGTCTTGGTGCAAATGGGCCGTAAAGTAGTGGATAAAGTCAGCGACACCAGCGAGTTTCAAAGGTCGATGACAGGACATTCGGTTAGCTTCGTATTTGGCCTGTGCCGCTTCTGGCGAGTACTCGCGGTGATATTGCCGTTGACCGTTCACTTTTTTAACTTGGTCGATCTCACCACGGCGTAGTTCATTACTGATTGTTTGATGACAAACGCCGATAACTCTAGCAATTGCGCGGTTAGAGTATCCTTGGCTGTGTAGCGTGGCGATTCTGCCGCGCTCAAATGAAGTTAGGTGGTGACCTTTTTCTCGGACTGTGGTATTCTGTTCTTGCATCAAGACAATAACCTCTTTCATTTTTGTGTTGGAACATCAATGATAACAGAGATTTGTCTTGGTGTTTTTTATTTTTTCAATTAGCCGGATCTAATTGGCTAACTTGATTATAAAACGCGCGATCTAAAATTGAATCGTATATCAACAAAAAAACTGATGAAAATAGTGAAAACCAACTCACTTTCTCATCAGTGTTTTTTATATGATGAATTTGAACTGTCTCTACGCAAAAAATGGTTTTAAGTCCAATTTACAGCCATCAAAATGGAATCTAACGTATTCTGCGGGTCTTTAACCAGACTTGCGAAAGCACCCATTTCATGGCATTATTCCTGTTCATTATTTAATTAAATTAGCCCATAACGTCACTTCGCCACGGCTCAGTGACTGTTGCACATCAATAATTCGTTGATTAGCGCTACCACGAAATTGTAATGTCAGATCCTTCTGCGCTTGTAAAAAGCGACCATCGACCAACACATCTAGTTCGCGCAACAACGCTAACTTATCCGGCGTTTCCTGTTGTAATTCCGCCCAAGTATAGCCAGTCCAAGACCAGACGTCCTTGGTGTGACCAAATTCAACGCGTAGTCGTTTAACCAAAGCTAGACAAACCTGCGTATTAAGAAACGGTTCACCACCAAGCAACGTCAAGCCCTGTACATATGGCTGGGCCAGATCAGCCATAATTCGATCTTCTAACGCTTGTGTATAAGGTTGCCCGTAGTTAAAATTTTGGGCGATCTTGTTATAGCAACTAGGACAAGCAAACTTACAGCCAGAAACGTATAGACTATTACGAACACCTTCGCCATCAACAAAATTGAACGGCTTATAATCAGCGATCCGCATCTGACTTAGTTCCTGGGACTGCCATTCTTGCGGCTGCGGATTCTGTGGTAATTTCTCCGTCTCACTCACCCTGCCTCTTCTTCACTGTAATTATTTTGATACTAAAACTTCTGCACACGCTTGCGCTAAATTTGACTTACAGTCGTATAGTCTGAATCAGCACAAAAATATAACTATTGCCGTGCCTGAGTGGTTTGATCATTGCCTAAAACCAAATGTTTGACCCGCGCCGAAATTTCTTTGTGGCGGCCATGTACCATTGGCCGTTGCAATGGGTTGCCTAAATAACCACAAGTCCGCTTGACCACGTCACAGGTTTGCGGATTATGATTCCCACATTGCGGGCATTCAAAACCACGCTCAGTTGGTTTAAAATCACCTTTGAAACCACATTCGAAGCATTGATCAATTGGTGTATTCGTACCTAAATAAGCAACTCGATCGTACGCATAGTCCCAAACTGCTTCCAACGCTTTCGGGTTTTGCTTTAAGTTAGGATACTCGCAATAGTGAATAAAGCCACCAGCACTATATTTAGGATAATCCTTTTCAAAATCTAGCTTTTCAAATGGTGTTGGGGCTTTGCGCACATCATAATGAAAACTGTTTGTATAGTAATCTTTATCCGTAACATCCTTGACCTTGCCAAACTTCTTTAGATCAGCCTGACAGAACGTATTAGTTAGACTTTCTGCTGGTGTTCCATAAACACTGAAATGATAGCCATATTCTTTTTCCCAGGCTTCACAATTAGCGGCTAATTCCTTGACGATTGCCAAGGTAAAGTCTTTAGCAGCTGGATTTTTCTCCCAAGCATGACCATAGAAAACTGCGCCAACCTCATATAAACCGATATAGCCTAATGAAACCGTTGCCCGATTATTTTTGAATAATTCATCAACAGAATCTTCTGGCTTCAATCGCTTCCCAAATGCACCATGTTCGTATAAAATCGGAGCATTTTCTGGTTCAGCTTGCTTGGCCCGTTCAACCTTAAACACTAAAGCATCCTTACAGATCTGTAGTCTTTCTTTCAAAATAGTCCAGAACTTGTCCTGATCACCAGCGGCTTCTAAAGCGATCCGTGGTAAATTCAAGGTCACCACACCAAGATTCATTCGTCCAGAATTAACTTCCTGACCATGCTCATCCTGCCAACCTTGCAGGAAACTGCGACACCCCATTGGCGCCTTAAACGAGCCGGTCAGCTCTACTAATTTATCGTACATCAAAACGTCGGGATACATTCGTTTTGAAGCACATTCTATTGCTAACTGTTTAATGTCATAATTTGGTTCATCAGGATTAAGATTCAAGCCCCGCTTAATACTAAAAACTAATTTAGGGAAAATTGCGGTCCGTTGCTCCTTGCCTAAGCCCTGAATCCGAATTTGTAGAATTGAACGCTGAATTTCGCGTTCGATCCAACTAGTCCCCAAGCCAAAGCCAAGCGTTGTAAACGGCGTTTGCCCTTGCGATGAATACAACGTATTGATTTCGTATTCTAGCGCTTGCATCGCATCATAGATGTCTTTCTTAGTTTTCATTTTAGCAAAAGCGTGTTGCTTTTCTGTACCATCGATCCAATCTGCCGCATCGCTAAGGTGCTTATCGTAATTAAGCTGAGCAAAAGGCGCTAATAACTCATCTACCCGATCAGCTGAACAACCACCATACTGCGATGAAGCTACATTGGCAATGATCTGTGCCATTTGTGCCGTTGCTGTTTGGATCGAATGTGGACTTTCAACTTCAGCATTGCCGATTTTAAAACCGTTAGTCAACATCTCTTTAAAATCGATCAAGCAGCAGTTAGTCATTGGACTGTAGGGTTGGTAATCTAAATCGTGCCAATGAATATCGCCTTTTAGATGGGCATTAGCCACATGTGGTGGTAATAATTTTAAACCCATTGCCTTAGCGACGGTACCGGCCGTTAAATCACGCTGTGTGTTGAAGACTTTACTATCCTTATTGGCATTTTCATGAACGACTGTGGCATCTTTTTGCATCAATTTCTGGATCGTAAAGTTGATGTCCGTTGCTTGATTGCGCGCAAAATCACGGTGTGTCCGATAATTGATGTATTCCTGTGCCAAATCATATTGGTGCTCACCTAATAAAATGTGTTCAACAATGTTCTGAATCTCATAAATCTTAACCGCATCAGTGAAACGTTCTTGTACTTCAGCAACCACTTTATTAGTTACCGTTTCAATTTTATGATTGGTCAAGGGATCGAGTTCACCATGAATATGTTGTTCAGCCTTAACTAAGGCTTGATAAATTTTAGCCGCCGTAAATGGAACTCGGCGGCCGTCACGTTTAATGACTTCAGTTACTTTTAAAGTTTGCGGTTTAGTTGGTTGGTTAGTTCTGGTTTCTAGCATATTTTCAACGCCCTTTCACAATGTGAACATTTTAACCATATATTCCATACTACTTGGTCCCAGACCGTAAATCAATATATAGGGATTAAATTAAAATAATATTCTATTTGACAGCTACATATAGTATGTGGTAGTAAACGCATTAAAAATAAATTCAAGTTTATCGCAAAAAAAACAGGCCACCAGTGAAAAAACACTCTGACCTGCCATTTGAACTTTTATTTTAATTTCAACGTTAAAGCGTTAATCGCAACAACGATCGTTGATAACGACATCAACACGGCACCAACTGCTGGGCTGAGCAACACACCGATCGGCGCTAAGATTCCTGCGGCTAATGGTAAAGCTACAATATTGTAGCCCGCACCCCACCACAAGTTTTGAACCATTTTACGCATCGTTCGCTGGGCCAAATTCAAAAAGTTTATAATATCAGCTGGATCACTGCGAACTAGAACAACGTCGGCAGAATCAATGGCGACATCTGTTCCGGCGCCGATAGCAACACCAATCTCGGCAGCAGCCAAACTAGGCGCATCATTGACACCATCACCGACCATCAAAACGCGTTGACCCTGCGCCTGATATTGCGCCACCATTTTGGTTTTATCCTCCGGTAATAACTGTGCATGGAAATCATCAATACCTAATTGTTGTGCCACTAACGCTGCGGCGGCCTGATTGTCGCCGGTCAACATAACTGGCCGGATCCCCCGGGCTTTCAAATGCTGAATAAAATCGGCTGCATTTGGTTTGATCTGATCTCCTTGAGCGACCAAACCTAAAACCTGCTCTCCGCGCAATAAGAAGCTGATTGAATTACCTTGTGCTGCCAAATTATCATAAACGGTCTGTTCAAAATCAAGCTGTTTTTGCTGTAAATAAGCAGCAGTCACAATGGCATAATCAACTTGATCAATACGGCCTTGCAGACCAACGCCAGATAATTGTTTCACATCTGTAGCCGTTGGAAGAACCAATTTTTGAGCTTTGACCGCTGCTAAAATTCCCACCGCTAATGGATGGCTCGCATTTGCTTCTAGTGCGGCCATCAGCCTTAGAACGTCGTCCTGTGATTCTTGGCCAAACGCGACGACTGATTTAACTTTAAAATTCCCTTCCGTTAAAGTCCCAGTTTTATCCATTAAAACCGTATCAATTTGTTTAGCCGCTTCTAGGGCATTACGATTACGTAACAATAAGCCATGTGTCGCACCTAAAGCCGTACTGCGCGCAACCACTAACGGAATCGCTAATCCAAGCGCATGCGGACAAGCAATGACTAATACCGTGACTGTACGCTCCAAAGCCACATTCAGTCCACTTAACGACAGCCAAACGATAAACGTGACTAATCCAATAATCGTTGCGGCATAAAATAACCAGCCGGCTACTTTATCGGCCAAATTTTCAGCTTGTGATTTATGTTGCTGGGCCTGCTGCACTAGCTTCATCACTTGACTCAAATAGCCAGTTTCACCAGTCCCAGTAACTTCGATAGTTAACGTCCCCGTACCGTTGACCGCGCCACCGATCACTTGTGCACCAGGCGTTTTTTCAATAAGCTTTGCCTCACCGGTAACTAATGCTTCATTGACGGCCGATTGACCAGCAACGACGCGACCGTCAGCCGGAATTTTTTCACCTGCTTTGACAACGACTTGCTGTTGAGCCTGCAATTCGGCAAGCTCGATATCCTGGAGGGAACCATCAGCTTGCAAGACATGCGCTTGACCAGGTAATAAAGCCGCCATTTTTTCAACTGCACTACCAGCACTACTGATTGCATTCATTTCTAACCAGTGGCCCAGCAACATGATCGTGATCAAAGTGGCTAGTTCCCAGAAAAAATCCATCTGGTGAGGCACCGTCGATAAGAAGTGATTAGCAATAAACGCCCAAACGCTATAAATATAAGCAACTGAGATACCTAGCGCAATCAACATCATCATCGCTGGTTTACGCTCAGTCAGCTCCATTTGTGCACCCTGTAAAAATGGTTTACCCCCATAAATAAATAGGAAAGTAGCCACAATCAACACTAACCAATCAGAACCGGGGAAAGTAAACTGAAAAGGTAAGTGCAATCCCATCATTGGCGTAAGTAGAATAACTGGGATCGTCAAGATCAATGCTACCCAAAATTTTTGCTTCAGGTTACCCATATGCATCATATGACCACCGTGCATCATCGTGTCACCACTCATATCGTGGTCCATTGATTCCATATCATGAGCCATCTTCATGTTATCTTTTGCTGCCATGATGTCATCTCCTCTATCTCACTTAATAGGTTAGTTTATTAGTAAAAACCACTAATAAACTTTTGATGTTCATGTCGATGTCCATTCAACTACGGCAAAAGATTGCCAAGTTGAAATATGGCTCTATCTCACTTAATTGGTTAATTTATTAGTAAAAACCACTAATAAACTTTTGATGTTCGTGACGATGTCCATTCAACTACAGCAAAAATTGCCAAGTTGAAACATGGCTCTACCTCACTTAATAGGTTAATTCGTTAGCAATTACAACTGCCATCCGTACACTGACAATTGTCTGGTAAACAATTACAAGCCACTTCTTTAGGCGCTGTTTTTTGCTTTTCCTGTAACGTTGTGATCAACGCCGCAATATCAGCTTGGCTCAACGTCGTATCTTCAACCATCTTCAACAAGGTTTTACCAACTTTATGCTGACATAATTGCCCAATAAAAACTTCACTCGCTGTATCCATGGCCTGTTGCTCTGAAATTAACGGGCGATATAAGTACCGTTTGCCATCACGCTCAGCAGTTAGCGCCCCTTTTTTGACTAACCGCCCAACCAAAGTTTTGATTGTCGCCGCTTTCCAATCCATTTTTGTTGCTAAAACATCGCTGACCGTCTGACTACTGACTTGGCCTAAGGTCCAGGCAACACGCATTACTTGCCACTCAGCCGCTGAAATATTTAACGCTGTACTAACTTCCATTATTGCCTCACCTTTCGCTGATAATTTTAATTTCAGCTTAAGTTTACGTTTGTAATCGATACTTGTCAACTGATTAACTGCTAAATTGCACTCACTTTATGACACACCCGGCTAAACTTACACAAGCTTTATTGGGCTAAAAGTGTTATAGTTAAGTAGTGTATATCACCAAAAATGAGGTGAAAAATGTGATTACCATCGTAACTAAGGACGGCAAACAACACAGTTTCGCCGATGCGACCCAAGTTGTGGTCATGTCCAAAACTGGTTCTAACGCTTACCCATTAGATAAGTTTCTCGATGTTAAGGAACCACGGCGCTACATTTTATTCCACGACACCACACTATTATTCGGTGTCAACACTAATGATATCGAATCAATCAAAGCAGAGTAAACAAAAATACGCAGCCTTAACTTATAAAAGTTAAAGTTGCGTATTTTTTCACTTCTAAATGGCGACAGGGATGAAACAGAATTTCTGCTTCATCCCTGTAAGTACTACATTAAAACATGGTCTGCTAGGTAACGCTTCAACTTACGACGACAGCGCTCAAGCGCGTTGCGTACTTGCACTTCCGTGATCTCATTATCATCAGAATTAGATGTCCATTCAAAACCGGCTGTTAATTGGCGATAAAAAACAAAACGCTCTAACTCTGATAATTGACTGATAAAATCAGGTGCACTAGCACGGATCATTGACCAATTAACGGTCTGCAACGTTCCTTCAGCTTCCAGTCGTTGCTTGATATCGTCAACTTCCAATGATACGGTATGTCGATCAATTTGGCGTTTCTTAGCATTTTGATGGCGAATTAAAGTGTAAACCCGACACAGCAGACAACGCTGATAATAACGGCCAAAAGTTAACCGCGTATCACGCCGATAATGTTGCGCAGCTTGAAAACAAACGATCCGCGCTTCCTGATCCCAATCATCATCATCTAGTTCATAAAGATAATATTGTTGCTGGATCTTCTTTAACATAGGTCGATAGAGATAGAATAAATGCTCAAATGCGTTAGAATCTCCGGCCGCTGCTGCTGAAATCAATCTTGAAAGTTCATTTTTATCCATTTTTTTCACTGGCTGCCATGTTTAGATTTAGCATAACAACAATAAAAGCGTTTTACAAGCGAACTAACGTTTATTCAGCCCTTAGTTATCGCTAATCATTTTTAGTTAAATCATCGCGTAATTTTGCTAACGATAATAATTGATTAGAATCCCACGGTGAACGCCGGCGTAAATCCGTATCACGATAATGCCGAACATCGCGGGCAATTTCTGCCTTAGCCCGCTGAATAACCATTTTAAATTCCCGTGATGAGATTCGAACCGCGCCACGAGAAAAAATCGTCCACTGCTCGGCTTGATCACTAGTGACGACCGTGACTTGTGTTAATCGATTTTGTAAGTCACCGGCTAGTTTTTCAATGTAACTGTCCGCCGTTTGATCTTCCTGAGTCCAAACAACTTGCAAATTATATTGATCATACCGTTGCGTAATTCCTGGCACGTACATAGCATCAAAAACTAAAATAATTTCTGCGTCTTCATATTTACGAAATTCCGCCAACTGCGCCAGCAAATCATCACGAGCGTCAGCTAACTTATCATCCTGCTTTAGTTTATCTAGTTCAGGCCAATTACCGATCACATTGTAGCCATCAATAATCAGGACTTCGTGCATCATGGTAATTCACCACTTCCTTGCTTTACCGCGTAGGCCTGATAAAGCAATAAGCCAGCCGCCACACTCGCATTCAAACTTTGAACATGGCCGATCATTGGGATCGTCACCACTTCATCCATTTCCCGTTTCAATAAAGGTGCAATCCCCTTGCCTTCGTTACCAATAACTAATGTGATCGCGCCCTTAGCATTCCATTTGCGATAATCAGTCCCAGCCATGTCAGTACCAAATAACCAGACACCGCGTTGCTTTAATTCCTTTGCAACCGCAACTAAATTAGTTGCCCGCACAACGGGGATGTGCTCGATCGCACCAGTAGAAGTTTTAGCCACGGTACTGGTTAAACCAACCGCCCGATGTTTAGGAATGATGATTCCATGTACCCCAACAGCATCCGCGGTCCGCATGATCGATCCTAAGTTATGTGGATCCTCAATACCATCTAACATCAAGAAAAATGGCGGCTGTTGCTTTGCTTCAGCACGAGCAAATAAATCGTCTAGCTCAGCATACGCATAGGGTGTGATTGCTAAAACAACGCCTTGATGATTGCCATGATCACTTAGCGTATCCAACTTATTTTTGGGCGCTGACTGGACCGGGATTCGTTTAGCCTTAGCTAATTGTTGCAACGCATGCAGTGAATCCGATTTTAAGCCTTCTTGAATGAAAACTTTGTTAACCCGCTTAGCTCCTTCAGTCTGCAGCGTTTCGTGCGCAGCGTGGCGGCCGATCACAAAGTCGGTAGCGTCAGTCTGCGGTTCATTTGATTTGTTCATTAATTTTACCTTCCTCTACTTGGGCAATACACCAAGCTGCCAATTCATCCAACCGTTCCTGCTGATCACTAAGCGCTAAATAACCCATCAACGCCTCAAAGCCAGTTGAGATTCGGTACGTCGTCACCGACGTATTTTTCGCATGGGTGTGACTATTGGCGTTACGCCCCCGTTTATAAAAACTAAGTTCCGCTTCATTAAGAATATTTTGTGCTAGCATCGCTTCGATCAGGCCAGCTTGGGCTTTGGCTGAAACAAAATGAGTTGCTTGATGCTGCAGGCGCGTTGGTTTGGTGATTCCTTTACTCAGCAAATGCCGCCTAATATAAACCTCATAACTTGCGTCACCCATATAAGCCAACGCAATACCATTCAATTGCCGATAATCTACTACTTCTGTCATTATTCCCTCCGCCAACGTGTTCCTTGCGCGGTATCTTCCAACACAATACCTTGCGCTTTTAATAAGTCACGAATTTCATCGCTACGTTGATAATCTTTATTTGTGCGCGCGTCAATACGCTCTTGTATTAATTGTTCGATCTCGTCGTCTAACAAACCAGCTGGCTTAAAATCAACCCCGAAGATTTGTAACCACGTGGTAAAACTGTCCATTAAATGATTAAGCGTTGCTTCGCGGACAATTTTTTGTTCACTATAAATATTCATCAGCTTCGCTAATTCATAGATTTCCGTCATCCCGTTTTGGACGTTAAAATCATCGTCCATTGCTGTAGTAAAAGCTTTCGTCAACTTAGTTAACTGCTGTTCTACTTCAGTATCGATCCCGGCGGAGACGTCTTTTTGCCGGTAACTGAGATTATCATAAGCAATTCGCAATTTCTGTAAATTATTCGCCGCTTCACTTAAGGTTGATTCGCTATAACGAATCGGCCGTCGGTACTGCGTCGTTGCCATGAAAAAGCGTAAAGTTTGTGGATCAACTTGCTGAATCAAATCGTGGACGGTCACAAAGTTGCCTAGCGACTTACTCATTTTTTCATCATCATCACCGATCGTCACAAAACCATTGTGTAGCCAGTAGTTAGCAAACTTTTGACCAGTTTTAGCTTCACTCTGGGCAATTTCATTTTCATGATGGGGAAATTCTAAGTCTTGGCCACCGCCATGGATATCAAATGTATCACCTAAATACTTAGTTGCCATTACTGAGCATTCAATGTGCCAACCAGGACGACCTTCACCCCAAGGTGCAGTCCAGGCAATTTCACCTGGCTTAGCTGCTTTCCACAATGCAAAGTCGATTGGATCTTCTTTACGCTGGGTCTCTTCATCAGCAGTATGTTCACTAGCACCTTGCTCTAACTGATCAATATTCTGATCCGACAATTCGCCGTAGTGAGTAAACTTACGCGCACGATAATAAACGTCCCCTGCAGCTGTATAGGCATACCCTTTATCCAACAACACTTGGATAAAGTCAATAATATCGGGAATATTTTCAGTTGCCCGTGGATGAGCCGTAGCCGGTTCAATATTTAACGCTGTCGTATCTTGTTCAAACGCAGCAATAAACTTATCCGCTAATTCTGGCACCGTTATCCCGTCACGTTGCGCTTGCTTGATCATTTTATCATCTACATCAGTGAAATTAGAGACGTAAGTCACTTTGAACCCACGAAACTCAAAATACCGCCGGATCGTATCAAAAGCAATAGCAGAACGCGCATTACCAATATGAATATAATTATAGACAGTTGGTCCACAGACGTACATATTTACCTTGCCTGCCACCAACGGTTTAAAAACTTCTTTTTTACGTGTCAACGTATTATAGACTTGAATCATTACGCGCACCTCCGTAATTTTTAATCTTACTTTATTCTAACTTAAAACCGGTCCGAATCAAACGAAAAACGCCCCTTGATCAGAGAATGATCAAAAGACGTTTTACACGTGGTTCCACTTTTATTCGAAGCTAGAGAACTTCCTTTTCATTCATTAACGTGAATGATATCCGGCGCACACTACTTGATTTCGTATGCGCACTCAAGGAGGCATTTCAATTGATCTACTGACGCTTTTTCACTCACCAAGCGCTCCCTGTTTCAACTGATCGATCTACTTATTCCTATCTTCGTATTAATGATTTAATTCGGCTAAAGTGACTTCCAAATGATGCATCGTCTTCTCACGGCCAAGTAACTCAATTGATTCAGCAATTGCTGGACCATGCGTTGCCCGCGTTGTGCCGATCCGAATTGGCATGTATAATTTACGACCCTTAACCCCAACGATGGCACGAACTTGTTGAATCGCATTATTGATCTCGACTGCATCAAAAATCTTAACTTGCTTGATCAATTCAGCAAACTTATTCAAAACTAGTGGTGCTGTATCAACCGCTAATTCAGCCAGCGCCGCTTCATCTAACTTAGGTGGTTCAGTAAAGAAGACAGCTGACTCTTCAACCACTTGGGCAGCGTAACTCATTTGATCATGATACAAACTGATCAGCGCACGTGCCCATTCGATCGTCTTATTATCAGGATCTTCTGGCAAACGACCTGCTTTGATCAATTGATATAAGCCCATATCAGTCACTTTACTACTGTCGCTTTGTTTCATGTACTGATTATTGACCCATTCCAACTTCTTAGCATCAAACTTAGCTGGTGACTTGCTTAAGCGTTTAGGATCAAATATTTTGATCAACTGCTTCCGTGTGAAGATTTCATCTTCACCAACCGGTGACCAGCCTAACAAGGTAATGAAATTGAACATACCTTCTGGTAAGTAGCCTAATTCACGATATTGTTCGATGAATTGTAGCGTATTTTCGTCACGCTTCGATAACTTCTTACCCGTTTGTGTATTGATGATCAACGTCATATGACCAAAAACAGGTGGTTCCCAGCCGAAAGCTTCATAGATCATCAATTGTTTTGGTGTGTTGGCAATATGATCATCCCCACGTAAAACGTGCGTGATTTTCATCATATGATCATCAACCACAACGGCAAAATTATACGTTGGCATACCGTCACGTTTCATGATTACAAAGTCGCCACCGATTGAATCAGAATCAAATTCAATATGACCCTTAACTAAATCATTAAACTCATATTTCTTATGCACTGGGACGTGGAAACGAATGACCGGCTTGATTCCCTTTGCTTTAGCATCGGCGATCTTAGCTGCTTTTTCTTCAGCGTTTAAACCAGCAAATTCATCTTCATAATGAGGCATCTCGTGGCGTGCTTTTTGTGCTTCCCGTTGTGCCATTAATTCGTCTTCCGTAATGTAAGACTCATAGGCCAAACCCTGATCAACTAATTGTTGAATCAATGGACCATAAATTGCGCCACGTTCTGACTGCCGATATGGGCCCACTTCACCAGGCTTATCGGGACCTTCATCCCAATCCATCCCTAACCATTTAAGCATGGTTAATTGGCTTTCTTCGCCACCTTCAACGTTACGTTTGGTATCGGTGTCTTCGATCCGAATCACAAATTCACCTTTATTATGCCGCGCAAAAAGATAGTTGAACAATGCCGTCCGTGCGTTACCGATATGCAAATGGCCGGTTGGGCTTGGGGCATAACGAACACGAATTTTTTTATCTGCCAATTTAAATTCCGCCTCTTTCAAATTTTTCCTTTTTTAATCCTGATTGTCAGCTTAAAAGACCTGACACAGCAATTCTAATTTTACTGGTCGTAAGTAAACTTGTAAAGGTAACTGACTAAATTATTTATTATGTTCACGCAAACTTTTCTGTGAATGCGCTGGTTTAGCAAAGATCATCCGCCCAGCCGCAGTTTGTAAGGCGCTAGTAACTGTGACCGCCAGCGATTTATTCATATAGTATTGACCATCTTCAACAACGATCATGGTCCCATCATCAAGGTACGCAACGCCCTGTTGGCGCTCTGTCCCAGATTTAACCACCGTAACAGTCATCCCATCACCTGGGATCACCGCAGGTTTCAACGTATTCGCTAATTCATTGATATTTAGCACCGGTACATTTTGAAATTCACTGACCTTATTCAAATTAAAATCATTAGTCACTACAATCCCATCTAACAACTTAGCTAATTTGATCAACTTACTGTCAACTTCCGTCAGATCCTCGAAGTCACCTTCGTACATTTCAACTGGCATTGCATCGGTTTTTTGTAGGTCATTTAAAATATCTAACCCACGCCGACCGCGCGTGCGCTTCAACGAATCAGCTGAATCAGCGATCAATTGTAATTCATGCAAGACAAAGTTAGGAATCAACAAAGTACCTTCAATAAAACCAGTTTGGGCAATCTCGTAGATTCGCCCATCAATGATCACACTAGTATCAAGGATCTTGTACTTGTGGAAATTATCATCGACTTTGCGTTCAAGGACTTTGCCTTGCTCTTCAGGCGTTTCCACCGTGGCTTTCTTACTACGCAACTGAAACAAACGACGCCATTCATCAGTTCGTGTTGTGCCGACTCGAAATCCGATATACCCCAATAACACCATTAAAATAATTGGCGCTAAGGTATTAAATAAGAAAAAGTTCATCCGGTACAATGGAATTGAAATGATATTGGCTAAAATCAGCCCAATAATCGTTGCTAAACTGCCAAATAAGAGGTAGATCGGCGATTGTTTACTGATCATCGTTTCTGTCTGCTTGATCAAACGATCAAATAAACTGACGATTGGCCCGGCCAAAAATAGCGAAATAAAATACGAAATAATTGCACCAAGTAAGATATCAACGAATAAGTTATTTAAGTAATGTAACGCTGTTAGACCAGATACTCGCCACAACATTGGTAGAAAGGTGACCGCCAACGACGCCCCAACCAAAACGATCAGTAATGTGGTAATTCTTTTTTTCATTTAGTTCACCTTCTTTCAATTAAATGCCTTTTGTAAGGCTTCCGCAACCGTAGTCACGCCAATTACTTTGATTGTTGGCGGCACTTCTAACCCTTTAAGGTTATTATGCGGAATGAAAACGCGCTTGAAACCAAGCTTAGCTGCCTCGTTGATCCGTTGTTCGATACGATTAACGCTACGTACCTCACCAGTCAAGCCAATTTCACCGACAAAACAGTCCGTCGCTTGGGTTCCTTTGTCACGATAAGACGAAGTAATACTAACAGCGACTGCCAAATCAATTGCCGGTTCGTCCAATTTAACGCCACCAGCAGCTTTCAAATAAGCATCTTGGTTCTGTAACATCAAGTTAGCCCGCTTTTCTAGAACTGCCATGATCAAAGCAGCCCGATTACGGTCGATCCCCGTCGTCGTCCGCTGGGCATTACCAAAAACGGTCGGCGTGATCAAAGCTTGAATTTCCACCAAGATTGGCCGCGTACCTTCTAACGAAACCACTACGGCCGAACCAGTAGCCCCAGTCAAACGCTCCTCCAAGAAAATCTCGGATGGATTAGCCACTTCGTGCAGGCCGCCGGCACGCATTTCAAAAATACCAATTTCATTAGTTGAACCAAAACGATTCTTCACCGCTCGTAAGATCCGGTAAGTTCGTTGCTGATCGCCTTCAAAATACAAAACGGTATCCACCATATGCTCAAGAATTTTCGGACCAGCAATGGCACCACCTTTGGTCACATGACCAACAATGAAGATCGTAATCTGATTTTGTTTTGCGATCCGCATTAATGATGCGGTTACTTCCCGTACCTGCGCCACACTACCAATTGCTGAACTCAAATCAGGTTCCTGCATCGTTTGGATCGAATCAATGACCACATAATCAGGTTTTAAACTTTCAATTTGCTGACGAATACTACCCATATCGGTTTCCGGATAAAGGTACAATTGTTGTCCAGCAACACCAAGCCGTCCTGCGCGCATTTTGATTTGTGACGCACTTTCTTCACCAGAAACGTAAAGTACTTTTTCCTTGCCTTGGCTGAGCTGACCAGAAACTTGTAGTAACAATGTTGATTTCCCGATCCCCGGATCGCCACCAATCAAGACTAACGAACCAGGAACGATCCCGCCGCCAAGCACTCGATTCAATTCAGCTAGCTGGGTCTGCACTCGCGGTTCCTTTTCGATACTGACTTTTGCCATTAACTCTGGTTTGGCAACATGGCCGGCTATATTAGCCTGCGCATTAGTGGTCTCTTTTTTAGTTGCGATCTTTTCTTCAACCATTTGGTTCCAAGCCCCACAATTAGGACAACGGCCTAGATAGCGTGGTGAATTATAACCGCAATTCTGACAAACAAACTGTGTTTTTGCTTTTGCCACAAAATACATCCTTTTCTATAATTTTTATTCGCGTGATTAGTTGGCAACCAGTTTCAAGATATGCCCTAGTTTAGTCGTTTTTACCCCAAACTAAATCCGCCGTAAGTCTGAACTAACGCCCGGAAGAACCAAAACCGCCTGTTCGTTGCGCGACGCCACCTTGATCAGCATCACTCCGTAAAAATGGCATAAAGATACCTTGGCCGATACGCTCACCTTTTTTGATCGTCACGTCGCGCACCCCAAGATTAACCAACTGGAAAAAAATCTCGCCTTCATTTTCTGGGTTGTTGTAATAATCAGCATCAACGATACCAACACCATTCGGTAAGATCAGTCCACGCTTGATTGGCCCACTAGAACGATTCGCAAGCAATAAATATTCATCCGGCTGCATATAAGCCTTGATCCCCGTTGGCACTAAGTATGGCTTTAATGTTTTACTGGCAGCTGTATAATCGGCATCGGTCAATGTCTGACCATGACGAACACGCCATAACAGTCGCAAAAAATCTCCCCGCCAAATCGACGGTAAAGTAAAATCTTCTGCAGCCTGAAAATCATAGCCTGCTGCTTGTTGCGTTGCCCGTTGGGGTAATTGTAATCCGGCATCACGGTAACGATCAACCGTTTCAAATCCTCGTTTCATAAATAAACTCCATTCCTAATAGTGAAGACAATTAATCTTAGCTTGTAAAATATTCACATAACAATACCTAACGCCACTCTATTTTATTGTTAGCTCATTGTACTTAAATTATTTTAGTTTTACGCTTATTCTTGTCTATAATGATAGCATTTATTCATGTAAATGGGTAACTAACTTAGTCTGACCATACAATATTGCTACAACAGCAAGAAATCGTTTTCTTGCCTTTTATACGGTCAAACTTTACAATAAAATTAATTGTTGTCATCCGTCAATAATCGGACAATACAACTTCAGTAATATTTACCATCAATCTAAGGGGGATCCACTAATGGAATTCGATTATGAACCCGGCCGTTACTATCACAATGATGCTGATGGTCGTCTCGTCGCTGAAGTCACTTTTCAAACACTACAAAATGGGCGTGTTCTAGCCGTTGATCATACTTTTGTTCGCGAAGATCATCGTGGTCAGGGCATCGCTGGTCAATTGATTGAAACAATGATCACACACGCGCAAAAACATCAGGCCAAAATTCTGCCACTCTGTACGTACGCGAAGGCTTTTTTCCAGCGTAAGCCTGAATATGCTGATATCGTGGCTGAATAAAGTACGAGCGTGATCCGACTTTTGGGTCACGCTTATTTACTAATCGCTACTGCTTGTACTAAAATAAGAACAGACGTATGTACGTCATTAATAATGGGGAGTGAATGAATTGAGTCAAGAAATTACCTCTGCTGCAATTGCCGACTATCAGTCACAGCTACAACAATTACCACAATCCGCGACGATCAAACGGGCGGTCATGAATAATGGTATCCTAGCGGCTAGTGAAAACACTGATTCAAAAGTTGCAATGAACCAAACTTTCTCCGTTGATCTAAGCGCAGAAAAAGTTGCTAACCAAAAACAAAGTGGTCGTTGCTGGATGTTTGCCGCATTAAACACTATGCGCCGCAGTATCGCTGATCAGTTTAATTTGAAAGACTTTGAATTATCACAGAATTATACGAACTTTTGGGATAAATTTGAAAAATCAAATTACTTCTACGAAAATATCTTAGCAACCGCAACAGAACCTTTAGAAAGCCGTAAAGTTGCTTTCTTATTGGCAACACCACAACAAGATGGTGGTCAATGGGATATGTTGACGGCCTTGATCGACAAATATGGGATCGTGCCGAAGTACGTTATGCCAGAAACTTATAACAGTTCTAAGTCTAGCGAACTTAATAGTGTCCTTAACTTGAAGTTGCGCAAAGATGCCGTTACATTACGGCAAATGGTTGCTGACAAAGCCAGTGAACAAGAAATTGCCACTACAAAGTCACGCTTTTTAAGTGAAGTTTACCGGATCCTAGTCTATACATTAGGCGAACCACCAGTAAAATTTGATTTTGAATATCGTGATGGTGATAAAGCTTATCATATTGATCGTGATCTAACCCCGCAAACATTCTTTAAGAAATATGTGGGTTGGGATCTTGATAACTATCAATCGATAATCAACGCCCCAACAGATGACAAACCGTACAATCACTTATACACAGTTGAAATGTTAGGTAATGTGGTTGGTGGCCGTCAAGTTCGGCATTTGAACTTAGACATTGATACTTTCAAACAATTGGCAATCAAACAATTGCAAGCTGGTGAAAGTGTTTGGTTCGGTAGCGATGTTGGTCAAGCTTCCGATCGTCAAATTGGGATCATGGACACTGCCATTTACAATAAAGATGATCTCTTCAACGTTGGTTTAAGCATGACGAAAGCCCAACGCTTAGATTACGGTGAAAGTCTGATGACTCATGCCATGGTGATCACTGGCGTTGATTTAGTTGACGATAAACCAACTAAGTGGAAAGTTGAAAACTCTTGGGGTGACAAAGTCGGCGAAAAAGGCTACTTCGTCATGAGTGATGCTTGGTTAGACCAATATGTTTACCAAATCGTAATCAACAAGCAGTATTTGCCAGCCGACTTATTAGCTGCAACTAAAGAAGATCCAAAAGTCTTAGCTCCTTGGGACCCAATGGGCGCTTTAGCTTCACATTAATCAATTAATTTAAAAGCATTCAGGTTACTACCGTAAAAGTGGCAACCTGAATGCTTTTTATTGTTTGTGGATAATTGTTTTATTTTTAATACGTAATTTAGCGTCGAGGTCATAAACAATTGGCTCACCATTAGCCACTTCGACGCCATTGATACCACTGTCTGAAACAGCTTCTAAATATTTGATCAAGGCACGAATCGTACTACCGTGAGCAACCACTAATTGATCATGCCCATTGATCAACGCGGGGCCAATATGATCTAGCCAATAAGGAACAACCCGCGTCAACGCCATGGCCAAACTTTCAGCCAGTGGTTCAAAACGATAGCCGTAACGTGTGTAGCGCCGATCATAATCCGGCTGCGCCAATTTAGGTGGCACAGTCGTGTAACTACGCCGCCACAAGGCCACTTGTTCAGCGCCATATTCTTGACGGGTTGCGTCTTTATTCTGTCCCCGTAATGCACCATAATGGCGCTCATTCAGGCGCCAAGTTTTGTTCAGAGGCACTGCCAAAATATCCAGTTGTTCCATAACAATATTAGCCGTCATAATTGCGCGTTGTAATAGTGATGTGTGCACTGCGGTAAAATCAAAGTCAAGTGCTGCTAAAAGTTTACCCGCCTGCTGTGCTTCCGTGATCCCTGCTGACGTCAGCGGAACATCTGACCAGCCAGTATAGATATTGTCACGATTAGCGGTACTTTCTCCATGGCGTAACAAAACCAATCGTGCCATTTACTAATCACTCCTCAAAACTGATTATTGCCTTAAACGTAGCTGAAAAAATAGATGATGACATTTAATCTAGGTATTTTTTCAATCATCCTCTAGTTTACCGAAATTAACCTGAAAAAAACAGCGCTAGGCTAATTTTCCTATTTTCAACGGTCACCGAATTCGTTATAATTAAAATTAAATAATTATCTAATTGAATTTTAATTTTTCGTTCTACTATGGAGGTTACTCATGAAAATTCAAGTTCCTGCGACGACTTCGAATCTAGGTCCTGGCTTTGATTCATGCGGTCTTGCGTTGGCACTTTATTTACGGATCCAGATCGGTGCTGAAAGTGCGCATTGGGAGGTGCAGCATAATTTAGGCCCACAAATTCCCAATGACCAGGAAAATTTGATCGTCAAAACTGCTTTGACTGTGGCTGGTCAGCAACCAATAGCACCCCACCAACTCAGCGTGATGTCGGATATTCCCGTACAACGCGGCCTTGGTAGCAGCGCGGCGGCTGTTGTCGGTGGCATTGAGCTAGCTAATCGCTTAGCCAACTTAAACCTAAGCATTGATGAAAAAATTACGTTAGCCACTAAATTCGAACAGCACCCCGATCACGTGGCCCCAGCAATCCGCGGTAATTTTGTTACTGCAGCAATGATTGATCAGCAAGTTTATTCGGTGCGGCACCTATTTCCTGATTCAGATTTTGTGATCTATATTCCGCGCGAAAAGTTAGCCGCTGTTAAAAGTCGTGAAGTGCTGCCAACATCACTGGATTACAACCAAGCTGTTGCTGGTAGTGCCATTGCCAACGTGATGATCGCTGCAATTTTAAATGGTGATCTCAACTTAGCTGGCGACATGATGGAACATGACCTACTGCAAGAGCGTTACCGCGATAATTTTGTCCCTTTTTTAAGGCAAATGCGTACTACTGCAAAAGAACTCGGTGCTTATGGCACGTTTATCTCCGGTGCTGGACCAGCAATCATCACCATGTGCCCCGAAGAAGCAACCGAAAATATCAAAGCTGCGCTAATGCAAAAACATCCCACTGGCACCGTCATTTCATTATCAGCCGACAAAGATGGCATTCAAGTCTTCTAAAAAAGTGTGACCCTAATTATACTGGGCCACACTTTTTTCTATTGGCGTAAAATCGTCATTAAGATTGGGATCACAACTAAACTCAACAAGGTCGACTCAGTTACCATCAATGCTGCATAATCAGCATCAGCGCCATATAACTTGGCCACCACTGGTGCATTAGTCATAACTGGCATTGCTGATTGGAGAATGAAGACTTGCTTCATTAACAATGGTACCGGTGCTGGCAAAACTAATAAGCTCATGAGTACCGGCGCTAAAATAAAACGACCAACTAAGATCCCGATACTATGCCGTGATAACCGCATTTGACTTAAACCAGCATTCTCGATCGCAATCCCAATAAAAAGCATTGATAATGGAATCGTTAACCCACCGATATAGCTGAAGTCAGACATCAAGAACTTCGGAACCTGAATATGTAACAACACTAAAATAACGGCCACGATAAAACCTAACAACGGCGGCGAGAAAACTTTTTTGATCGTCGCCCACCAACTGAATTGCTCGGTGCTGGTACCATCACGCTTGATCAAATACACACCTAACGTCCAGAAAAACGTCGTATTGGCCATATAATACACCAACACGTACGGTAAACTTTTGGCACCAAACAACGCCATGTTGATTGGTAAGCCAATGAACACCGTATTCGAATTAAAAAACATTGATTCGAACAAACCACGGCGTTCTTTACGAATGCGAATGATCCGTGCTACTGCCACCGAAATACCAAAAAGAATTAGCATTGAAACAACTGGAAACTTCAGATCCGGCAGTAAACGGAATAATTCTTTAGCTGTAAAATCGCGCGTAATCGTATCTAACATGTAACAAGGTAACGCGACTTGTGTAACCAAACGTGCGATCAGCTTACTGCTTTTTTCGTCGAACCAGCCGGCGCGTGCCAAGCAGTAACCAAGCACGATCATAACTAGGATGACCAAAACACCCTCGATACTTTGTAAAAATATGCCCATCAAACCACACCTTATCATTATAATAGCTATCAGTTTACCACTTTCATAACTTTTTCCAAAGTGTCGATTCAGACATAAAACGGTTACATTTGCATGAAATGCGTTATACTAAACTTGTAAGTTAATTAAAAGCTATGTTTCCTGCGATACTTGGCGCTTATTTTAGGCAACGTTATTTGGCAAGTACGGGACCTTACTTGCTAAATAGAACGGCTTTCCGCTGTCGATTGAATTAAACCGAAACCCAGCAAGCCCAAGTCGCATCGTCCGAAACAGCAGCGGTTTTTAGTACAAAATCATCCACTATTGTGGAGTAGAGGAGCTGAGTGAAATGGCTAATTATTATGATGTGACCTTTAACACGATCGATGGTAAAGCATTCATTAAACGTAATGTGGCTTCTGATCTACCGGCAACTAAAGTGTGGCAGGATGCTTGCGAAAAAGTCGAAGCAGATAATCTCTACATCATGATGAACGACAAAACTTTAGTTAACCTAGTTCGTCATCATATCGTCCGTATTGACATGACTGAATTAGACACGCCACTAGAAAAAAGAGCTCGGCGGCAAGATCAATTCTTCAATACCGTCAATTCCTTAGCTAATATTGGGTTGTAAGTAAAAAGGTGGCGCCACGAATTCTGCAGTTTCCTGTTAAAAACCTATAGAATACGTTACAGCTGATAGTGGACTTAAAGCTATTTTTAGTGTAGTGGCAGCCTTAGTTGAACCGTTCAAATTCATCATACAAAAAGCACCGATGAGAAAGTGAATTTTCACTACTTTCATCGGTGCTTTTTATTGGTGTAGCCGATTTAATTTTAGAATTACCAATTACTGAAATTGCCATTCATACTCAATTGAACTAACTAAACTAGCGAATACCACTGCCAGAATGAAACCCAATTAGCTCTGTCCTCGTGCACTTAATCATCATGTTGCAGAAAGCACTAATTTTGCAGAGATAATCCTTTTGTAATTATTCAAACTGAGCCAGCACCGCTAAATATTTTTCCGTCCGCTGTTGCTGCAAACGAGTCGCCGACCATGTACCTAATTCAGCTAATTGCTGTTGTAACGCTTGTTTGATTTGTTCAAGTAATTGTTCGTCTTCGGGAATAATTTGATCAACTAAACCAATCTCGGCTAATTGTGCTGCCGTCATCGGCAAGTATTTGGTTAGATCTTGTTGCGCTCCTTTTAGGATCGCTTGGACAGCCTCTGGCGAAGCAACTGAATAGATACTATTGGTCAGCATCAAGATCCGGTTACTATTGGCTAATGCCAATGCCCCGCCACTTTCGCCTTCGCCTAAGAATAAAGCAATATTCGGTACCGTTAAACGCCCCATTTGACTGATGGTTGCAGCCAACGCTTGGCTTTGACCGTTAAGTTCAGCCGCTACATCGGCTGCCGCGCCGGGCATATTGATCAACGTGATCACAGGCCAGCCGAATTTTTCCGCTTGCGTTAACCCGCGACAAACTTTACGATAACCAGCTGGACTTAACGCGCCAAAATGATAATCGAGCCGTTGTTGCAAGGTAGCCCCACGATTAACACCAACGAACAATACCGTTTGCTGGCCAAAAGTCCCGTAACCGACTGTTACCGCCGGATCATCAGCCTGCAAACGATCACCGTGTAGTGTAAAGAAGTTAGTCGTCAGTGCACCAATCACCGTAGCCGCACTAATTCGTTGCGCGCTGCGAATCTTTTTTAATTGTTCTTCTAACATTGCCAAGCTCACTTTCTTTGGTGCAATTGCAATAATTGTGTGACTGTCGCTGCTAAATCAGGCCGCGCCACTACCGCATCTAGTTGGCCATGGGCATACAAGCTGGCTGCGCTTTGAAAATCTGGTGGTAGTGGTTCACGGCTGGTTTCCTCGATCACCCGCTTACCAGCAAAGCCAATCGTTGCACCTGTTTCAGCAATTACCGTGTCAGCGGCAAAGGCGAAGCTCGCGCTGACCCCACCCATTGTGGGGTCGGTTAAAATATTCAGCGTAAAGTTGCCCGCGGCATTTAACGCATCGTACGCTGCCAAAACCGTATTCATTTGTAACAGCGACAAAATGCCTTCCTGCATGCGGGCACCACCGGAAGCAATCACCAGCACCAGTGGCAATCGCTGCGTTTGTGCCGCCGTAATTGCTTGCCGTAAACGGGCCCCAACAATTGTGTTCAAGGTTCCCATCATGAAATGACTATCCATCACGCCTAAAATAAAATGCTGCTGATTCAATGTCGCAACACCAGCAGTAAAGGCTTCAGTTGTTCCTGTTTTTTGTTGTGCCTTAGCTAATTTTTCCTGATAACCGGGAAAAGCAAACGGTGTTGCTGCATTAATCTCTGATAATGATTGAAACGTCTCCGTCAATTGCTGGATCCGCTGAGCCGCCGTCAAACGTAAGTAATAACCACAATGAGGACAAATCTGTAACTGACCCCACTCTAATTGATGTACGTGGCGTTGACACTGCGGACACTGTCGCCAAGTTCCTGCAACTGGTAAATGACTCATTGCGCATCACCTGCCAAATGAGCTAAAAAGTGAATGTCCACTAAATTAGCTTGATAACTAGGCAACGCCATAATTTGGGTCAAAGTCGCTAAGTTAGTGCCAATCCCTTTGATCTGGACATGTTGTAAACAGCGTTGTAATTTTTCAATTGCTTTTTTTCGTGTTGGCTGTTTAACTAAAATTTTGGCCACTAAAGCATCATAATAAGGCAGAATCTGATCACCTTCACGATAACCGGTGTCTACTCGCGCACCGGTAAATAAGCGAAACGTCTCTAAGCGACCAGTAGCCAATAAAGCACCTTGTGCCTGCGCGTTTAAGCGAACTTCTATCGCATGTCCTTTAAAAGTTTGCACACCAGGTTTGATCAATTTTCCAGCCGCCACTTCGATCTGTGTGACCACAAGATCCATCCCCGTGGTCAACTCGGTGACTGCGTGTTCAACCTGCAACCGCGTATTCATTTCCAGGAAGTAAAAATGATGCTCAGCAAATAAGAATTCCAACGTCCCTAAGCCAACATAATCTAATCCTGCCATGATCTGACGCGCCAATTGGTATAAGTTTTCCCGCTCAGCCGTCGTCAAAATAGCCGCCGGACTTTCTTCGACAACTTTTTGATGGTTGTGCTGTAAACTGCATTCGCGATCACCTAATAATTGCAGATGCCCCGCCTGATCCTGTAGTACCTGAACTTCAATATGGCGCGCCCGTGTCAAGTATTTTTCTAAGTAAACCGCGTCATTTAAAAAGGCTTGCCGCGCTTCTTCTTGAATTAAATGATATTGGTGTTGTAATTCACGTTCTGATGAAAGTACGCGCATTCCTTTACCGCCACCGCCAAAACTTGCCTTCAGCATGACCGGATAGCCCAGACGCGCTGCCGTTTGGCGTAGCGCTGCTTCATCTTTTAGGCCACTCCCGCCAGGAATGACTGGCACATTCTGTTGTTGCGCATAAGTTTTCGCCGCTGCTTTATCAGCTAACAACGCGATTGTTTCCGGCTGCGGACCAATAAAGGTCAGACCACACTCAGCACACATTTTAGCAAACAACGCATCCTCTGCTAGAAAACCATACCCAGGATGGATCGCGTCAGCACCACTTAATAATGCTGCCATCAAAATTCCTTCACGATTCAAATAACTGGAAGGCGCAGTATCAGGACCAACGCAGTAAGCTTCATCTGCTTGTTGCACGAATAAACTTTGCTGTTCCACTTGAGCGTAAACAGCAACGGTCGCAATATTCAATTGTCGACAAGCTCGCATGATACGCAACGCCACTTCGCCGCGATTTGCAATCAGAATTTTTTTGAACATTAGTCAGCCTCAGAAATTTCAAATAGCGGCGTGGCAAACTCAACGCCTTGTCCATCACTAACATTGATTGCCGTCACCGTACCCGTCACCGGGCTTTTAATATCATTAAACAATTTCATACTTTCAATTTGTGCCAGTGTGGTTTCAGTATCCACTCGTTGACCCAATTTAACAAAAGGCTGCTTCGTATCATCTAATAAATGCACGATGCCGACCATTGGACTATTGACCGTTTTACCCTTAGCTACTGGCTCAGATTTTGTTGTCACAGTGGGACTAACTTGCGGTGCAGCGTCACGTTTAACATGTAAATATAAGTCCGCATCTTTTAGCTCGATCTCAGCAAATTCACTTTTTGCTAACACCGCCAATAAATCAGCAACTTTTTTTGCGTCCATCCCCAAATCCTCCTCTACTCTTAAAGTAGTTAATTAGTCTCAAAACAAGTTAGCTCTTAAAGTCTAACTAATAAACTACCATAGGCTAAACCGCCGCCAAATCCGGACAATACTGCCAATTTACCAGTTGCTTGCGGTTGAACCTCAGCTAAAGCCATCGGTACCCCAGCGGATGACGTATTCCCAAAACGCTGAACATTGGTTGGAAACTTACTCATCGGCTGTTCTAACGTTGCAGCAATTTTTTCAATAATGCGCAGATTGGCCTGATGACAAATGAATAAATCAATATCATCTACCGTTAATTGATTGGCCGCTAATAATGCATTGATCTGTTGTGGCACTGTTTTAGTCGCAAATTCAAAAACAGCGCGTCCTTGCATCGTGAATGGCTCGATCTCTGGTTTATGCACGGCTTGAATTGTATTTAAGGGTGCAACGGCGCCACTCATAATTGCCTCATGTTGACTACCATCATTTTGTAATAAAGTATCAAGAAAGCTTTCCGCTTGCGGATCATCCGTCGCTGATAACAATGCCCCACCGGCACCATCACCAAAGAAAACTGCGGTCGTGCGGTCCTGCCAGTCCAACATCTTACTGTTAGTTTCAGCACTGATCACCAAGGCATGCTTAAACTTTCCTTGACGTAAGAACTTCTCTGCTGTGTCAGCCGCAAAAATAAAGCCCGCACAAGCAGCACTAATATCAAACGCCATCGCGTTTGTGGCGCCGATCTGTTCCTGAACTAAACAAGCTGTTGCCGGCGTTAAATAATCAGGTGTGATTGTGGACACAATGATCAAGTCGATCTCACTTGCCGCCACACCGCTTTTAGTTAATAACTCCGCCGCAACACGACTAGCTAAAACCGATGTATTCTGATCCAGCGCAATATGGCGTGTCTTGATTCCAGTATGGCTTTGGATCCATTCATCACTGGTTGGCATCAGTTGACTCAACTCATCATTGGTCACGACTCGATCAGGTACATACTGTGCACTGGCCGCAATGGTTACATAGTTGGACATTGGGGAACCCCTTTTCATTTTTAATACTATTTATAATTTTGGTGGTACTGAAATTTTATTTAAATGATTGCCGCACGACTGGCCGCAATTTAAAGCTACCTCTTCTAGCAATTGATTCCAAACAGATTAATTATAATGAGCTGTTCGTCCATAAACAAGTTATCTGCCATGAACTTGAAATTTTATTAAGAAATTTGGCCAATTTTGCTAGGCGTTAATTCGAATTGTTATTATAACATATTCTGCTGTGCAGCAAAAAAGCCGCCAACTAGTGTCAGCGACTTTTGCTTATTCCTCTTCTTGGCGCGTTAAACTATGCCAATAACCGTAACTAAAGTAAACGATCAACCCAATGATCAACCAGATCACAAAAGCAACCCACGTGAATAACCGCAATTGCGTCATTAAAACAATACAAAAGATAAATGATAACCACGGCAAGTACGGATATAATGGTACCTTAAACGACTTCGGTGCATTACCAAGCACTTTATCCTTCCGTAAGAAAACAACGCCAACCGAGACTAAGGCAAAGGCAAACAGTGTCCCAATATTGACCAGCTCAGCGATGCGATCCAACGGAATAATCGCAGCAAAAACAGCGGCAATTAAACCAAAGATCCAAGTATTCAATACTGGCACGTGCGTTTTACGGTTCAATTTCATTAACGCTTTAGGTAATAAGCCATCACGACTGATAGCAAATAACAACCGGGTTCCCCCGTAGGACATAACCAATAACACAGTCGTCATCCCTACAACTGCTCCAACAGAAATAATCCCAGCGACCCAATTTTGATTCATCAAACCTAAGGCAAAAGCCACTGGATCATCGACATTTAATTTCGTATAATGGACGACCCCAGTTAAAACCGTTGATAGCACAGTGTATAACAGTGTCGTAATAATTAGCGATGTTATGATCCCAATCGGCATATCCCGCTGCGGATTTTTAACCTCTTCCGAAGCTGTTGAAACGGCATCAAAGCCGATATAGGCATAGAATGCTACCGAAGCACCGGTTAGAACCCCATGGAAACCAAATGGCAAAAACGGATGCCAGTTGGAAGGTTTGACATAAAAAGCGCCAACTACCACGAACAAAACGATCACTGAAATTTTGATCAACACCATCACATTATTGACGCGAGTTGATTCAGTAATTCCACCAGTCAACAACAATGCGATCAATAATACAATGATGAACGCTGGTAAATTAAAAACCGCACCCGGCACGCTACTGGTTCCGGCAGCTGCCGTTAGTGCCACTGGTAATTTCAAGCCAAAACCAGATAAAATATTTTGGAAATATGCGGACCAACTGACTGCTACTGACGAGACCGCAAACAAATATTCAGAAATCAAGGCCCAGCCTAAGATCCAGGCTAAAAATTCACCAAAAATACTATAAATATAAGTATAGGCACTTCCCGCCAACGGAATCGTCGACGAGAATTCAGAATAACAAAGCGCCGCCAATGAACAAACCACCGCTGCTAATAAGAAAGAAAACATGACTCCTGGACCTGTGTATTGTGCAGCTAAGATTCCTGGCAAGATGAAGATTCCTGAACCAACAATGGCACCGACACCCATCATGCTTAGGCTAAACGCTGACAGGTTCTTCTCCAAACCTTGCTTGGAGTCCGTGATTGCATTAAGGTCAATGTGCTTGCGGACAAATAAATTCTTTAATGTAAACTTCAATATTAATTTCCTCCTGTCACTCACAAAAAAATGGCGAAGTATCGCTTTTACGCAACCACACCCGTTGTGCTGGCTTTTGACCACTTACGATACCCTCGTCAATTTCATTGTTTAGCCATTTAATTCTAATGCATCTCTTATTCAGTGTCAATTTTTCTAAGAATCCTCTTGCTGCAGAAAACAAAAAAATCGCCGCTAAACGGCGATTTTCGGATTTAAATAAATTGTACTAATTGCATCAAAATTGGCACAACGATCACAAAGAGGACTGTACTTGTAGTAACAACATTAGTTGCGTACTCAACGTCACCATGTGATTGGCCCGCTAAAATTGGTAATACTGCTAAGCCTGGTGCTGCAGCTTGGATGATCAAAGTACTTGATTCCAAGCTAGGAACTTGTGCACCGCCACTTTTACCGATGACTAACATTAAGATCATCAATGCTGGGGCAATGATGAAACGACCTAATAATGCCCAAATCGTGTCACCATCAAAATGAATGGAAGCTAAACCAGCATCCGCTAGAACGATCCCAATATAAATCAAGGACATTGGAGTTACGATACCACCAACCATTGATAAAGTACTATTGATCCAAGCTGGTACTGGAATGGCCAACAATAAGAATACCAAGGCAACCAAGAAACCAATCAATGGCGCTGGCAATAACTTCCGCCAGTTAAATGGTTCCTTGTGGCTCTTATCTTTAGTTGGATCATCATTTGAGATAAAGAAGACGCCAACTGCCCAGGTGGAAACAGTATTCATGACATAATAAATCAGGAAGTATGGCATACTCTTTTCACCAAACAACGCTAAGTTTAATGGTAACCCAATGAAAATCGTATTAGCGTTAACAAACATATTGATAAACGTGCCCCGCCGTCCTGGCCGGATCCGTAAAATCTTCGTTAACAGCCATGCTACTAAATAGCCTAACGCAAAGCTACCAAGTGCATACAATAGGCCACCAGATAAGCTAACTAATTTATCCCGTGTTAAATATTTTAAGACGGAAACAAAGATTGAAGCTGGTAACGCAATATTCATGATCAAAAAGGAAATACTTGTTTTAAACTTTTCATCAAATTTATTTTTCTTACGCAGGTAAAAACCTAACGCAATCACTAAAATAATTTCGACAACACTTTCGACTGACGTCATAAATGCAGTCATGTTAACACCCCACTATACCTCGCTTAAAAGGTTAATTTTTGTCCAAAGCTTTTTGCTGATCACTGCTATTAAAAACGGGCCCCAAATTGCAAGAACAAATTAGCCACGCAATAAATCCCGGCAAGACAGTATTTTCATTGATATTCATATTTTAAAGATTCAATCTTTAGCCAGCGGCAGCGGAGAAAAGCTCTTTTGGGGTTTGGTAACCTGACTGCCGGCGTGGTAAGTTGTTTAGCTTGGCTTCCACTGCTTGGATATCACTAGGGCCTAAAGTATCCATGGACAGGCCCTTAGGCACATCACGACGGATCATTCGATTATGCGCCTCATTTGTGCCTCGTTCTGAAGAGCGGTAAGGGTGGGCATAATAAAGGTCGGCAACCCCGTCAAGCACCGTCCCCGCCGCTGCGAATTCTGCCCCGTTGTCAGCGGTAACGGACTTCATGATGTGCCCGTATTCTTGGCAGATCTTAGCCAGTTCGTAGTTGACTGAATCGGCGTCACGGCCATCAATCAAACGCAGGATCTGACAGCGAGATTGGCGCTCGATCAGCGTTAGAATAACACTTTCTTGGCCATTACGTTTACCGACTACGGTATCCAACTCAAAGTGACCGAACTCTTGGCGCTGATCAATACTTTTAGGTCGCTCTTCGATACTTCGTCCGGCCAGACGCTTATGCTTGGGTGAATGGTGGTGTTTGGTGCGGCGCCGGTTTTTTTCGAGCAGATCAAGATTACGGACTTCAAGTAGTTGCGCATCGATATAGTGGTATAACGTCTTGGTCGAAACCATCTCCTCAGGTTGATATAAGCCTTCAAGTTTAGCACGGCCCACCGCGGCATCAGGCGACCAACCGTCTTGGTGCAAATGGGCCGTAAAGTAGTGGATAAAGTCAGCGACACCAGCGAGTTTCAAAGGTCGATGACAGGACATTCGGTTAGCTTCGTATTTGGCCTGTGCCGCTTCTGGCGAGTACTCGCGGTGATATTGCCGTTGACCGTTCACTTTTTTAACTTGGTCGATCTCACCACGGCGTAGTTCATTACTGATTGTTTGATGACAAACGCCGATAACTCTAGCAATTGCGCGGTTAGAGTATCCTTGGCTGTGTAGCGTGGCGATTCTGCCGCGCTCAAATGAAGTTAGGTGGTGACCTTTTTCTCGGACTGTGGTATTCTGTTCTTGCATCAAGACAATAACCTCTTTCATTTTTGTGTTGGAACATCAATGATAACAGAGATTTGTCTTGGTGTTTTTTATTTTTTCAATTAGCTGGATCTAATTGGCTAACTTGATTATAAAACGCGCGATTAAAAACGGGCACTGATCGATTTGATCTATTTATATTCAGGCACCCATTTTAAGTTTGTCACTGCTGCGGTTACATCACTGATTGGTTCACGATTTAATTGTTGTGCGACAGCGCTACTAGCAACTGCTTCGGCAACAGTTTGTGAAAATTCAGCTAATTTAGAAACTGGTGGTAATACAGCTGCACCTGGTTGGCTAGCATCCACAATGCCACCTAATGAGTGCGCTGCTGCGGAGATCATCGTATCATTTAAGCGCGTTGCAGTCGCGGCTAATGTGCCTAAACCTAAACCAGGATAAACCAAGGCATTATTGGCTTGACCGATTTGGTAAGTCACACCATTGTAAGTGACATCAGCAGCAGGAATCCCCGTTGCGACCAAGGCTTGACCGTTAGTCCATTCAATTAAGTCAGCCGCTTTGGCTTCAGCTAATTTAGTTGGATTAGATAATGGGAAGATGATTGGCCGTTCAGTATGAGCCGCCATTTCCTTTACGATTGCTTCGGTAAAGGCACCTGGCTGCGTCGAAGTTCCCACCAAAATAGTTGGCTGAACGGCTTTAACCACTGCGGCTAAATTAGTTAATTCGGCAGCATTACTGAATTCAGCACGATCACGAGCGAATAATTTCTGTTCTGGTGTCAAAGTTGGGTCGTCAGCAAACAATAGCCCTTGCTTATCAACTAAATAAAAATGCTTGCGCGCTTCATCAGGTGTGAGGCCTTGTTCAACCATTTCATCAAAAATCCGTTGGGTGATCCCAGCACCAGCAGTTCCGGCGCCAAATGACAAGTAAACTTGATCAGTGAATTTTTGTTTAGAAATCTGCAAAGCACCTAAAATACCAGCCAAAACAATGATCCCTGTTCCTTGAATATCATCATTGAAAGTCGTGATCTTATCTTGGTAACGATTCAGAATGTTAGCGGCATTACTACGACCAAAGTCTTCCCAATGCAAGTACAATTCTGGGAATAGGTCTTCGGCGGCGTCTACAAAATGATCAACAAAATCATCGTAACGTTGACCGCGAACACGTTCATGTCGGTTACCTAAATACAATGGATCATCTAATAAAGTTTGGTTATTAGTACCAGCATCTAACACAACTGGTAGTACTGAGCTAGGATCGATCCCAGCAGCAGCGGTATAAACCATTAATTTACCGACCGCAATATCAACACCGTTGGTACCCCAATCGCCAATACCCAGAATCCCTTCTGCATCAGTAACCACGATCAATTTAATATCGCGCCCTGCTGCAGCATTACGCAAAGTTTCTTTGATTGTTGCATCGTCTTCATCGATCGATAAAAATGCAGCGCCTTGTGACTGAACATAAAGTTCACTGTAATTTTCAATCGTATCGGCAATCGTTGGATCATAAACGATCGGCATAAATTCAACTACGTGCTGGCTGAATAATTTATAGAACAAAACGCGGTTAGTATTGAAGATTTCCATCAAGAACAAGCGTTTTTCAAGGTCGGATGATTTTGATTGGTATTGCCCGTAAGTCTGTTCTGCTTGCTGTTCTAAAGTTTGGACCACCGGTGGAACCAAACCAGTTAAACCAAGTGCTTGCCGTTCAGCTACTGTAAAAGCAGTCCCTTTGTTTAAGAATGGATCGTTTAAAATATTTTGTGGTGTTGTCATTTAAAATCGCTCCTCCTGCGCCATAATTAAATCGCGCATTTTTATATCAAGATTTTTACTACTTAAGCTTATTTGGAAGGCAGTATTTTCTAAATACTTCTTTTAAATAAGTGAATGATCACAGTTTACACGGCAGCAAATATTATAGTCAAACAGTTGGGTTGTGATAAACTATATTTATATGATCACAATAAAGCTTGATAAATCAGCATTTTAAACTAGACCATAAATTGAGCCTACGATTGGTTATAAAAATTTTGCTAATATTTTTTTACGACGCGATCTTTAACCACAAAAATAATCATCGATAGAAATCTTTGGTACAAAAATTAACTATCATTGTGGAATAAGGAGGCCACTATGAATTTCCGTGATTTAACTTATTTTGACGCTTTGGCGACGCTGAAAAACTATACCGCCGTAGCGCAACAGTTTAACGTTAGCCAACCAACGATCACTTACGCGATCAAACGCCTAGAAGACGAATTGAATACACAGCTATTGATTCGTGATCGCTCGCATCACCAAATCGAATTAACCGCTAATGGTCGCCAACTTGAGCAACACGTCACAATTATTCTGCACGAATTAAAATTAGCCGCCACCGAGATTGCGGCCAGCACTCAACAAACAGTTAAATTTGGCTTACCACCAATTATCGGTACGTATTATTTTCCTAAATTAGCACAGCGCTTAGCGCAACATGATCTGATCAGCCATTTAAATACTATGGAAGCAGGTTCAACTACATTATTGGATCAACTACGTACCGGCGAACTTGATCTTGCCTTACTTGGTTCCACCACGCCGCTGACTGATCAATTGATCAATGCCGAAATTCTAGCTCAACAGACGTTTAAAATTATCGTTAGCCCCACTCATCCGCTAGCTAATGCCAAAAAAGTCTCGTTCGCAGAATTAGCCGATGAAAAATTTGTTACCCTAAAAGAAGGTTTTGTTCACCCGGCTGCCTTACGTGAATTAGCGCAGACTGCGGGTTTCACCCCAAACGTCGCCTATACGACACCAGACATCAGCGTACTAAAAAGCATGGTCGCCGAAAATATCGGTATTGGCTTTTTAGCGGCACTCGCCATTTCACCTACAGATAATGTGATCGCATTAGAGCTAGCTGATGCCCACCAACCACAATTTTTAATTTCACTAGCCTATCGTAAAAACCAGTTACAATCACACCTCCAACAGAATCTGATCAAACAACTAAAACAACCTTTAGACTAAAAAAGCTTTGAAAAATGGGATGCATTTTTCAAAGCTTTTATTAATTTAATTAGTTGTGTAATTTTCTAACCCTTTATAAACTAACTGTGCGACCTGTTGTTGATAACTACTGGAACTAATATATTGGTAATCAGTGTAATCATTAATGTAGCCCATTTCTAATAACACTGCTGGCATGGTGCTATCGCGGATAACCTGGAAATTACCATAATCGATCCCGCGATTATCCAAGGTCAATGGATTCAGCGACTGCGATAATGTCCTGGCCAACGATTTACTAGCTTTATGATAGTAATAAGTCGTGAATCCAGAAGCCGTGTTCGCAACTGGCGTTGAATCAAAATGGAAACTGATGAACAGACTCGCACCACGCTTATTAGCTAACTTAGGCCGCGATGCCAAGGCTACTGTTTGATCGCCACTACGGGTCATGATTACACGGGCATGACTACTAGCGAGTTGATTTTTCAAAGCCAACGCCATTTGCAAAGTGTATTTTTTCTCGTAGTTACCATTATTAGCTAATGCTCCCGAATCAACGCCGCCATGACCAGCATCGATCACGATCGTTTGCTCAGCTAAACGGTTAGTTGCTTTAGTGGCATCATAAGTACTCTTGATCAACCAGGTTGGTAGCCAACCAACTTTGCCATTATAGCTGACCTTATCCCAACCATTTTTGGTGCTCAGATAGCCGACTTCAGTGCCACTTTTCACTGTCGCCACCGCTTTGCTCGAATTAGGTGCTTGACGTATGATTAACGCCGGTGCTGTTATAGTGATCATTTTAGTGACCTTAGGTTGCGTAAAGTGCCGGATGCCTAGCCAAATCGCACCACAAATTAAGATCAGTAGCATGATCTCCGCTATTCTCAGCGTCATTAATTGCTTTTTACGTCGTTGTTGTGCTCGCTTCAAACCAGTCACCTTTTCATCATCTAATTTAATTCGTAACATCTATTTTACCTATCCTAGCTAAAATTAACCTTAAAATTTTAATTAATAATCGTAATTATTGAATTAACCTGCACGCTACAAAAATTGTACAGTTGATTACGCGCTTGTGCGTAACCGAATGAAGCAGATTTAAAATTGAACTTTATTCGCGTTTAACGTATAATAATGACACTATTAATTCAGTTAGGGGCAATTTATCGTGGCAGCTAATATCTATCTAGCAGCACCTTTTTTCAATGATGAACAAATCCAGCGTTTACAGGCGGTCGAAAAAGTCTTAAACGCTAATCCTAGTGTCGGCAATGTTTTCGTTCCTATGAATGACACCAACGCTGCAGGATTAGAATTCGGCACTCCGCAGTGGCGTGACCTTGCGTACCATGAAGATCTAGCTGGTTTAACTAATGCCGATGTCGTCGTTGCTGTTTACGATTACGAAGCAACTTACAGCGATCCTGGAACGATGTTCGAGATTGGCTACGCAGTTGCTAACAAGATCCCCGTGTTGGTTTATTATGAAAATCATCAAAGCGTGAATTTGATGATCGCACAAGGCCTGACCTATTATTGTCATCAACTCGCTGAACTGCGTGAATTAAATTTTGTCACGTTGCCAGAGAAGCCATTTACCGGTGAAGTGTTCTGATCAAACCACTTGGCGCCTAACCGAATCGATGTTATACTATGAAAGTAATATATGGGGACGTTTAGGATTCGACAGGTGTAGTTTGAGCTAAGATTGCGCTTCGTAGGTTACGACTACGTTAAAACGTTAACAGTTAATATAACTGCAAAAAACAATAACAACTCTTACGCTTTAGCTGCCTAAACAGTAGCTGCGTAGATCCGCCTAGTATCGCCCATGTGCTGGATACGGGTCTCAAATTAAGTGGGCTACGGTAAAGACTTCCACCTGGAGTTTTTGCAAGAGATCATCAGGTTAGCCTAATGCTGGTTGCCGTGTTGTCTGGCGTTTGTGTTAGGTGAATTTCGAAATAGGATGACTATGAGCGTAGATATCTTAGAGGCAATATGCTTGGACGCGGGTTCGACTCCCGCCGCCTCCATAAAATAAAAGTAGCCGCTAAAATCCAATTGGGTTTTAGCGGCTACTTTTTTATATTAAAAAGGTTAGGTCATAGCCGTAAAACGGGCACTGCCTAACGCTTTTAGTTGCTTAGCTGGCCACAAACTGGTGATCAGTTAATTTGATCTGAACATCCCCTTTTTGGGCAATTTTAGTATCATGGGTAACAATGATCACAGTTTTATGATGCTCATGGGCTAGATCTTGAAATAGCTTAATGATCATCGCTGAATTTTCATCATCCAAATTACCGGTAGGTTCGTCAGCGATCACGATATTCGCATCAACTAACATTGCACGAATAATCGCTACTCGCTGTTGTTGACCACCAGACAGTTGTTGCACATTTTTCTTGGCATCAGCTTCGTCAATACCAACGCTTTTTAGTGCATCGAGTACATATTGTTTATCATTTTTATGCTCAGAATCAGTGACCGCCAATGCAGTCAAAACGTTGTCCAGCGCTGACATATAGACTAATAGATTGTATTGCTGAAAAACGATGGCCACTTTATGTTTACGATAATTAGTGGCGCCAATTTTTTCAATGTTTTCACCATCAAGAAAGATCTCCCCAGCCTGCGGTTTGTCTAAACCAGCGATAAAGGCTAGAAAAGTCGTTTTACCTGAACCAGAAGCACCGATGATCGTATAAACTTTGTCGGACGCAAAACTAAGATTCACGTTTTCGTATAGTGGTTTCTCACTTTTACCATACCAATGGGCCAAATTTTTTACGGTTAACATATTACAGCCTCCCTATTCTCACTCTTTTGTTGTTATAGAAATATGATCCAATTTATTCACCGATCAAAATATCCTTTGGCCGTAAGCGTAAAATGCTGACCGCGGAGAGGCAAACAGCTAGCGCGATGATCACTAGGCCCATGCCACCAAGTTTAATGACTGAACTTGGTGTAATGCTGGTATTCAATGTTTTCAAGGCTTTCTTGTTAGCTGCACTAGTGGTTGTCTGTGAATTCATCATGCTACCACCATGCATCCCACCGGCAGGCATATTACCACTTGGGGCACCACCGCCACCAGGAGCACCGCTAGCTGCGGTCGAAGAAACAGAGGTCGTTTGTTGTTGTGATAGCAACTGATTGCCGACTTTATTACCGACAAAACTGCCTAGCAATAACGCGACGACCATAGCACCGACTAAAATCATAAACATCTCAGTGAATAATTGACCAACAATATGCAATTTCGACTCGCCTAGTGAAACTAAAACGCCGATCTCACGTTGCCGATTACGCACCGATAAAATAATAATCAAGCCTAAAATGATCGTTCCGGCAATGGCAACTAACCAAACGATTTTCTTAGCAAAAGATTGCACGTTTTTCATGGGTTGTAGTAATTGTTGATAACTTTCATTATTGGAGCTGACAGAGAATGAACTGCTGTCAATAATATTTTTGATCTGTTTCGTGGTCGCTTTTTCTTTAGAGGAATCCTCCAGTGTATAAGTGACTGAACTTGATTTACCGGCCGTACCACTGATACTGGCTGGCAAAGTGTAACTAGTGTAGATCGTATTGCTAGGGTCACTGCCGGGCATGGTCGTGCTGCTGGACTTTGCCTTGTAAATCCCGACTACTTTTAATTTGATCTTCGTGGCGTTAGTCGCTGTGGTTTTAACGGTGATCGTATCACCGACTTTGATGCTGTTATCACTGGCCAGTTCTTTTTCGATCACCACATTTTTCGTATTCGCGTCACTGGCTGTGATATTGCGACCAGAAACTAATTTAGCTTCGCCACTGGTAAATGTTGTGGTGTGGGCTGCACTGGAAACCCCACTAAGCGAGATATCACCACTGCTAGCATTAGTTCCGCCACCTGGGCCACCCATGCCGCCACCCATACTGCTGGTGCCAGTACTGGTGGAAATGGCATCAAATGAACTGGCATTGACCGAAGCGGTATTGGTAATGTTATAGTATGCGACCGTGCTAAGTTTACCGGCTTTAGCAATTTTAGTGTTAGCAACGGTTGGCGTCTTTAGCGTTTTGGTTTTCGCGGAACTTGACCGCATTTGCGAAAACATTTTATTCCGGTTAGCCGAAACCGTGATTGTTGAGCCAGCGGACTTAGTGACATTGTTAGTCGCCATAATCGCCGCATTTTGAATAATAATACCTGATAGAACAAAAACTAAAATGGCCGACATGATCAAGAGCATCAATAAACTCTGCCCTTTCTTATGGGTCAAATATAGTCGCGCACGCTTTAAATAATTCATGGTTCTCATCTCCTTAACTTCATTAAGCTGCATTTTACGCAGTCTAACTTAAATGAAGGTTAAAAAAAGACCACCGCAATTTGCAGTGGTCGAAAACAAGAATCACGCTTCAACTTCAACACGACGCTCGTGCCATGATCTAAATGCATATAAACCGATGATCCAAACCAGTGCCAAGACTAGCGCAATCAACGTATCCTGAGCTAAACATAGAACCACTGCTACAAATAGCAAGAAAGCTAACACAAAGTAATCACCTAAGGGGAAAAGTGGTGCCTTAAATTGGCTGTTCTGCGCGGCTGCTGTTCTTTTATAGCGTATATGAGCGACAATAATTGCGCCCCAAATGAACAAGAAGCAGGTCGTTGCGACACTAGAAACTAGCGTAAACACAACGTCAGGAATCCATAAATTCAATAACACCACAATAGCGATGATTGCCGTTGAAAATAATAATGCTGTCGCTGGCACATGGCTACGCGACAACTTGCTTAATTTGCGCAACCGCGGATTTTTGCTATCGTAAGTCAGTGAGAACAACATCCGGCCAGTACTGAACAACGAGCTATTGCAGGCAGAAGCTGCAGCAGTGATCACCACAAAATTAATGATTCCAGCAGCTGAACGAATACCTATATTTTTAAATACTTGCACAAATGGGCTTTGCGAAGCCGACAAATCATTCCACGGATAAATACACATAATTACCGTCAGCGCACCGACATAAAATAAAATGATCCGCAAAGGAATATCATTGATTGCCTTAGGAATAACCTTTTTGGGATTTTCGGTTTCAGTAGCCGTGATCCCCACCATCTCGATCCCGATAAACCCAAAAACAACCATTTGGAATGAGAGAATGAATCCCTTTAAGCCGGTGGGAAAGATCCCACCAAAGTTAACTAAATTACCGACACTAGCCGTTCCAACTGGTGTTTGAAAACCAACAATCACCATAAAGATTCCGGCAACGATCAAAGCAACGATCGCCACAATTTTAATCAAAGCAAACCAAAACTCGACTTCACCAAAAGCGCCGACCGTTACTAAGTTAACCCCTAGCAATATGATCAACACCACTAATCCAGGTAACCACTGTGGTAAATTAGGAAACCAAAAACGCATATATAGCCCAATTGCCGTGACGTCAGCCATCGCAATCGTGATCCAACAGATCCAATAGGTCCAACCAGTCACGAAGCCAACTTTTTCACCTAAGTAACGCTTAATAAAATCAACAAATGAATTTAATTTAAGATCCGATAACAGTAACTCGCCTAGCGCACGCATCAATAAGAAACAAGCAAGCCCCGTCAGCAAATACGCAAAGATAATTGCTGGCCCAGCTAAATGGATCGACTTACCCGCACCCAAGAATAGGCCCGTTCCGATCGTGCCACCAATCGCAATCAATTGTACATGGCGACTTTTAAGGTTACGTTCTAATTCTTGTGGTGCATCAATTGCTTTCCGTGTCATAATTTACTCCTATCAGACTAAATAAATTTTCTGTAACAAGATTGATTATAACATCAGAAATCTTTATTTCTAAGGTGAAGCGACTGAAACTTATTCAAATGAAAGTGAATTTATTTCACTCAGCTAATTTATCGTGAACAAATGACACTAATCAAAAACGTCTAATAATAGTTTGGACAGTTATTTGGGGCCTTTAACATTATAAAAAAGGACTTGGTCTTAAAACAGCGACCAAATCCTTAATTTATTACTGTTCGCGCCGTAAACGCTCAACATCACGTACGATCATTAATTCCTCATCAGTTGGAACTAACAAGACCTTTAATTTTGAATCATCCGTGCTGATGATTTTCTCAACCCCATGGACATTGTTGCGTTCGTCATCGATTTTAGCACCAAAATAGCTTAGTCCATCAATGATCCGCTTACGCATGATCACATCATTCTCACCAATACCAGCAGTAAAGATCAAGGCGTCAATACCACCCATTTCTGCAACATAACTGCCAATATATTTTTGAATCCGATTAACGAAAATATCGATACCCAATTGCGAACGCGGATTAGTATCACGTGTCTTCTCCAAATCACGCATATCCGGAGAAACACCGGAAATACCAAAGATACCTGACTTATTGTTTAAAATATCAATCATATCTTCTGGATCAGACAGATGTAATTTCTGCATTAAATAAGCGACTAACGACGCATCAATATCCCCTGAACGGGTCGCCATTGTGACCCCAGCCAGTGGTGTGAAGCCCATTGAGGTATCGATTGACTTTCCCCCATCAATGGCCGTAATCGAAGCACCAGCGCCTAAGTGCAAGGTAATCAGCTTAAGTTCATTTAATGGCTTACCTAAAATTTCGGCTGCTCGTGTAGCAACATAACGGTGACTGGTACCGTGAGCACCATACTTACGCGCACCGTATTTTTCATAATATTCATAGGGAATGCTGTACAAGTAATTAACTGCTGGCATCGTTTGATGGAAGGAAGTATCAAATACCGCAACACTCAAAGCATTAGGCAGTAACTTGCAGAACGCCTTAATCCCCTGTAACTCGGCTGGATTATGCAATGGTGCATATTCTGCTAAGTCATCGATCTGCTGGATAACTTCGTCATTGATCACAGTTGATTCTTTAAAAATCTCACCGCCAGCAACGACCCGATGGCCGACACCAGTAATTTCAGCAATATCAGTGACAATTTTTAAATCAGTCAACTTCTTCAATAGCATGTCAACAGCTGCAGTTTGATCTTTGATATCCAAGGTTGCCTTAAAACGCTCCTTTTCATCAGGGCCATACTTAGCTGTGAAGACTGAATCCTTTAAACCGACCCGATCGACCATGCCTTCAGCGACAACGGTCTCCGCTGGCGTCTCAAATAACTTCCATTTCAAACTTGAACTACCTGCGTTAATTGCAATTACTTTTGTCATGACGAACACTCCTCTACTCAACAAATAATGGTTACTTCTATATCAAAAACTCTGATGTTACACGTGCCGCGACTTAGACTTGCTGAACTTCTCAGCATATACTGTCACCACAATTTTATTGCGCTTTAGGCAAGGTTTTGTTGTTTCCACTGCGCTAACTCAGCGGTAAAGCGTCGGAAACCAGCTTGATTCTTCAATGAAGGAAATTCACCAAGTAAAATCCGCTTAGCCTGTTTGGCCTGCTCGCCCTTATTCTGTAAAATTAGAATTGCTTTCTGGGCTGCCTCGCTACTAAATAATTCTCGTGGTAAATTCAGTAGCCCCTGCATATACGTTGCAGAAGTCATCCACTTTGTCAGACCTTTGGCTTCTTCTGACTTAAAAATCATGCTTGGTACCACAAAGAAACCAAAACCACCGGCTACAGTATACCGCATACTTTGCTCGATCAATAAATGATGCGCATAAGAATGACCGGTTGCCGCATGAGTCGCAAAAGTTGCCGCCCGTTCATCTACCGGATAGTAGCCAATCGGCAGATCAGCTACGCTTGCAGATACCTGCGGAACAACCAAATCACTAATCGCATCTTGATGGTACAATTCAACATTAAGCTGCTGTAAACGCGCACTAACGCCCGCTAAAGCTAACATTGTATCATCATTATCAACGCCATAAGCAGTTAAAGCTGGCTCGTCAGCAACTTGTAACCGATTCAAAACCGTATACAACAAGTTCCCTGTCCCCACAGTTGGATCCAATAAAGTGGCATCAGACGGCAAGTCAGCTAGCGCTTCTAGTAAATATGCTACTAAAAAGCCAATTGAATCGGGTGTCATTTGATGATTAGCTTGAATTAAATCTGTCCGTTCACCCCGTAAAATTGCGAGTTGCATTGCTTGGCGTATCTCATCAGTTGTTAGCTGTGCCAATTTAATCTGGTTATACTGTTCACTCAACTGGTCACGAACCTGCTGGTGCGGTAAGCCATCTTCAACTTTGACGCGGCCACCATCTAAAATATTTTCACTGGTCTCGATTAAGGCATCCATATAGGACACATCTAGATCTTCTTTTAACAATGCGGTCGTTGTATCAAGGTGCTTGTACAATTCACCAACATTTGCTTGTCCCATTTTTTCACCTCAAATAAAATTGTTCACTTTACTATTCTAACCAATACGTCGTTTTATTTCAAGCGCTTTCTTTGCGTGATAGCGCGAACAAATCAACTTATTCATTCTGCTATCGGCTTAACAATCGTCTTTGTTCGTATCTTTAATTTAATCCTTGCATGCGTTTTATCTAAATGAACACGTCCTAAATTAAACATATACCAATCACAGTCTTCACCTTGTGCTTTTCGCATTTGTGCCAATGCAATCAAACTTTTAACCTGATAATTTTCTTCTGCTAATTGTAAGGTGCGCATTTGTCGTTCATAAACGTGTAAGTAACCTTGTAAAAGTAATAATAGTAAGCTCAAGAATAAGCACGCTGATAATAATAAACTTGCGGGTTTTCTTTTCATGGCTGTTTCTCCATTGGTGCTAAATAAAATTCACTCTGATAGTGTTGACCACTAGTCGTAGTGGCCGTTAATTGTATAAAAGGTGCGTGATAATTAAGCGTTGCTGCTTTGATTCCTAATAATACCGGCATATGCCCTTGTTTATCTCCCATCAGTCGAATCATCTGTTTATATGGTTCAATTCGATAATGTTTTTGGTTAGCTGATTGATAAAAATAAACTTTGTTATGTTCACATTTCTCAAAAGTTGCCCCAGTTAAAAAAGCCTCCACCTGTTGGCTCGCTAAATGCCAGCGAATATCTTCTTCAACGAAAGTACCGGTCAACACTTTAGGTAATTGCTTCAATTCTGTTTGTATTAAACTGAGCGTCAAACTGAATACCAGTAATGCGACAAGGGTTTCTAATAATGTAAAAGCCGCATGCGACTTACCAAGTGATCTCTGCATGATGAACTCCTTGGTCAACACAGATTTTATGCGATTGTTGTTGAATACGATAAACTCGATCGTTCATTTGTAATTGCGACAAACCAGTTTTGTACTGCTTATGTTGAGCTGTGGCCCATAAAACCTGTGCCTGATCAGTCGCCTGCCTTTGCCAACGTAACTTACCAATAAACTGCTGAAACGTTGAATTAAACGCATAAATACCAATCGTTACAACCACTAATGCACATAAACTTTCTAATAAGATAAATGCCCGTGGTTTATTCATAAGTTCCCCACCCCATTTGCGGTTTAATGCTGGTCACTCGTTGAAAATATTCTGACTTAAAATTAATTGTTGTCGGTCCGATATGTCCAGAAGGATCAATTAAAATGGCATGACCATCTGCGTGCATCCCCGGTGGCATAGCCAATATTTTTTGTGTGGCCCAATCTTGGCCACTAAAAATACGAAAAACGACCTGTTGTCGCTGCACATGGATCTGTACTCGCTCACCACGCAACAAAGCATAAGCCTGTAAATAACGCCACTCCTGATCAAAATGGCTCAGAAAAAGTTGTTCAACATGTTGCTGCTTGATCGGACCGAATTGAGTCACTGGAATCAATGCAAAACCAACGACTAAACTAAGCACGACGATTGATTCTAATAAGGTGAATGCTGGTCGTTTCATGGCTTTAATTCCGGAAGTTCTTGTGCTCGTTTAAATTGCCGCTCAGTTAAATAGCCTTGCTCCTTTAATTCAGTCAAGCTAGGTGTTTTATCATCATGAGCATTACGATACAACTCACGCTGGGTTTCAACTGTATTGACAAACGCTTCATCACCTGTCTTTTGCGCATTTTTACGTTGTGCCCCAACATTTGGTAAAATTATTAAAATCAGCAGAGTAATAATAAACAGTACAACTACCATTTCAATCAACGTAAATGCCGGCTTTTTCTGACTATCAATTTTCATTAGTAAAGTCCCTCCATCATATGGTACATCGGTAATAATAAACTCAAGTAAACTCCAATGATCAGTAAAGCGATGATGCCGAATAATAACGGCTGAACATAAGTCGCAAGCTTAGCCAAACTTGCTAACATTTTCTTATAGGTCAAGTGCGATGCCATCAGCAGCTCTTCACTGAGATGATCTAGGGAACGACCTTTGTGGACAAATAAATCAAGTTGTGCTGGCAGTATTGGTTGCTGTCTAATAATTTCGTTCAACGACACACCAGCCTCCAACTGCGGCTCAATTTGTTGGCCAAGACAATATAACAGACTATTTGGCGCTAGTGTTTTAAGTAACTGGCAAATCGCCTGTAGATTCAGACCACTTTTTAGTAAAATCGCCAAATTGAATAATAAATAATAGTGATAGTAATAGCGATAGGTCTTACCTAGTACTGGTAAATGAATTCGAGCTTGTGCTTTTTTTAACGGATCACGTTGTAAATAAACCTGCAATAAACGACCTGCTAACACCAACAATAGCAGTATTAATAAACCGCCAAAAGCTAACCAATAAAGCAACACTTCATTATCTAAGTTCAGTTGCCACTGGCGTAATTCGGGCCCAATCAAATAGCGAACTACTAACAATAAACTAGCTACCAACGATAGTAATAGTAGTGGATAGCGCAAAAGTCGTTTGAGCTGCTGACGCTGACGTAGCTTTTCAGCTAATAATTGTCCAATCTGGGTTAAAGCGTCAGTTAGATCACCATGTTCTTGCGTGATTCGAATCTGATTGACGATTTCTTGATCAATACCGATCTGCTGAAATCCAGTCGCTAAACTAGCGCCGTTACGTAAGACTTCACTTAATTGATCTAAGCGCTCCGCATATTGTGGTAGCAGTACTTGCATAAACTGAATACTCTGAGCAATTGAAAAGCCAGCTAACAATAAATCCGCTAATAAACTAAAAAAGTCCGCTTGGAAATTGACTTGACGCTGTTTACCCTTGAGCGAACGCTTGCTGCGTGGCCAAATCGATTTGACCCAGCTTAACGGCATGGGCCAAATTCTGCTGCCAAGTCGATTCATCAGACTCGCCTCCTTCAATTGGATCGTAAATGTCAAATAACACTGCATTACCTTGCTTGGTCGGCAACAAACGCTGATAGCTAACCCCCGTCAAGCAAGCACTAAGTGTGGCTGGCGCAATTCCTAATTCAGCCAAACGGGTTGGGACTTGGCGCGCTGTGCGAGCATGAACGGTGCTTAAAACTAAATGACCACTTAATGCTGCCCGTGCCGCAACATTAGCCGTCTGCTCATCACGAATCTCGCCGACAATCAAGATATCTGGACGATGGCGCAAACCAACTTTAAGCAAGGCAGCATAGCTCATCCCCGCTGCTTCGTTGATCTGTAATTGTAAAAAATCCGTCTGAAAAATCTCAATTGGATCCTCGATCGCCATCACCATTTTTCCAACACCAAGTTGTGCCGCTAACTCATATAACGTCGTTGTTTTACCCGAACCCGTTGGCCCAGCAAAAACAACTAAGCCACGCCGCTGGCATAAAGTAGCCAGTTGCATAAACTGCTCAGGTAAAACGTATTTGGCGTGAGTAGACTGCACGTAAATAAACCGTAAAACTAGTGATTCTTGATTCTGAAAATTGCCGACTGTCGACAACCGCAAAAATATTGTTTGGCCGTCTATTTCCAATTGGCGAGCGCCTAACTGTGGCCGACGAGTTTCACTTAACGCCATTTTTGCAGTAAATTTTAAATGATTTAGCCACGATTTAGCCTGCTCAACGGGTAAAGTACGAACCAAGGTAATACCATTAGTGGTGCGCATTTGTAACTGATACGAGCACTGATAGGGTAAAAAATATAAATCACTCGCCTGTGCAGCAATACATTCGCGTAATAAGTGGATTACTTCTGTTGTAATTGACAAGCACTCACCTCCATTTTTACTTGTCTATATTTAATATACGCAGTCTAACCACTAAAATTTTTGCAAAAAAATACACTGCAAAATTGCAGTGTATTGAAAAATCTGTTTTAAGCTTCAGTATTTTCTGGTAATTCACCAGCATAGTAAACTTCCGAAACGTCATCGTCGTCTTCTAAACGATCGATCATTCGTTCAAATTGTTCAGCTTTTTCTGCTGGAATTGGTGTGATATTTTCAGGAATCATAGTTAGTTCAGCCGTTGCTAATTTGTAATCTTTAGCTTCCAAAGCATCGCGAACAGCCGCTAATTGCTTAGGATCAGTATAGATTTCAAAAGCTTCATCGCTGGTCTGCATATCATCGCCACCGGCTTCAAGAACGTCTTCTAACATTTGATCTTCATCAATATCTAAGCCTTCACGTTCAATCACGATCAAACCGCGACGATCAAACATGTAAGCCACAGAACCAGCAGCACCCATCGTGCCGCCATTACGAGTGAAAGCCACCCGTACACTGGATGAAGTCCGATTTTTATTATCCGTTAAAGCATGAACTAAAACTGCAACACCACCGGGGCCGTAGCCTTCATAAGTTACTTCTTCATAGTTTGCTGTATCTGAGCCGGAGCCCTTATCGACAGCCCGTTTAACGTTATCTTTAGGCATATTAGCTGCTCGAGCTTTATCCATGATCAAGCGTAATTGGGGGTTAGATGAAGGGTCAGGACCCCCAGCTTTTACAGCCATGAATAACTCGCGAGATATTTTTTGGAAAATTTTTCCACGCTTAGCATCCTGGGCGTTTTTGCGGCCTTGGATATTATGCCATTTTGAATGTCCTGACATGTTATGTCCCTCTTTCCTTTATCTTAAAAATAGTGTGTCTACTTAAAAGACACCTAATATATAGTAGCAGATGAACAAGTCGCAATCAAGCGCTTAAGCAGCTTTTTTACCTCGGTGGCGCCAAAATGTTGTTACCAGCCAAGCAAGAATGATCGCTGTCAAAGCACCACTAGCATCCAGTAAAACATCCTGGAACAATGGCGTACGGCCACCAGTTAAGCTTTGATGAAACTCATCTAACGCCGCATAGCCTGTGGCCGCTAACCAGACAACGACCATAGTTAAACCTGTCTGCTTGATTCGTTCTTTATACCCCATGTAGCCACCAAGCCCAATTAGAAAGTAACTGCCAAAATGCGCACCTTTACGGATAAAAAACTCAACAAATTTAAAATAACCACTACTAGCAATACTGACTTTTTGATCGACATAAGTAAAGGAGATCCCCATTAATTGTTGTTTAAATGGCTCGTTAGCCAACCATCGTTCTAAAAAAGGTACCGAAGTTTGTTGTTTATAAGTTTCGCCAGAGCTAATAAATAGTAAGATCATGATAACTAGTGATAAAACTAACCACCAATCATTGCGTGAAAATCGTTTAATACTGACCACTCCTCTATTGCACAATTACGATTATCGCTGAAATTTAAATAATTGACCTTTAAAGATTATACCTTACTTATCCTATCAGGCTCAATTATCCGGCAAATTAGCCAACAAAAAAATCGAGCAGTAACGCTCGATTTTTGAGTCATAACTATTCAACTGTAACGGCTTTAGCCAAGTTACGTGGTTTATCAACATCGTAACCACGATTCAAGCTCGTGTAGTACGCCAACAATTGGGTTGGTACCACGCTTAATAATGGTGAAATTAATGGGTCAATATTGTCTAAAATGATGTTATCGTCTTTTTCAGCAACATCTTCCATAGCGATGGTCAGAACATGCGCACCACGAGCCCGCACTTCTTGTACATTACCGCGGGTATGGCTGGCAACTCGTTTATCGGTGATGATCGCCAAGACAGGCGTCCCATCTTCAATCAATGAGATCGTACCATGTTTCAACTCAGCCCCGGCAAATCCTTCTGCCTGCACATAAGAGATTTCTTTCAGCTTTAAAGCAGCTTCTAAGGAAACCGCATAATCATAACCACGACCGATATAAAAAGCGTTCCGCGTGGTCGCTAGATAATTTTGCGCCAACTGATTGATGAAGTCTTTTTCATCAATAATTGTTTGCATCCCGTTAGCGACCAAACCTAATTGCGTCCGCGCATCAAAGTCGATTGCTGCTTGCACGCCCCGCTTTTCACCTAAAGCCTTTGCCAAGATCGTTTGTAAAGCAATCTGTGCAGTATATGCTTTCGTTGAAGCAACGGCGATTTCAGGGCCAGCGTTAAGCAGCATAGTGTAAGTCGCCTCACGAGATAACGTCGATCCTTGAGCATTGGTCATGGTCAAGCTTGGGTAACCCCATTGGTTAACTTTGACCAATACTTGGCGGCTGTCCGCAGTTTCACCACTTTGAGATAAGAACAGGAAGAATGGCTTCTTCGATAATAGCGGTGTGTTATAACCAAATTCACTCGCCAGACCTACTTCAACTGGGATATGCGCTAGATTTTCAAATACCGATTTAGCAGCCAAACCAGCGTTGTAACTAGTACCAGCAGCTAAAATATACAACCGATCAGCTTGATCTAAGGCTGCTAATAAATCAGCTTCGATCACTGGCTTACCGGATTCATCTAAATAATCCTGAACTAAACGCCGTAATACAGCAGGTTGTTCATTGATTTCTTTTAACATATAAAATGGGAATGGGCCTTTTTCGGTATCGCTAGCATCCATATCAACATGGTATGACGCCCGAGTAACCGCTTCACCAGCTACCGTCTCGATGGCGATATCATTTTTAGTCACTGTAACCATTTCACCGTCATGTAATTCAATGAAATCTTTGGTTTCAGCTAACATAGCCATTGCATCGGAACAAACCACGTTGAAACCATCACCGACACCGATCAATAATGGGCTTTTATTTTTCGCTACATATAATTTATCGGCTTGCGTGCGATCAACCAGCAAGAATGCATATGAGCCATCAAGCAAAGTCAATGTCTTACGAAAAGCTTCCTTGCCGGATAGATTTTCTGTTGCCGCGAAATGAGCGATCAATTGCACTACGACTTCGGTATCCGTTTGGCTAACCAAATCAACATCAGATAAATATTGATCACGTAATTGGGCGAAATTGTTGATCACACCATTATGAACTAAGAAGAAGCGCCCATCAGCGGAAACATGAGGATGGGCATTTGAATCGCTTGGTACACCATGTGTGGCCCAACGTGTATGACCAATGCCCATTGTCCCCTTAACTTCAGGCCCAATTTTTTCTTCTAGTGCAGCGATCCGACCTTTAGTTTTAACTAAATAGTCATGGCCGTCTTGATCATTCACGTATACACCGGCCGAATCATAACCACGGTATTCCAGTTTCTTTAAACCATTGAGTAAAATATCGACCGTATTTTCTTTACCAATGACACCAACAATTCCACACATATATAACATCCTTCTCTCGTTAAATTTATTAGCGGCTAACACAATCACTTGTGTTGCACAGCGACATTTGCCGCTTAGATCAGATGTTTCCAACTGCGTGAACGCTGCTCTGTTGCAAGCTTACACTTGTTTTTAACAGTCGCTCTGTAGAGTGCAGACCCTGGAGTCACCCGCCGATTATCGATAGACTCCATCCTCGTCAACCACAAAAATGGTCCAGGCGCTTTTCCGATTTTAAATTGGTATAGACTTCCTTTCGAACATTATTATTGGAAACAGGTATAAATATAGTCGATTAAATAGCCATTGTCAATGGTTTCACTAATTATTTTTATAAATTTTATAAATTGGTCTAACAAAGTTCCATTTATATAAAAACGTAACCATAGACAAATTAACGTAACACTTATTTTACGGTTACATACCACGCCGCTACTCAACATAAAAGTCCGATAAAATTTATTCAGAATTATCAAAATACATGTCGTATCGCATAGTTAAGAAAAAACGTAGCACTAGAAAAATAAAGCTCTCACTTTTCCAGCGCTACGTCTTATTTTATATCATTTATAATCGGGCTATATCGATCAAGCTTGATACAATTCGCCAGCCTTAGGCCCAGCATCAAGGGTCCAAATTGTCTCAATCTCGATAACAACAGCCGCTTTTGGTGCAGGGTGATTACCACTTGTAGCCCATTGCTGAGCATTTTCAAAATACTTACCAGCACGATAAACGGTAGCTTTACCACCAAAGCGGTACCCACGCATATTATCAAGGTTGGCAAAAGCAACTAATGCCTTGCCAGTTGCTTCGATGTCAGCCATAATCGTTTTCCCGGTCATTTCATTGTAAATCAAATGCTGATCATCGAGAACACGAATACTCATCTTAGGCCCCAAATCTGGCTCACCATTAGCATCAACGGTTGCAATATAACCCAAATTATTGCTGATATAAGCCTTCATTTCGTCAGTCAAAGTTGCCATTATAATGTCTCCAATCTATAAATCATTTGTTCATTAGCTATACTAAAGTTAGTATAGCTGGAAAGCCTATAAAAGCAAGCAAATAGAACTCAAACTGACTGATTGCACCCTGCCTTTTTCACTAATCAAAAAAAGCGGTGACAAGTCAACACTTGCACCACTTCTTCTGCACCTTTTTAAACAAGCCGGATTTACAATGTAAGTGCAACACCAAAATAACTAGACCAAAAAGGCCATGAAGCCTTAAACTTATAAGTGACAAAACCAATAAGTTAGGACGGACTTCATGACCCAATCTAAAGATACCATCAAAAAATCTTATAAGCAACTATCAAGTGAGGAGCGTGGCCAAATCCAGAGTCTTTATGAAGATCATTATTCGATCAGGGCGATTGCTAAAAGATTAGCCCGCGATCCCAGCACGATCAGCCGTGAAATCAAGCGCGGCACCGTGACGCAAATGTCCAGTTATGGCGTTTATACCCAGCGTTATTTTGCCGATAGCGGTCAAATTCAATACGAACAACGCCGTTTAAATTGCCATCGCAAAAGTCTACTCGAACATAATCCGGAATTCTTTAACCAATTGACCACTGCGCTTAAAGCTAAGTTCCGGGTGCACAGTGTAGATAGCTTTGTCGGTGCTTATAAACGTCACCATCCAGCTGAATATTGCCCCGCAACACCCACTGTTTATCGTTACATTGATCGTGGGTTACTAGCTGTCGCCAATATCGATTTACCACAACAGGTCAAACGTCACCAAAAGCACCGTACGGGTCGTGTACGCCAAAATAAAAAGATCTTGGGGACTTCAATTGAACAGCGACCAGTAGCGGCTAATGATCGTTCTGAATTTGGTCATTGGGAAGGTGATTTAGTCAAAGGCAAGCGAACCAGCGATCAACCGGCACTGCTCACCCTAACTGAACGAATGACGCGCTACGAAGTCGTGATCAGAATCCCCAACTATCAGGCTGAAACCTGTAAGGCTGCAGTTCAACAGTTTGTGAATAAACTTGATGCTGAGGTGGTTAAGTCACTCACTTTTGATAATGGTGCAGAATTTTCTGCGCTGAGTGAGGTCACTGGGACCAACCTATATTTTGCTCATCCTTATACGCCGTCAGAACGGGGCAGTAACGAACAGCTTAATGGGCTACTAAGAGAATTTATCCCTAAAGGTCAATCAATTACCCATTTCAGTGATGATCATATTAAGCAAGCGACCGCGGCACTTAACCAACGGCCACGTAAACTATTTGGTTATAAATCAGCCAATGAATTCATGGCTGAGCAGCTACTCGCATGACCACCACCTAGACCACTTATAAGTGAAGTTTAGCAAGTGTTGCACTTGATTTGACAATTCGGGACCTTTTTAAACAATCTAAAATTACTTTTTCTAGCTACTCGTTAATTCCAACTCGCTCACGAACGACGGTTGCAATGCGTTCAACATATTGATCGACTTTTTCTTGGGTTGCCGCTTCGGCCATAACACGCAACAAAGGTTCTGTTCCGCTTGGACGCACAAGTACACGGCCGTCACCGTTCATTTCTTTTTCCACCGTATCGATCACTGATTTGATTTCTGGATCGGCTAAGGCTTGTTTTTTATCGACTACTTTGATGTTGACCAAACGTTGTGGGTAAGTCGTCACTGGTGCCGCCAATTCGGATAATTTTTTACCAGTTTGTTTCATCACATTCAATAACTGAATCCCAGTTAATAACCCGTCACCAGTTGTATTGTAATCAAATAATACGACGTGACCAGATTGTTCGCCACCCAGATTATAGCCATGATCGCGCATTTCTTCGACAACATAACGATCACCAACTTTAGTTTGCTTTGAAGTCAGATTTGCTGCAGCTAAGGCCTTGTACAATCCTAAATTACTCATCACGGTAGTTACAACTGTATCTTGTTTCAAGCGACCACGACCGGCAAAGTATTGGCCTAAGATAAACATGATCTTGTCACCATCGACGATATTCCCTAACTCATCAACTGCGATACAACGATCGCCATCGCCATCGAAAGCTAGACCAACCTGAGCCTGTTGTTCAACTACCGCTGCGGCTAACTTTTCTGGGTGTGTTGAACCGACACCGTCATTAATGTTAACACCATTTGGTTTAGTTGCTAAAGTTGTAAAATCTGTTTCTAAATCAGCAAATAAACGCGTCACAATTCCAGAAGTTGCGCCATTAGCGGCATCTAGAACAACGTGAAGTCCTGATAAATCTTCTTGCAAAGTTTGTTCTAAGAACTGCGTATATTTTAATAAGCCTTCCGGATAGTCGGCTAAAGTTCCCAAGCCATCAGTTGCTGGGCGTGGTAACTTATCTTCTGGTGCATCCAACAAAGCTTCGATTTGATCTTCTTGTTCATCCAGCAATTTGAAGCCATCAGGGCCAAAGAACTTGATGCCATTATACTCAGCAGGATTGTGCGACGCTGTGATCTGTACCCCAGCGGCCGCCCCCTGGATACGTGTTAAATAAGCAACGGCTGGTGTTGAAATAATGCCGAGATCCAACACTTCGATCCCAACTGAAAGTAAGCCGGAGATCAGCGATTGTTGCAACAATTGACCAGAAATACGCGTATCGCGGGAAACTAATACTAATGGTTTTTTATCTTGATCTTCTTGGGTTTGGGCCAATACGTAGCCACCAGTCCGCCCCACGCGAAAAGCAAGTTCAGGTGTTAATTCCTGATTAGCAACGCCACGTACGCCATCTGTTCCGAAGTATTTACCCATGTTAAAATTCCTCATTTCATATTCAAATATCAGTTACTACTCGATGAACTAGTAGAGCTTTCGCTGGTACTAGCGCTACTTGAGCGATCACTGGCGCTCTCACTATTACTGTTATTACTGCTACTCTCGCTGCTTGCACTAGTTGCCTCTGTACTGCTCTCACTACTTGATTCAGTTGTTGATTCAGCTTCGCTATCACTAACTGTGATTTTGACGGATACTGTGCTTGGATCAGCCTGAACACCGTCGCTAGTTGGAACTGTGATTGTTTTAGTCGTTGTTTTATCAACATCAGCGATTGAAACACTAAGCTCTAACGTCGAAATTTTATCTAAACTAGCTTGCGAGCCAGTTAAAGTAACGTTATGCACATCACTGGAGAGATGGTAAGTCTTATCCTCTTCACCTTCGCCGGTTTGCTTCAAGCTGAGCGGCACTTTCTTAGTTGGCCGCATAACTGGAATTGTGACCTTAACGGATTGTGGATCTAATAGAGCATTAACGGTGTTACCTTGCTGATCTAAAGCCTGCAAAGCAGCTTGTTGTGTGATATCACTGGTTAAATTATTCTCAGTATTCACATTAGCCACAACCGAATCGATTGCCGCAATTTCTGCTTTTGATCCGGTTACGACAGCTGTCGACTGACTCAATTCTGGATCACCACTAGTATAGCCTTGCGCTAAGTTAGCTTTATTAAACTTAACCTGAATCGGGAAGCGTTTTGTTGCGCGTGTCTGGATATTGACTGTGATTTTACTAGGCACGATCCGATAACCAAGTTCTTTGTTTAACCCTTCTTGGCGCAATCGTACAGTGTGCTTACCCACACCTAATTTTTCTAAATTAGCCATGATCTTAAAATTTTGTGTATTTGCAGTAGCTGTAACTAAAGCGCTGGGACCTTCAATATTGATTTTAACTTTTTCAGGATACCCAGTGATAAAGTACTTATCGGTATCAGCATTGATCTGTAACGGTACTTTTAAGGTCCGACTTTTATTAGATAACATAGTTGTACTGCTAGTCGTTGCCTGCCGGGTTGAATTAATCCGATCAATATTGACATAACCAAATAACATGATTGCAAAACCTAGCGCTAAAATGCGGTAGACTAAGGGACTGTTAAAGAACTTGTTGAACCCGTTCATTTGCGAGTCCCCCCTTTGATAATGCCGTCAATAAATTCTTGAATGCCATTTCGCTGTGGTGTCTCTGGCTGAACCAAGGCTCGCCGTAAATATTTCAAATAATCTTCTTGCGTCAATTCTTGAAGCATTTCACTGTTACGGGTGATCATCACACCACCAGTTTCTTCGGACACAACGATCGTTAAAGCGTCAGTAACCTCACTGATGCCCACCGCTGCTCGGTGCCGCGTGCCATATTCCTTCGGGATCAAGTTACTTTCCGAAAGTGGTAGATACGCGGCAGCCACGGCGATCTTACCATCCTGAATGATCACCGCCCCATCATGCAGCGGCGTATTCGGAATGAAAATATTGATCAATAATTCGCCAGTTACATCTGCATTCAAATCGATCCCCGTCTCAATATAGTCTTCCAGACCAGTATTCATTTGAATGGTGATCAACGCCCCAATGCGACGTTTAGACATATATTGAATGGCCTTATCCAAGGCAGCAATCATCTGATTTTCTTTTTCATTCTGATTGCGATTACGGGTAAAAATCGATCCCCGACCCAGATGTTCCAAGCCACGACGAATTTCTGGTTGGAAGATGATCACAATTGCGATCACGCCCCAGTTGATGACTTGATCCATAATGTACGACACCGTGCGGAGGCCAATCCCCCAGCTGATCAATTTGATCACGACGATGACGACGATCCCTTTGAGTAATTGGACGGCCTTGGTGCCACGAACCAGCATGATCAATTTGTAAACAAAATACCAAACGACCAAAATATCGAGTACGTTGACGAAATTACCCCAGGTCAGCAAGTCACTCCAATTAAAAGACATGCAGGCTACCTCCATTTTTATAAACTCGCGTATTATTATAGCACGAACGGCTGCCCAATGCTGAGCAATTATTTGAATGCACACTAAGTTAGCATAAAGAAAAACACGCCAATTTGGCATTAAATCAAGAAAACTGCACAAACAACGCTACGTCGCTGAAAATTTGGTAGAATAAGAATAGGTCCATTCATGGAGGTGATGATCGTATGGCACAACGGTATCAATGGTTTGTGCGCGCTTCTTTTTTACTATTTTTTATTTATCTCTACTTTTTTGCGGTCGCACCGTTTCGCTTTATTTTATTAAATGTGTTTCTCGGTTATATTCCGATTGAATTGGCGTTTCATTTTGATCAGCTTAAGCCGCAATCAGCAATTTTATTCTGGCTATTAGTCGTGCTCTGGTTACTTTTCTATCCCAACGCACCATATATGCTGACCGATTTATTTCATTTATCCATGTTGCGCCCTTATGACCCGGCTACCGGCTTGATCCGCTTTAGTCTACGTATGTGGCTGGCCTACGCAAATTTGATTGTCGCGGCGCTTAGCTGTACCTTGCTGGGCTTTTGGAGTATGGCGCATACGATTCAAGCAGTCGTCAGTCGCTTACAATTACCCGACACCACCTTGGTTAAAACCAGCCTAACCATCGGCGTGACGCTCTTAACCTCGATCGGTATTTTTATCGGTCGCTTCCTGCGCATGCATTCAATTTACTTAATTCTGGAGCCAACGAAGTTCATTAAGCCTTTATTGGACATGTGGCAGCCACGCATGTTGGTCTTCGTCTTCTTGATGACCTTGATTCAGTTGATCATTTATGTTTGTTTACAGTTATTTAAATTAAGTACACCAAACATGTTAGAACCAGCAAAGAAGCAGACCACCAAGGATTAACCTTGATTGTCTGCTTCTTTTTTCTCAAGCTTAACTTTTTTGTTTATTCTTTGCCACAATGTTTTTGATCCAGAGAATTGAATAAATTGATTAGTGTACAAAAACTGCTAAAATGTAGATCACTGGTAAAAATTGAATCATGTAGCGTGAACGCCCTCCTTCAAAGAAGAGTAAGAATATTAATAACCCAAAAAAGGTCATCCGTAAAACACGAAATAGAAAAGTACGCTCTAAGAAACTTAACATAACACCTAATAATATTAGAATCCATAACACCTGATCGATAGCACGATGAATAGACAGACGCGAGCCAAAGTTATAAAAGAAACTACGCATAAAAGCGTGCTTTTTTAAATTCTGAAGGTTGAAAATCAGCATAGCCACTAGTTCCACCATTACCTAATTTAGGCATCATAGCAATGTAAATGGTAGATTGTAAAAAAAGAAAGTTAATTCAATCACCTTATACAGTGGTAATTAAATTAAACTTTCTGCACTTATTTATGATACATTTTAAATTCTAAGAACTTATCATTATAAATACCGACCATCCGATTACCTAGGTCAGCGTAAACCTGTAATTTGCTGATCACTTGATTGCTAGGATAAAATTGCTTATCATCAGCAATTGCTTTAGGCAACAACGCTTTGGCCGGCCCGTTTGGTGTGGCATAACCCACGTATTCTGCATTTTGGGCAGCATTTTCCGGCTCAAGCATAAAATTCAAGAACGCATAAATTGCCTTATAGTGTTTGGCCGTTTTCGGGATCACTAAATTATCAAACCACAGGTTGCTGCCTTCTGTTGGCACAACGTAATGCAAATGTGAATTATTGGCCATCATTTCAGCAGCTTCACCTGACCAAGTCACAGCCACTGCCGCTTCATTTTGTGCCATGTACATTTTGATCTCATCAGCCACAACTGCTTTAACATTAGGCATCAGCCCTTCCAACTTCAGCTTAGCCTGTTCCAGCTCAGCAATATTAGTCGTATTGACTGAATGGCCTTGTGAGATCAGCGCCATCCCCATAATATCACGGGCACTATCAACTAACATAATGTTATTACGCAATTTAGGTGACCATAGATCATTCCAATGTTGAATCTGCGACCCATTGATCATTTGATCGTTATAAATGATTCCCAGTGTGCCCCAGAAATACGGTACCGAATAGCGATTCTGCGGATCAAACGAAAGATTACGGAAATAAGGATCGATGTTATCAAAGCCTTTGAGCCGCTTGTGATCGATTGGCACCAATAGATTGGCTTTACGCATTTTTTCGATCATATATTCAGAAGGCACTGCCAGATCATAATTGGTACCGCCTTGCTGAATTTTCGTGAACATCGCTTCATTACTGTCAAAAGTTTCCACTTGGACTTTGTAACCCGTTTGCTTTTGAAACTTTTTCAGCAATGCTGGATCAATATAATCGCCCCAATTGTAGAGCGTTAACGTACCACTACTGGTCGCGCCTTGCGATTTTTGTAACTGACTACTCCCTACTGCTAATAAAGCACAAAAAGCAATAATGGCTAAAGCAAAACTGACTAAACGTTTCATTTGATCAACTTCGCCCCCATTCGATTACGCCGGCGCTCTTTTTTCGAGCTATTGTACTGTTCAATGAAGTAATAGCCACCGATCAACAATAACGAGAACAAGAACATCAGGGCTGATAAAGCATTGACCTCAAGACTGATTCCTTGCCGTGCGCGCGCGTAAATTTCAACCGATAGTGTTTCAAAGCCATTACCAGTCACAAAGAAGGTGACGGCAAAATCATCCAACGAATAGGTGAACGCCATAAAGTAGCCGGTCAAAATGCCAGGTGTGATAAAAGGAAAAATAACCCGCGTCAGTACCTGAAAATTAGTGGCCCCTAAGTCAGTGGCAGCATCGATCAATGAATGATTCATTTCATTTAACTTAGGTAAAACCATCAAGACAACGATTGGGATCGAAAAAGCAATATGACTGAGCAACACTGAGCTAAAGCCGAGACGTAAACCTAAAAAGGTGAAGAAGATCAAAAAACTAGCACCAATGATGACATCTGGTGAAACCATCAAAATATTGTTTAGCGATAAAATCGAATTTTTCAGCCAGACTTTTTTTACGCTATAAATAGCTAGTGCACCTAATGTGCCAATGATTGTCGCCAACAATGAGGATAGTAAGGCAATCAACAGCGTATCCAATACAATTTCGATCATCCGTGTATCGGCGAATAACTCGGCGTAGTGCTGCCAAGAAAATCCACTAAACCGCGTCATCGTCGTTCCTGAATTGAACGAGTAAAAAATCAAATAAAAAATTGGCGCGTACAACAATAAGAAAACCAACCACAAATAAACATTGCGCCAATCATACCATTTACGTTTCATTCGTGGTGGCCCCCCTTCTTGCGCCGCTCACCAGTCGCAAACATGATCACAACCATCGCTACGATCAGAACAACCCCAATGGTTGAACCCATACCCCAGTTTTGTGTGACCAGAAAATGTTCTTCAATCGCCGTCCCTAAAGTAATGACCTTATTACCACCAATCAAGCGCGTCAACATGAAGAGTGACAGTGACGGAATGAAGACAGCCTGCACACCAGCTTTGACCCCGTTTAATGTCAACGGGAAAATCACTTTAGAAAACGTCTGCCAGTTAGTCGCGCCAAGATCACGGCTGGCATTGACCAACGATGGGTTCAATTCGTCGATTGCGTTAAAGATCGGCAAGATCATAAATGGAATTTCAATGTATGCCGCCACAAAAATGAAGCTTGATTTGGTGAATAAGATCTGTTGCGGCCCAATGCCGATAAATTCAAAGAAACGATTTGCTGCTCCGGCTTGACTAAAAATACCAATAAACGCGTACGCTTTTAATAATAAATTGATCCAAGTCGGCAAAATAATCAATAGTAGCCACAGTTGCTTATGGCGCGTTTGACTTAGCCAATACGCCGTCGGATAGCTGATCAGTAACGTCACCAAGGTAATAATAAAAGCATACCAGATCGAGTTAAATGTCATCCGTAAATAAGTCCCTGAACCAAAATAATCCTGATAATTACCTAATGTGAACTGGCCACTGATGTTAAAAAATGATTGATAAACGATCAGCACCAATGGCGCGATCACAAACAGTAACAACCACAGAACATAGGGCACGCTGTAAAAAGCATTATACTTCTTCATCGTCGTCCCCCTCGTAACTTTCTAGCCGGGCATCAAAGTCCTCTTCCGATTCACCGAAGCGCATAACATGAATATCCTCTGGTTCAAAATAAATCCCCACTTGCTGACCAACTTCCGATTTACGTACTGAATGGATCAACCATTCATTACCGACCGCATCGTGACTCATGATCTCATAAATATCACCGCGGAACACCTGCGTATCTACGGTCACTGTTAATTTACTTTTTTCCAACGAAGTCAGAACTAAATCTTCCGGCCGCAAAACTACTTCAACCGGTTCGTTAGACCGCATCCCGGCATCAGCACATTCAAATTGATGGCCTAAAATTTCTACTTGGTAATCGGCGATCATACGACCTTTGATGATGTTACTTTCACCAATAAAGTCAGCGACAAAATGATTGATTGGTTCATCATAAATATCGACAGGATCACCTTGTTGCAAGATTTCCCCGTCATTCATGACGAAGATCTCATCACTCATCGCTAGAGCTTCACCTTGATCATGGGTCACAAAAACAAAGGTAATGCCTAAGCGTTGCTGTAACTGGCGTAATTCAACTTGCATTTGCGTCCGTAATTTAGCGTCTAACGCCGATAATGGCTCATCTAATAACAACACTTCAGGCTCATTGACAATTGCCCGTGCAATCGCCACTCGCTGCTGCTGACCACCGGATAACTCACTGATCTCCCGGTCGCCAAAACCCGATAATTGTACCAACCGCAAAGCTTCTAAAACTTTTTCTTGAATGACTTTCTTAGCTGTTTTTTTCAACGCCAAGCCAAACGCTACATTATCAAACACATTTAAATGTGGGAATAAAGCGTAATCCTGAAAAACAGTATTAACTTTACGCTTATTTGCTGGTAGATCATTAATTTTTTTGCCTTTAAATTCGATCGTCCCGGCACTTGCGTCAGTAAAGCCTGCCAGAATACGCAAAATCGTGGTCTTGCCACATCCAGATGGGCCCAGCAACGTATAAAATTTACCTTGCTCTAATTCAAAGTCAATCTGCTTTAACGCCATCGTTTCCCCATAACGCTTGTTTACACCACTAAACTTGATAATTGTATTGGCCAACTTAACTGTCACGCTCCCTTTTGTTTACACGTTATATAATTGATTATAAGTTATAAAAACTGATTGAATAATTTAACGTTAACGCTTTATCACTGCTTTGAACAGCATCATCAATTATAATCTAAGCTGCTATTTTTTTAAACCATTTAATCACTTGTTAAATCGTCATGAAAAGGGTTACAATTATAAGTACAGTTATTCCCTAAATTATTGGCCATTTTCACGCCATACATTAGAAAACGTTTTAAAATATTTGTTCACACTTTTAGGAGGCGCATTGATGAAATATCAAGCACTTGAACTACAACTAAACGATACTAAAGTAATACCAACCTTTATTGAACAGCAATTGCCAGAACTGGCAGCAGATCAAGTGACCGTTAAAGTTGCCTATTCAGATATCAATTACAAGGATGCGTTGACGCTGAATGCACGTAGTGGAGTTTTACGTAATTATCCACAGATTCCCGGGATCGACGCCGCTGGTACTGTGGTGGCCAGTAAGAGCACTGCATTTAAAGTTGATCAGAAAGTGCTGATCACCGGCTTTGATTTTGGTATTAGTGCACCCGGAGGTTATGCTGAATTTATCACGGTGCCGGCAGACTGGTTGGTTGCTTTACCCGAAAAGCTAACACCGCAAGAAGCCATGTGGTATGGTACCGCCGGTTTTACCGCCGCATTATCAGTACGTGCATTGCTTAAATACGATTTTTCACTGGATGCTCCCTTACTGATCACCGGCGCCACTGGTGGGGTTGGTGGCTGGGCTACCGCAATTTTACATCAATTAGGCTATCGTAATCTAACTGCTGTCAGCCGCAATCAAGCTGCTACCGATTATCTATATCAGTTAGGCGCCACTACGGTGATCACGCCAGACGAATTGGCTGATCCACGGCACAAACCGCTACAAAAGCAAAAATTCAGTGGTGTGGTCGACGCAGTGGGTGGCGATTTGTTAGCCGAGATCTTACCGCAAGTTAGTTACAGCGGCATCGTCGCTTTATCCGGTAATGCCGGTGGTAATAAATTAGCCACCACCACGTTACCCTTTATTCTACGTGGCATTCGCCTACAGGGGATTGATTCAGTTAGCTACCCAGCAAACAAACGTGATGCAGTCTGGCAGCAATTAGCAACTGATTTTAAACCTGCCAATCGGGAATTGTTACAATATAAAACCATTGATTTCAATCAATTACCCATAATTTTAGCTAACTTTTTAGCTGAAAAGCATCAAGGACGTACCTTAGTTAGTATCTAAAAAATCAGCAGACCGTAATTTTTGTCGGTCTGCTGATTTTTTATTCCACATCTTCACCTAATAGCAATGCATTTTCTGAGTAATTGACATACTGCCGTAATTTGGCCGCTAATGCCCAAGAAATATAACCTTGCTCGACCATATTCTGGATACCGCTGCGCTCCGCCGCCAATGCTTTAAAACGCAGACCACGCATAGTACGATCATAATCAGCTCGCCGCGAGTGCTGGCCAGTTTGTTCGCGGTGCAAATGCTTGAGCTGTTCGATGCGATTGCGATAACTAACAATGATCTGGTAGATCACTTGACGATTATAGTGAGCTGCCTTAGCCGCAGGTTGTTTCAAGTAAGTTGACAACGCCTTGATACCACCTTTAGCTGTTTCTTTTTCAATAAACAAGCGTTCATTATAATACGGTCCATTAAAACGTACTCGGATTAACTTCAGCCGAACGTGACTAAACCAAGTTCCCACCCGATGAATTCGGGTAAAGAAATTTGGTCGCTGTAATTTATGGGGCAAATTAGCGACCATTTGCAATCGTTGCGTTAGGTGCTTTTGGAATTGTTGATAGCTGCGTTCCTGGATCTTACCATCCTGCCACAGCTGGTCCAAAACATCCTTCTCACCTTGCAACGCGATTCGCCGCAAGGTTAACTCTTCATCTAAAAATGGCGCAAGCTGTTCTTCCGGCTGATAAGCGGCCTGCAACCGTCGCACCATTTCCTGATATTCAGTGATCAGATCGTAGACGACCCGCTGATTTTCAGGACGCCGTTCGCTTTCCAACCGATTGATCGCCAAGCGTAGCGTATAAATACGCGCCTCACTCTCCGACATTTTCGAGTCAGCTGTTGCAACTGCTGCCGTATCCATGTCACTATCGACTGCTGGTTCGGTCCCCCGAGTCGTGATCGAAACATGACTGCGCGTCAGTAATGGAATAAAGACAACGGCCATCAACAAACTTAAAATGATCACTCCGGCAGCGATGAATAGCATTAACGCCCGTTCAGGGAATGCAGCACCAGTGGCCAACGTATAGGGTACTGATAAAACACCAGCCATGGTGATGGCACCACGAACACCGGACAAACCTGACAATAACGCCACACTTAAATTAGGTTGATGCTGATTTTTTTTGTCCTTCAACCATTTAATGGTCACGTTAGCCAGCGTCCACAATACGCGAATCAAGAAAATGACCAGCCAAACTAAAATAATATCGCCAATTGCTACCCAAGTATTATCGCTGGGATTGCGAATTGTTTGGGTCATTGCTAAAGGTAGCTCGATACCAAGAATCAAGAAGACGATCCCGTTTAATAAGTACACGGCAATATCCCATGTCCGTTCGGTCACAATTTTCAGTTCGGGCAAATAATCCAACAATGCTGGTTGGGAAAAGTTATACACGATTCCCGCGCTGACCACTGCAATCACGCCAGATGCGTGGAGCAATTCTTCGACCACCAAATAAACGATAAACGGAGTCACGATCTGCAGTACTGTATGCAGTACCACATCATTGATGCCCTGTTGCAACATAAATGTCCGTATGGCTTGGATCAACGCCATCAGTAACATCCCCATCAGCGCTCCCACAATGGAAATATAGAAGAAATCACCAGCAGCTTGTTGCCAAGAAAAAGCCCCGGTCACTGCCGCTGCGATTCCATATTTAAAACCGATCAAACCACTGGCGTCGTTGATCAAACTCTCCCCACTAACCAAATGTAACACGTTGCTGGGCAATTTAGCCTGCTCGGAAATCGACTGCACGGCCACCGGATCGGTTGGCGAAATAATCGCCGCTAAGGCAATACTGGCGGCTAACGGTAAATCTGGCACCAAAAAATGAATAAACCAGCCACCAACAAACATGGTCACAAAGACTAAGAAAATCGCGTTCATAATGATGGGTCCGCGTAACGCCCATAATTCGCGTTTGGGAAAATGGCGACCATCGTTGAACAGTAACGGTGCGATGAACAAGAGCATAAACCAATCTGTCCGTAGTGGAATCGTTACTTTAAAGGCTAATGCCAACAATAAACCCAACGTAATTTGAATCAAACTAACTGGCAGAAACGTCAGATAATGGCTGATCACGTTGGAAATAAGTACGACGCTGACTAACATGATAACGGCTTCTAATATGTTCAATGGCACCAACTCCTTTAAATGAACTTCACAAGTAATGTAACTTTCTACTAGCTTAAATGTTTACTGCTTAAATACCTGATACTGACGGTGGCTTTTTTGACAAAAATTAGACAAAAGTACTTGAAAAAACCAACCAAAATAGATACTTTCACCTGGCACAGTATCACCAGCAACACCGTAATTTTACTGGCGTAATACCACCTATCGCTAATTTTCACAAAAACAGCTGACCTCACATTGAAGTCAGCTGTTAACTATCCAATCAAATCTTCGCCGATAATGCGGACTTCAGGTTCCAACGCAACGCCAAACTGGTCAAACACCACCGTTTGCACGTGACGAATCAAATTAATATAATCCGTTGCTGTGCCGTTGCCTAAGTTGACCATAAATCCGGCGTGCTTAGTAGAAACTTGGACACCGCCAATAATATGGCCTTGTAACCCGGCTTCGTGGATCAATTTACCAGTGAAGTAGCCGGTAGGTCGCTTAAAAACACTACCGCAAGAAGGATATTCCAGAGGTTGCTTAGCCGAGCGCCGTGCGTTGAAATCAGCCATCTGGGCTTTGATCGTTGCTTGATCACCCTTCGCCAAGGCAAAAGTTGCGGCTAAAACAATACTATGATTTTCTTGAATAATACTATGCCGATATGCAAAATGTAAAGCAGTTCGACTTAGCTCACTGACGGTGCCATCGGGTAACAGAACAGTAACCGTGGCTACTGCATCACTCATTTCACCACCATAGGCACCAGCATTCATAAACATGGCACCACCCACACTACCGGGAATTCCAGCAGCAAATTCGATTCCCGTCAAACTAGCATCAGCCGCCGCAATCGTAGTATCAATTAATTTTGCACCAGCTTGTGCATAAAGTGTCGTGCCGGTAACTTTGATCACAGCCATTGAAGTCAGGATCAGTACTAAACCGCGAATACCGCCATCTTTGACGATCAGATTGCTGGCGTTACCGATTACCGTCAAAGGCAAATGTGCAGTGTGCGCGTAAGTGACTAGCGACTGCACCTCAGCAATGCTTTTCGGAAACGCTAAAATATCAGCCTTTCCACCCGTTTTAGTATACGTATAGCGGCTTAACGGTTCCGCCAATTTAATTTCAATATGCGGAAATAATTCGGCTAAGGTTGGTTCTTTTTGCAACATCCTGCACGCATTCCTTTCGTGAACTAAAGTAAATCACTTATATTTAATTTAACGTCAATATGGCGCAAAAATCAGACTGCCACGCCAGATCATCCATCCATCACACAAAGTGATCAAAATCTGGGCCCTGTTGCGCCACGCTCTAATTTATATTTTAGCATGAAAAAAAACCTTTTAATAGTCTGCAACTGTCCCTTTAGTTTCACCTTAATCTTTTGTAGAATGAGGGGGGATAGTAAAACTAAACGGGAGTGAACGCTTTGAAATTTATTTCGTGGAACGTCAATGGTTTACGTGCAGTCGTTAAAAAGAACTTTATGGAATTTTTTGAACAACAGGATGCCGACTTTTTCTGTATTCAAGAAACTAAGTTACAAGCCGGTCAAATTGAATTGACCTTGCCGGGCTACTACCAATATTGGAATTATGCCGAACGCAAAGGCTACTCCGGCACCGCCATTTTCACCAAACACGAGCCACTGAACGTCACCTATGGCATGGGTGTTGCCGAACATGATCAAGAAGGCCGCCTGATCACCCTAGAATATAAAGATTTTTACTTACTCACCTGCTATACACCTAATTCACAAACTAAATTAAAACGGCTGGATTATCGGATGTCATGGGAAGATGCTTTTCGCAGCTACATCAGCACACTAAATCAGAAAAAGCCAGTGATCTTCTGCGGTGATTTAAACGTTGCCCATGAACCAATTGATTTGAAAAACGATAAAACCAATCATCACAACGCTGGCTTTTCCGATGAAGAACGCGCAAAGTTCAGTCAGCTGCTTGCCGCCGGTTTTACCGATAGCTTCCGTTATTTCTACCCTGATCAAGTGACTTATTCTTGGTGGAGCTATCGCTTTAATGCCCGCCAAAACAATGCTGGGTGGCGAATCGACTATTTTGTCACTGCCGATCAACTACAACCGCAATTAGCGGATGCAGCTATCTTAACTGATGTTCTTGGTTCCGATCACTGCCCCGTCATGCTAACCACTAAGCCAGAACTACAGGCATAGTTGCTTTACAAAGCCAAGATTTGTTCCTATAATAGCGACACAAGTTTAAGTATGAGTATTTTAATGAAATAGGTGAAAAAAATGAACTTCGTGGCTATGGATTTTGAAACTGCCAATAGTAAACGTTACAGTGCGTGTTCGCTAGCCTTGACTGTTGTCCGCAATGATCAGATCGTTGATGAATTTTATTCGTTGATCAAGCCTGATACGCCGTTTTTCTGGCGTAACACTCAGATTCACGGTATCCATACCGCCGATGTGGCCGATGCACCTGATTTTCCAACTTTATGGCCGCACATTGCGCCGTTATTCCAACGTGATCGCTTGATTGTTGCGCACAACGCTAATTTTGATATTGGCGTTTTACGTAGTAGTTTAGAACATTACCAGCTACCAACACCACAATATTTAGCGTTGGATACGGTCCGGACGAGCCGCAAATTTTATCCTGAGTTCACTAACCATAAATTAGACACTCTGTGTCAAGAACTCAACATTGAATTGAATCACCATCATAACGCCTTGGATGATAGTCGGGCCTGCGCCAACATTTTATTACACGAGGCACGACAATTTGGTCCTGAGCGGCTCAAATCATTTGTAAAAGTTATCGTTTAAGCTAAAAACGTTGCCACTTTCAGTGTGACAACGTTTTTTACTTGCTCTGATGATCAATTAATCTTGCCATGTGAATCACCGTTTGAAAGCCATCTTGTGCATCGTAAAAACCACGTTCAGATCGGCCTTCTACCTGAAAATTTAGCTTTTGATACAGTTGATAGGCCCGTTGATTACGCTCCTGCACTGTCAATTCCAACCGGCGGATCAATGGATTAGCTTGTGCCCAAGTTAAAACTTCTTCTAATAGTGCAGTCCCCAGTCCGTACCCCCAGAATTCGTGAAGTACAGCCACGCCGACTTCTCCGATATGCTGAATTTCTGGCGCTAAACTAGCCGCAACCCGCGCCATACCGACCAGTTGACCATCAAACTCCGCCACTAGTAATAAATTATTAGCGGTGTGACTTAATTGTTGTAGTTGGGCTGCTTCTGCGCTTACTGAACTATCTAGATCAGTCGCATCAGCTAATAAAAAAGGCGTTTCTTGGTCTAATTGCCGCAATAATTTTAATAAAGCCGCGGCATCCGCCGGCTTAACGGCACGTAATGTCACTTCTTCACTCATAGCGTTTGCGCCAGTTGTGTAACCAAAGCCTCATAGCGTTGTCCTTGCGGCTGAAAAACAAGTTCCCGCTGCTCATCATTAGTTGCACTTTTATTGATCGTGATCTGCAGATACTCTGCTGGCCACTCATCTTCAATGAACTGAGGCCATTCGACCACTGAAACACCGTCGCCATTAAAATATTCTTCTAAACCAAGCTCGTCTCCGCCACCATTTTCTAAACGATAAACATCCATGTGGTACAACGGAATTCGGCCCGCAGTATACTCGCGGATCAGCGTAAATGTGGGACTTTTGACATATTGTTGAATACCTAACGCACTGGCCAAGCCTTTAGTGAAGGTGGTTTTGCCAGCACCTAAGTCACCCTGCAAAAAAATCACACTGCCTGGCTGGACTAAACGGCCAACAGCCGCGCCCACTTGCTGTGTTGCGGCATCACTGGCTACCTTATATTTAAACATGTAATCACGTCCTCTATCTCACAATTTAAGTTACTTTTATTAACACAAAAGTTCTGATGTTCGTGGCAATGCGACTTGGACTTGCTTGGTTTTAGCATTAGTCCAATCGACATCGGGAAGCAAGTACTGTTAGGCGAATACATTAATATCCAATACTTGCTAAAAAACGTTGTTGAAAACGGGTAACAATGACCATTCTTGTGGCAAAGTTCCTGCCGCAAGAAACATGGCTCTATCTCACAATTTAAGTTACTTTTGTTAACACAAAAGTTCTGTGCCCAATCTGTTCCGTTAAATTTGTCTTCATTATAACAAAAAACACGTCACCGCGAAGGCAACGTGCTTAGTTAAGTCTTTAGTCGATCAGTGTTTGCGCTGCTGTGATGATGGCTAATTTATAGACATCCTCTTCACTAGCACCCCGGGATAAATCAGAAACTGGCTTGTTCAGCCCTTGCAACACTGGACCGATTGCTTCGAAGCCGCCAAAACGTTGGGCAATCTTATATCCGATGTTACCTGATTGTAATTCAGGGAAAACAAAGACGGTTGCGTTACCCGCAACTTTAGAATCAGGCGCCTTTTGTTGGGCGACCGCCGGTACAAAAGCAGCATCAAACTGTAATTCACCATCGATCGAATAAGCTGGTGCTGAAGCTTGAGCTAACTTAGTGGCTTCTTGGACTTTAGTCACCGCGTCAGCTTTAGCTGAGCCTTTAGTTGAGAAACTCAACATTGCAACTCGTGGTTCAATATCGAATAATTCGGCTGTTTTGGCTGAAGTAACGGCAATTTCAGCCAACTCTTCAGCGCTAGGATCAATATTGATCGCGCAATCAGCGAATAAGTAGCGTTGTTCACCTTTTTGCATGATGAACGCACCACTTGTGCGGCTAACACCGGGTTTAGTTTTGATGATTTGTAAAGCTGGCCGAACAGTATCGCCAGTTGGATGCACCGCACCAGAAACCATCCCATCAGCTAAGCCAGTATAAACCAACATCGTACCAAAATAGTTCGGATCTTTGAGCATTTTTTCAGCTTGTTCCGTCGTATTTTTGCCTTTGCGCCGTTCAACAAATGCGGCCACTAAGTCATCAAAATTAGCAGCAGTTTCTGGGTTGATAGTTTCAACGCCGCTAAGATCAAAATGATGGGCAGTAGCAACTTTTTCAATTTCAGCTGGGTCACCTAAGACAATTGAATGTAACAGATTGTCGTGCTGTAATCGTACAGCTGCTCCCAAAACACGCGCCTCCGCACCTTCAGGGAAAACGATCTTAATTTGCTTACCTGTAACTTTTGCAGTCAAACTTTCAAATAAATCCACAATCATGCCTCCATTTCACTTGATACTTCGATGATACAACGCTTACATTAAAAAGAACAGCTAAATTTTTAAGCTGTTGGCTGATCTTCGTCCACATGTGCCGGTAAACGCCAGTCGATCGGCGTTTCGCCAAATTTTTCTAAAGCCGCATTTGTTTGTGAAAATGGGTGCGAACCAAAAAAACCATACCGAGCAGAAAACGGACTCGGATGTGCCGCCGTCAGTACCACGTTTTTCGTCTCATCGATCAAAGCACGCTTAGCTTTAGCGGCATTACCCCAGAGAATAAAGACGACTTTCCCGCGCTGCGATAATTTTTCAATTGCTTTGTCGGTCAACTGTTCCCAACCTTTACCTTTGTGCGAAAAAGCCTGACCACGCCGAACCGTCAACACAGAATTTAACAGCAGCACGCCTTGATCGGCCCACGATTTCAAATAGCCGTGTTCCACCGGCGCAATACCGAGATCATCCTGCAATTCCTTATAAATATTCTGCAACGATGGTGGTAAGCGGACACCAGGACGCACCGCAAAACTGACCCCCATCCCCTGATTTGGATTATGATAAGGATCTTGGCCTAATATAACCACCTTGACCTGACTAAACGGCGTCCATTCAAAAGCTGTAAAAATGTGATACATGTCAGGATAAACCGTTTGTGTAGCGTATTCTTGTTTTAAAAATTGATGTAACTGTGCGTAGTACGCCTGTTCAAATTCTGGCTCCAAAACAGTTTGCCAATCATTATGAATAATTGTTTTCATACTCAACGCCTCTATCTCACTTAAATAATCGTTTTTTAACCAAAGTTCACTAATAAACTTCTGCTGTTCATAGTGCTGGCCATTCATGCGGTAAAAATCGTACCACAAGAAACATGGTTCCTTATCTAGTTTACCGATTTTCCAACTAGATTGCCACTAGCAATTGCCAGTTTGTACCCAAGCGATAACGGTTTCGCCTCGACCCCAAAATATGCTAAACTAAGATGAACAGAAACGGAGGAATCTGCTGTGATCTCACTTATTGCATCCGATATGGATGGTACCCTACTTAACGAAAAAATGACCGTCCCACCAGAAAATGCCGCTGCAATCAAAAAAGCAGCCCAACGGGGGATCAAATTTATTGTTGCCACTGGCCGTAGCTATGGTGAAGCAAAACCTTTGATCGAGAGCGTTGGTATCGAGGCACCAATCATTGCCATGAATGGTGCACAAGTTTTTGATGAACAAGGCAAGGTTATTAGCACCGTTAGCATCAATAAAACCGTTATTCGCAAGATCTTTCATTTGCTCAAATCAAAGGGCTTATACTTTGAAGTGATGACCAATCAAGGCACTGTCTCTGACAGTAAAATGCGCCGCATTCAAAACGTTGCATCACTGTTAGTCGATCTGCAAACAACCGATAGCTTTAAGATTGCGGTCTCACTGGCCTCAGCGCGCTTGGAGTTAATGAATATCACTTACGTTGATTCCTACGAAAAACTATTGGACGACCCTAAAGTGACGATTCTGAAGGTAATTGCCTTCAGCGCAGAGAAACAAAAGGTACTACAGCCGGTCACTAAAGAGTTAATGACCCTAGGTAATTTAGCAATTGCTGCTAGCTCAGCCAGCAATATCGAAATCAATCACAGCAACGCACAAAAAGGTATTGCCTTAGAAACTTACGCTAAAAGTCTAAACATTCCGATGACGCAAGTGATGTCGATCGGTGATAATTTAAATGATGCTTCAATGCTGGAAGCAGCCAGCGTGAGTTTTGCTATGGGTAATGCAACTGAAGAAATCAAAGAAGTTGCCCGCTACCTGACAGATACTAACGTTAATCATGGTGTCGGCAAAGCCATCGAACGGGCGATCACCGAGAATTTAAGCTAGTACGCGTAATCTGACAATGAGAGTGTGACATAAAGCGCCCAGCTACTACTTCACAGTTGCAGTTGATTTTCATACTGAAAATCCCTGATGTTTCGGACGTTGACCATTTTTGTAGTGGCAATCATGTGCGCCAAGAAAATAGTAAGTCCAAGTGCAGTGAATCCAGGTTGTAGCGCCACGAACATCAAAATTTTTGTTATTACCAAAATAACCGAAGCAGTGAGATAGAGGTGAGGTTGCTTGTTGCGTTTATACATCAAAGAACAATTGATGGCCACTAAAGGTGTACCGTTGATCGTTCGCGATGAAAAAAATAATCCCGTGTACTTGATCACTGGTCGTTGGGGCTTACGCCAAGACGCCTTTACTTTGTATACGATCGGCGGTCGTTACGTCGCTGAAATCAAACAAACGACCTTAGGCCTATTCCCTCGTTTCGACCTTTATCTGGGTAAAGAAAAAGTCGGTGCAGTCAAGAAAATGTATGGTGTCTGGCATCAATTTCAGTTCGTCAGCGAACTGAATTGGATCATTATGGGTGATCTGACCAATCATCATTACAAAATCTATCACCGCACCGAAACGTTACTGGTATTGGATAAAGTAATTTTAGCCGATGGTGATTACTATGAATTGGCAATTACCCATCCCGAGGACGCACCAATCTGCCTGCTACTCAGTTTGGTCTTAGATCATTGGTCCATTCGACGTGATAAATCACCACTAAAACGTGGTGTAACCAATCCAATTTATGATGTTTAACGACAAAAAGCACGCGTTTTTTATAGTTAGTCAAATATTGCGCTAAATCGTTAGTGGAATGATCACTTTAAAAAGCTCAATAAATCGCCAGAAATTGGAGAAAGAAGCAAACTATAGGAAATGACCAGTTGCCTACACAACAGGCAATCTTAGGAGGAATGATTGATGAATAAAATATTTATAAATGAAAAAATAGATATTCTCTATTCAATTATTTTAGTTTTAATATGGCTTATTTTCCTACTCATATGTAAGCTTTTCAATTTACACTTTGAATGGACTGCTACTTTTCTATTGATGTTCTTTAGTTTCACTAACTTACCTGCGATTTTACGTCGAAAAAAAATTGATAGACTGAGCAAAACATTAGGTTTATCAATTGAGGAAGTACGAGATATTGTAAATATTGATAAATATGACTTAAATGATTGGAAATGGGATAAAGCTTATATACCGCAAAAGAAATTATATTTATTGGAAGATTCGTTAGAAAAAATGTATCTAAAAAAATTCGGTAAAGAGTTTAGAACGCCTAATTAACAAGGCAGTTACTTTAAGAGATAGAATCAAAAAATACCCGTCAAGTTTTGCCTGACGAGTATTTTTTGTTCACCGTTTAAACGTTCAATTGCATATGTTCGTAATCATGCCCGGCCAACTTAACCTGACCGACTACTTGAAAACCCATTTTATCGTATAATTTACGGGCATTCGGATTAGCCACGTCGACATTTAGGCCCACCTTAGTCAGCCCTTGTTGGCGTGCTACCGCTGGTATAGCCTTTAATAATTCACTACCAACACCTTGATGCTGATGCTCACTGGCGACTGATAGCGTATCTAAATACCATTCACCAGGAAACGCTTCTTTGTCAGCGAACACTTTGTCATCAGCAGCAACTCCTAGCTGCGGTAAAAATGGCTGTAACGCATCATCAATATGCGCTTCTGCAGTCTCTGGATATCCAAAAGCCACTCCAACAACTTTGCCTTCACGTTCATTGACCAAACCGTGACGGTAACTATAACGATAATCTTCAGTTTGAAAGGCTTGCGCCAACACTTTAAAAAACGTTGCTTGGTCAACGTGGTCTAAAAATGGTAATTCCATTTCTTCTAAGACAATGTTAATAATCGGGACTACCGCTGCGGCATCCTTTTTTTCAGCTGGTCGAATCATAACTAATAACTTCCTTTCAGTACAGTTGTGCATATTAAAAGTCTACGTTACCTAAGCGCTACTGTCAAAAAATGGTCATTTTTTATGTCGATTTCATGGTCAGCCTTCCTTTTTTATGTTATATTTAATAACATGAATCTGTGTTATTAAATATAACATCATTTATGGAGGGTCCATTATGCGTAAAAAGTTAATTTGGTTCGCGCTGTTATGTTCCACCGTATTCGGCGCGATATTGGCGACCACCACTTCCAGCCAAGCCGCAGAAAAAACATATACCATTGGAACGGATATTACATACGCCCCATTCGATTTTCAGGGTTCTAATGGTAAATATACTGGGATCGACATTGATTTGATCAAAGCGATCGCTAAGGAAGAAAATATCAAGATCCAGCTTAAACCAGTCGGCTTTAATGCTGCTGTCCAAGCCGTCGAAGCCAATCAGATGGATGGTGTCATTGCCGGCATGACGATCACCAGCGAACGCAAGCAACAATTTGACTTCTCTGATCCTTATTACTACGCCGGTGAAGTCATGGCCGTTGCTAAAAATAGTAACATCAAGTCACTAAAAGATCTCCGCGGCAAAAACGTCGCCTTAAAAGTTGGGACGCAAGGCGCGGTCTACGCCAAGTCGTTGCAAAAGAAGTACGGTTTTAAGATCACTGAATTTGATCAATCAAATGATATGTATAATGATGTTGTCACCGGCAATTCTGTTGCTGCTTTTGAAGATTATCCAGTTATGGCTTACGGGATTCAGAATGGTATTGATCTGAAAATCGTGACCAAACCAGCGGCCGGTGGTAATTATGGCTTTGCCGTTAAAAAAGGTGAAAATCCTGAGTTACTGGCCAAATTCAACCACGGTTTAAAAGCATTAAAGAAGAATGGGCAGTACGACAAGATCATCGCCAAATATTTAGGCAAAGCTAGTGTTGCTAAAGCCACCGCAACTGCTAAGAAACAAGACAATAGTTTATGGGGCTTAGTAAAGCAAAATAAAAGTGCTTTAGGTAGTGGCTTGTTACAAACCTTGTACCTTACTGTTATTTCAATTATTCTTGCGACAATTTTTGGGGTCATCATCGGCTTAATGCAAGTCGTCCCTGCAAAATGGGCTAACTGGACTTCCAGTACATTGATCTATATTTTCCGTGGTATGCCATTACTGGTGTTGGCCTTATTTATTTACATTGGTGTCCCTAATTTAACGGGTAACAAGATCTCTGCATTTCTCGCGGGTATCATTACCTTAACACTAAACGAAGGCGCGTATACTGCAGCTTTTGTCAGTGGTGGGATTCAAGCCGTTGATCGTGGTCAAATGGAAGCCGCGCGTAGTTTAGGCCTCCCTTATGGCAAAGCTATGCGGCGCGTCATTTTACCACAAGGGATCAAGATCATGATTCCATCATTTATCAATCAATTTATTATTACCTTAAAGGATACTTCGATCTTATCTGTTATTGGTATCCTCGAATTGACCCAAACCGGTAAAATCATCATCGCCCGTAACCTCCAAGGCTTTAAAGTTTGGACGATCGTCGCGATCATGTATATCGTTATCATCACCCTATTGACCTGGCTGTCTAAAGCCGTTGAAAGGAGAATCAACAAATGAGCGCTGCAGAAAATAATCGTGTTGTCGTTACTGATCTAGTCAAAAGTTATGGTAGTAACGAAGTTCTCAAAGGCTTAAATTTAACCGTTAAAAATAATGAAGTTGTTTGTATGATTGGTCCTTCTGGCTCCGGTAAAAGTACCTTTCTCCGTTGCCTCAATAAGTTGGAAGACCCTACTTCTGGCAAAGTTGTCGTTGACGGTTATGATATTTCTGATTCTAAAACCGATATGAATAAGGTGCGCGAAGGTATTGGCATGGTATTCCAACACTTCAACCTTTTCCCAAACCTAACTGTGTTAGAAAACGTCATGTTGGCACCAATTGAGCTTAAAAAAGCAACTAAAGAAGCGGCCGCAAAAGAAGCACGATCCCTATTAGCTGAAGTTGGTTTAGCTGAAAAAGCTGACGCTTACCCAACTTCCTTATCTGGTGGGCAAGAACAACGAGTGGCGATTGCCCGCGCACTAGCCATGCACCCGGACATCATGTTGTTCGACGAACCAACCTCAGCACTTGATCCCGAAATGGTCGGTGATGTCTTAGACGTTATGAAAAAATTAGCCGAACAAGGTATGACCATGATCGTTGTCACCCATGAGATGGGCTTCGCCAAAGAAGTCGCTGATCGCGTTGTCTTCATGGCTGACGGTCACATCATGGAAGAAGGCGATCCGCAACAGATTTTTGACCATCCGCAAAATCCACGGACCCAAGACTTCTTACGTAAAGTACTTAACGCTTAACTATAATAAAAACAGCTCTAACGGTAAAAATATCGTTAGGGCTGTTTTTGTGTTCTATTTAATGACTAACCGTTGAATCGCTTCGTTAATCGCAGCACGATCTTGCCCAGCTTCTAACATCGTTGCTGCTGTAAACGCGCCTTCGGTAAAGGCAGTATCATAAATATATGTATTTTTATCCCCAAACGCCGCAGCTAATTCAATATTGCGCCGCGCACCACCAAAATCATAAAAAACCAACAACTCAGTTGCTTGATTAGCTTTAAAAGCTTGTTCAATACGATCCATACTAGTACCAACTGCGCCAACACTATTACCACCAGCAGCTGTTGTACTCACCGTTGGTGCAATATTTTGTAATAACTTAGCCAACCCAGTCGCCATTTCGGGTACATGCGCGACAACCACTATACCTAAACTCATTTGTCTAATTCCTTTCCTGAATCGCCATTCAAAAGCGGTAGTATCTGTTGTAATGTTGCTAATGGCAACTGCCCTGGTGCCGATGCGGCAGCGACAGTTGCAAAAGTAACTGCTGAACCAAAGGTACCACCTGCCAACCGCGTGATCTGACCTAACTGCCCCATCGCCATCGTGATCACCGGCTGTGTTTGCTGCTGAGTGGCAGTTAAGGTCGCCTGCAATAAGTTCAGTACATCCTGCGCTGAACTTGGCATGACCGCAATTTTAGTAATCGCTGCCCCCTGCTGCCCCATTTGCGCTAATAATGCCACCATATCGTCAACTGGCGGCGTTTTTTGGAAGAAGTGGGCACTGACTACCGACTGCACCTGAGCGGCACGTGCCTGTGCACACAGAGCCGCAACGCACTCACCACGGCTTAATTCAATATCCACAGCATCGACGTGCCCACTATTGATCAACTGTTGCAATAACATCTGATAATCAGTTGAACTTAAGACTGCATTACCGCCCTCGGCCTGACTACGAAAAGTCACTAATAATGGGACTTCACCCAACTGCTGACGCACTTGTTTCAAAGTTGCAAGCAATGCTGTCTTCGCTGTAAAATCAGCTAAATAATCCAAGCGCCACTCAATCAAATCTGGTTGCGCTGCTAATATTGGCGCCAATTGCGGCAACACATCAGCTAATCTAGTCGCGGTCAACGGCACGCACGTCTTCGGAACCCCATCCCCGAGCGGTAACCGGCGGATATAAGTTACTTTTGGCAACAACAAACCCCTCCTTCTCTACTATACGATCATGATCCCATCTGCTCTATTTTAGCAAAGTTTACGCTAACATTGGTATTTTTATAACAAAAATGCCGCCATAAATTAATATGACGACACTCTAAATTCAGTCTAAACTAATTGTGCGCGGTACTGCTCAGCTTTTTCACGATAAGCTGGTAATTCGTCTTCACTGGCGCGAACAAAATGTCCTGGCACCACTTCAACCAAGTGCCGCTCTTTATCGTCGCCTTCATGAGCTGCAGCGTCGTACGGAATTGGCTTCCGACTGCGCTCATACTGCGGATCTGGCACCGGCACTGCCGAAAGTAAGCTTTCCGTGTATGGATGCAACGGATTAGCGTAAATTTCGTCAGAGGTAGCAATTTCCATCAAACGACCGTAATGAATAACGCCGATTCGATCAGAAATATATTTGACCATCGAAAGATCATGGGCGATGAACAAATAAGTCAGATTATGCTGCTCTTGTAGATCCTGTAACAAGTTAACCACTTGTGCCTGAATCGAAACATCCAATGCTGAGATGGGTTCATCCGCAATGATGAATTTTGGTTGAACGGCCAAAGCCCGGGCAATCCCGATTCGCTGCCGTTGACCACCGGAAAATTCATACGGGTAACGAGTCGAATGATCAGCGTTCAAGCCAACAACTTCCAATAAGTGAGCAACTTGCGCATCACGGTCTTGACTATCCTTAGCTAAATGATGGATATCGATGCCTTCAGCAATAATATCCTTGACCTTCATCCGCGGATTTAATGATGCGTATGGATCTTGAAAGATCATCTGCATTTCGCGCCGAAACTCCAACTGATCTTTAGTCGATTTCAATTGGCGAATATTACGACCGTTGAACATGATCTCACCAGCAGTGGGATTGTATAAATGGATAACACTCCGGCCGACAGTCGTTTTACCGGAACCTGATTCACCGACTAAACCAAACGTCTCGCCTTCATAAATATCAAACGAAACATCGTCAACTGCTTTAACTTCATCCGGCTTACCAATATTAAAATATTGTTTTAGATTTTTGATTTGTAATATCTTCTTACGTTCAGCCAATATTTTATCCCCTTATCTTTAGTCCGTTGCCGGCGTATTTAATTTCACAGCAGGATTATTTGGTTGATCTAGCCCCTTAGCGACCATATCTTGGTAAATCTTCTGCCGCCGAACGATTTCTGGTGGCGGTGTGACTTTCGGTGCATCAGGATGCAATAGCCAAGTGGCTGCCGCATGGGTCGCTGTAATCGGGAAAAATGGGGGTTCCATTTCTGTATCGATCTTTAACGCATATTCATTTCGGGGCGCAAAAGCATCACCCTTAGGTGGATCGAGTAAGTCAGGAGGCGTTCCAGGAATCGCGTACAGCCGATCAGCCTTAGTATCTAACGTTGGCATCGAGTTGATCAAGCCCCAGGTGTATGGATGCTTGGGATCATAAAAGATTTCATCGACGGTACCAACTTCAATAATCTTACCCGCATACATCACTGCTACCCGATCAGCCATTCCGGCAACGACACCCAGATCATGAGTGATAAAAATGATCGATGTATCGATTTTTTGCTGTAATTCCTTCATTAAATTCAGAATCTGAGCTTGGATCGTTACATCCAGGGCAGTCGTTGGTTCATCAGCAATCAGAATTTTCGGATAGTTAACTAAGGCCATCGCGATTACGATCCGCTGGCGTTGCCCACCAGAAAACTGATGTGGATAATCTTTCATCCGTGCCTCAGCATTCTGAATCCCAACCAATTCCAAAACTTCTTTGGTCCGCGCGATTGCTTTTTCCTTCGACATACTTTTATGAATCCGTAGCGGTTCCGAGACTTGCTTACCGATCGACATCGTTGGGTCCAACGATGTCATGGGGTCCTGAATGATCTCGGCAATATTATTCCCATTAACTTCAGCCATTTCGTGCGCTGATGCTTTTAACAAGTCTTGACCAGCAAACATGATCGATCCACTTTTAATTTTTGCGTTACTATCCAGCAAGCCCATGATTGCCTTGGTGGTGACACTTTTACCTGAACCAGTTTCACCAACAATAGCTAGAGTTTCACCTTTACGCAGATTAAAACTGACGCCACGTACTGCTTGAACATCCCCGGCAAAGGTGCCAAAATTGACGGCTAGATCTTTAACTTCTAAAATATTATCCAATTTGGTTACCCCCTTGTCCGTGGATCGAATGCGTCACGTAAACCATCAGCTAATAAGTTGAAGGCGATCATAATGATCGACAGTACTGCCGCTGGATACCACATTTGATAAGGTAAGAAGCGGAAGGTCTTGTAACCATCATTTAACAACGTCCCTAACGAAGCGTTTGGTGCACTGATCCCGATACCGATAAAACTTAGAAAGGCTTCAAAGAAGATTGCCGTTGGGATCGTGAACATCAATTGAATGATGATCGTACTCGATAAGTTAGGCAATAAATGTTTCAAGGCAATTTTCTTAGTCGACTCGCCTAAAGTACGCGCCGCCAAAATAAATTCCTGATCCTTCATTTTCAAGGTCTGCGCTCGAACTAAGCGCGCCATGGTGATCCAACCAGTGATGGCGATCGCCATACTGATCGAGAAAATACCTGGCTTGAAGACGACGATCATCAAGATAACAACAACTAAGTTAGGCACGGAGGAAATAACTTCCAGCACCCGCTGCATGATATTATCAACGCGGCCACCGTACCAGCCAGAAAACATACCGTAAGCGACCCCGATCACCAAATCAAAGAATGTGGCAACAAAAGCAACCAATAACGAGATCCGCGTCCCAAATAAAATCCGGGATAATAGATCACGGCCTAAATAATCAGTACCTAACACATAATAAGTGCCTTTAGGAACACCAGCTTGTTTGTAGGAATCAACAAGTGTCCCGGCAACCTTCGCCTTACCATCAAAACCCCAGAAACCATTACCGATCTTAGGCGGTAAATTGGCATAGGACGCATTTTGCGCGTTTGGGTTACGCGGTGAGAACCAAATCGAACCGATGGCTAAAACAATTATAATAATTAGGACCCACAAAGAGATCACAGCAGCCTTATTTTTCTTTAGCCGGCGCCAAGCATCCTGTAAGAAGGTTAATGACGGTGCCGCAATTCGTTCATTATTTAGCTGTTCGTCCGCTTTTAGTGGCTCAAAGGCATCTTTAGGTAAATTCATTTTTTCATCTGCCATTATGCACTAACCTCGCTTCCACTAAGTCTGATCCGCGGATCGATAATTCCGTAGAGAATATCCACAATTAAAATTACTACGACTAACATAAAGGAATAAACCATCGTTACACCCATGATCGTCGGATAATCGTTAGTCGTGATCGACTTAACGAATTGTTCCCCAATCCCTGGGATCGAGAAAATATTTTCGACAACCATTGAGCCAGTCATCAAGTTGACTGCCAACGGGCCAGCTAGCGTGATGACTGGAATCAAGCTATTACGCAACGCATGATGCCAAACCACCCCTGACTGCGTTAAACCTTTGGCACGAGCCAACATAATATAATCGCTGCTCAAAACATCGATCATTTCGGTCCGCATAAACCGCGCTGTTTCAGCCAATGGCATCATCGCCAAGGCAATTGTCGGTAAAATACTCGAGCTAAAATTACTCCACAATGCGATCGGGAATAATTTCAACTTAAAGCCGAGAATATACTGCAGCAAGACGGCAAAGACGAAGTTAGGAATCGACATCCCTAAAATCGCTAATAACGTCGCCAAAGTATCGGCCCACGTATTTCGACGAATTGCGGCCACTGCTCCTAGTAAAATCCCTAGAACAGAACCGACGATCATTGCTTGAAGGCCTAATTGTAATGATGGCCCGATCCGAGTGGCAATCAAATACGAAACTGGCTGGCTTGAAAATTGGAAAGAAATTCCTAGATCACCATGGACCATCCCAAAAATATAGATCAAATATTGCTGCCACACTGGCTTATTCAAGCCATACTGTTCATTCATCATATGAATCTGTGACGCACTCATTTTATCCTGATTTTGGTACGGTGTGCCGGGCAGGAGTTTCATTAAGAAGAAGGTGATGGTGGCGATCAAGAATAACGTCAAGATCATATACAGCACCCGCTTCACAATATACTTACGCATGGGCAATGCTCCTATTCAATATAAGTTAGTTTCTGAACCGAAAACGTACTTCTGATAAACCTAATTTATTACACCAAAACATCGAATTAGGCAATCAGCTCAATTAATGACTTTAGCACAAAAAACAAGTAAGGCTGGCCGCGATTAGCTGATCTCCCCCTAACCTTAACCTAACCCTACTTGTTTCGATAAACAACTTATTTAGCGATATAAGCCGTCTTGTAATCATAGCTTGCGCCAGTTTGATGATAAACGATACCCTTAACTTTAGAATTAACTAAATGGAATTCGTTCTTCTGATAAATTGGTGCGACCCCTTCATCACTCATCAAAGTATTTTCGGCATCAAGCAAGTTCTGCCAACGTGCATCTGGATTAGCAGCGTTTTCGTTCTTGGAAGCAGAAACGTCCTTATCGTAGCTAGCATTGCTCCATTTACCGTTATTGTAAGAGTTGGTGCTGGTCAATAAGTCCATGAACGTGATTGGATCCCCAAAGTCCCCGTTCCAAGCTGTCATGACCATATCGAACTTGCCGCTTTCAGAACGTGATAACCGTGTCTTAAATGGTAAGTTTTGGTTAGTAACTTTCAAACCAGGCAATTTTTCCATCCCATTTTGTAAGTATTCCAAAATCTTCTTAGAAGCATCAGTATCGTCACCCATTAACTCAACGTTAAGTTTCTTGATGCCGACTTCTTTCTTACCTTCAGCCCATAACTTCTTGGCTTTCTTCATGTTATAATCAACTGCGGCTTTTTCTGTAGCACCTTGGGCTTCAGAAGCAAAATCTTTGCCATTCTTTGGATCATTAGCTAAACCATCTGGCACATAGCCCTTAGCCGCTGTAGAACCATCAGCTAAGACGTTTTTAGCTAACTTCTGCCGATCAACGGTCAAAGAGATTGCTTGACGAATCTTCTTATTCTGGAAGGCTTTAACTTTCTTCTGGTTATATTCCAAATAGAATGTCGAAGCCATCTTGCGGATCACTTTATCCTTGTTATTAGCTGATTGCTTAGCCATTTCACTAGATAATGTGACATCATCTAAGTCCTTGCTTTGGTATAAGTTCAACGCGGTTGAAGGATCTTTGACTGCCTGATACTCGATCTTATTCAACTTGACCTTACTCTTATCCCAATAGTCCTTGTTCTTAACTAAGGTCCACTTCAAGCTGGTCCCGTTCCATTTAGTTAACTTAAATGGTCCGTTATAAACTTGTTTAGCTGAAGTTGTCCCGTATTTTGAACCATACTTTTCAACCACTTTTTGATTTTGTGGGTAGAAAGTTGGATTAGCCATCAATAAATCAAAGTAAGGAACTGGCTTTTCCATGGTAACTTGCAAGGTATAGTCATCGACTGCCTTAACACCTAATTCACTAGGTTGTTTCTTACCATCAGCGATTGCCGTTGCATTTTTGATCCCCTCGAACAAGAATGCATACTGTGAAGCCGTCTTAGGATTAACCGTCCGTTGCCAAGAATAAACGAAATCTTTAGCCGTTACTGGATCCCCGTTGCTCCACTTAGAATGACGTAAATGGAAAGTATATTCCAAGCCATTGTTTGTTGACTTAACGACTGATGTTGCCAAAGCTGGTACCGCTTTGTTTTTACTGGTTAAACGATACAACCCCTCGTTGGTATTGTTTAATACGGTAGCGGCATAAATATCAGTCATCTTAGAATTATCCATTGTTGTTAATTCAGATGGCACCATCATTTTGAACGTTTGGTTTTTTGCCAATGTTGCTGCTTTAGCTGTTCCAGCATTACCAGCTAATGGTACGACCATTAAACCTGCTGCAGCAACTAAGCCGATACGTTTTGCTTGCTTCCACATCATAAAATCCCCACCTTGATCATTTATTATGGCTTTCACTGAAAAGTATCACTACTTTTTAACTTGTTGTCATTCTATATTAAAAATAAATTAAAGTAAACGTTAAAATCTCATTTTAAGCTAAATATCGTTTTTTTATTAAAATTCAATTAAATAATAATGTGCTTTCACTAATTAATCACCATATATTATGAACTTTCTGCGTAATTTACATGAAAAGCACCACTCATAACTTCACAATATCTACTTAACTTTCGAAGCAAATGAGTATTATCTCATCATTTTTCTTATTTTTTGATCGCTTTTTGCTTAGAAAAATAATCTGGATACCATTTGGCCTCATGATAGTGCAGAACAGCACCCTGTAACCGCAGCACATCCTGACATTGCCATTGTTGTAAAATCTTCCGACACCACTGTAATTGCCATGAATGCTCATTGACCAAAGGTAGTTGATAAAATGCGGTCGCATATGTCCAGCAGAATTGTTCCAACTGTGCAGCAGTCACACAACCTTGTTTTTCGCAAAATAATAGCAAACGTACTGCTAGTAAAATACTAGCCTGCTGATTTATCGGTAATGTGCTAGCTTGATGACAACAAAGCGGTGCGCCGGCCAAATGGTGTCCCGCTAAATAACAAGACTTTTGCAGCGATAACAATTCTGGAGCTGACTGAACTAAACATCGATATAACTGCTGTGCTTCTGCTAACAATTTAGTTGGCGTTAACTGCTGGTGCTGTGTTTTATAAAGTGATTTTATCTGCTCGACTGAACAGCGCTGATAACCAACTTGCTGTGGGTAACCATAATGCACAATATGATGTAATAACCATAGTTTGTGCTGACTCACATCAAGCTGCCATTGATACCACCCCCACTGCCGCGAATATTGTAGAAAAGCGTGGTTGCTGGCCGTCCAATGTTGTCTCTGGTAACGTTGTCCCAAGATCCACACCACTTCATAACCAATGCGCCGATAACCACTCGTTCGTTCCCGTAACCGCTCAATAGATAAGGGACTACATTGAAATTCGATTGCAATATGACGGACACCAGTACTAACCAGTAAATCTGGTCGCTGCTTGATCGATGGCAAATAAACCTCATACTCAAAATTGACCTGCCAGTGACGACAAAATTCACCAAGCAAGGCTTTACCAGCTAAATGTTCAGCCGTTTCGCCTTCTGTTGTTACTGTGCACTTTGAATGCGCCAAGTGGGCAAAGTGTGGCTGAATGGTGGTCCCAATTTTTAAAGTGACCTGTTCATGACAAACGGGACAGTAAAAAACTTGCTGGCGCCATTTTTTTAATTGCGTTCGCGAATAATCCAAACTATTTATATATATCTGCTGCCGTGTTTGTGCAATCAACATTTCACTCACCTCATAACTATTGATTTAACTCACAGGTTCCATCTTTAAACTACGTAAAAATAAGCTGTTTCCTTTTATTTAAGCTTGAAAATGTTATACTTAAGGTAAATTAATGCAAAGATTGCTCAACCACGATCTGTGGATACGACCCGTACTTGTGCCAGACAAGTAGGGGCTTTTTTTATAGTTTGCCAGTTAGGAGGCAGCCTTATGATTCGTTTCTTTGCTCAGCCCAAATATTCTCTCGATCACGAAAAACTTGGTTATGAATTTTTTATTCGTCAATACTGCAATGGTAATTGGATCTTCCCCAAAAACTTCGCCCAATTCACCGCCCTTCAACTTGAAAAACTAGCAATTGCAACGATAACAGCATTACCTAAAGGAACCAATATGGTTTCAATTAATTTAGATCAAGATCAATTTGTTGATGATACATTTATTGCCAGTATGCAACAAGTTCAGAAACAATGCGAACCAGTTGAGGTGGTCATCGAGTTAACAGAACATCACCACAATATATCTATCGCTAAACTAGCCGTAGCCGCACAACAATACCAAAACGCCCATTTGTGGGTCTGCCTAGATGACGTAGGAACTGGTGATAATATAGCAACCTTAGCTGAACAATTAGATCCTTATATCACTGAATATAAGTTTGCACTACAGAACTTCCGCCAACACACTGATTTCAGTACGATCATCAGCCCCTTATTGCAGTTCTGGCACAAGTTTGCCGAGATCCATCATAAATTTTTTGCTATTGAAGGATTTGAAAACGCTACCGAAATTGCGATTGGTCAACATTATCATGCCAATTTATTGCAAGGTTATTATTTGGGTTATCCTGAACTCGTTCAAATCGATGCCACCGCCCTTAATAATAGTGGCACGCATAAAATTATCGATTTTCATTCGCATGAAGATCGTCGGCGTAACTTACAATAGAAACTTAAAATATAACAATCCTAGGTATACCAAATTACTAAAATAAGTATTAAAATGATTACAGCACTTTACAGCTTTTCACTGACCCCCGACCAACAAGAAGCCAACCACTGAATCACCACTTTGGCCGGTGTTGTTTTTAACCGCCTTTGCACTTGCCGCGCTAAACTAGCCAAAAACAGCGCCGCTTGAATTTGCCGACTTAACCAGAGTTTGCGTTCACGCAAACTTTTGGTTACCAAAAAAGCTAAACTAGGTTGGGTCAATGGCAATACGATCATCAAGGTATACGCCGTATTCAATAAATGATGATCGGCTTCAATCTTGGCTACTGAACGCACGGCGTAATCACCGAAGTGCCAGAATGTTTTCATTTCATAAAAATAGGTCTCGATCGCCCAACGTTTTTGATAGTAGGCCAACGCTCGTAGCGCTGGCGCAGGGGCGCTGGTCTCCGGCGTCCGATAGGTGAGCTGGGTCGGATCAACGGCTAGGGTTTCGGTTGTGATCGCCGCTAATTCTTCGGGCGCGCTCGTCGCCATGAACAGACGACAAGTCGTCTTGCGTTGTACGCGGATCATGTAAACTGGCTGGGGCATCAAGCGTGTCAGACACCGCACTATACCGATCTGATCTCCGGCCGAACAAAGATTTAATGCAATATTTCCCAAATGGATCTGGTCACCATATTTCCGCGGCCGACCGCGCTTACCGGTGCGTTTGGGTAAGCCAAACATGGCGGTATCTTTACGCACATTGGCGATCATAGCTAGATTAGGTTGCGTCATGACCAGTTGGTTGATCTCAGCTTTGGGATACCAACTGTCACACAGTAGGAACACTTGTTGGTCGCTGGCGATCGATTTCAAAGTCGTCTTGATCATTTGCGCCGCTTGCTGGTATTTGGTCGCCTGTTCCGCCTGATAAAGGTGCGTGGCTAACGGCAAGAACGTATAAACTGGCTGGTCATCTTGGTCCCGCTGTGTTGGGATCATCAGACCTAAAGTAACGAAATCATGGGCATTGACGAGCCGCTTACCCGTATGTGCGGCGTGATCGAATAGATATTTGACGCCGGTAAATTTGTGGCCGAACTTGGGTTGGACCGTGTCATCCAGAACCAATAATAAGGGCAAGTCCTGACAAGTAGTGGGAATCAAGGTCAGTAAATACGTCAAGTTGCGCACTTCTAACTGTGGCAAGTGGTCACCGATCACTGCCAAAGCCCGATAAAACGTGTTCAAAGAATGCTTCGTCACCCGGCCCAGAAATTGTTCAAATAAGTGGCGGATCGAGTGGCGGTCACCGATCACTAACAACGCTAGACACAACCAAAAACAGTTAAGGCCCATTGGCTTAGACAAGCCAGCCGCTTTTAAATCAAAAAAATAGGCGTGGAGGGTGGTTAAAAGTGATGATTTTTGATAAAATGAGTTCAACACGAATCCTTCTTTCTGAGTGGTTTTTAGACGAACTCATTTTAGCAAAGAATAGGCATTCGTGCCTTTTTATATCCAAATTTTTTTAAAAAGCTGTAAAGTGCTGATGATTACTAAAGATATCAGTATTTATTTAAGCTAATATTAGTAGTGAATACACATGAATAAATAACTGACCCACACTCATCAGCTTCGAGTACGGGCCTTTTTACTTTAGTAGTATTAGGAGGCTAGTTTATGATCCGCTTCTTCGGTCAACCTAAATATTCGACCGCTAATGACACTTTGGGATATGAATTCTTTATTCGTCAATATCATCAAGGTAATTGGGTCTTTCCGCAAAACTTTAATCAATTCTCAGCCCAACAGATTCGAGATTTGGCGATTGCTTCAATCAAAGCTTTACCTAAAAACGTTGCCTTAGTATCAATCAACCTTGATCAAATTCAGTTTATTCGTCCTGATTTTATCGCTGGCATGACCCAAGTTCAGAAAGCCTGCTATCCCGTAGAAGTCGTCATTGAGTTGACCGAACGCCCACAAAAGGTGCCCCTCTCTGACCTTATCGACGCCGCACGACAATATCAAGCAAACCAACTATGGGTTTGTTTGGATGATGTCGGCACCGGTGATAATACGATCAGACTAGCTAATGCACTAGATCCATATGTGACTGAATATAAATTTGCATTACAAAATTTCCGCCAATATACGGATTTTAGTTCTATCATTAGTCCGTTGTTACAATTCTGGCGCCAATATGCCCAGATTCATCATAAATTTTTTGCAATCGAAGGCTTTGAAACTAAAGCTGAGTTAAGTATTGGTTCCCATTATCATGCTGATGTCATGCAAGGTTACTATCTTGGTCGACCACAATTGATTTCAATCGGCTGCACTCAAACTCAAAAAAAGACGGACAAAGTGAATAAATTCCACTAAGTCCGTCGTTTTTGGTTGTAAAAAAGGAGCTAAACGCTGATCTAACAGCATTTAGCTCCTTTAAAATAGATGAATGACTATTTAACAGTAACTTCTGCGCCAGCTTCTTCAAGCTTAGCTTTAAGTTCGTTAGCTTCGTCTTCAGAAACGCCTTCTTTGATGACAGTAGGTGCACCGTCGACCATGTCTTTAGCGTCTTTCAAGCCAGCACCTGTGATTTCACGTACGGCTTTGATGACTTTGATTTTAGCTGAGCCAGCGCCAGTTAATTCAACGTCAAATTCAGTCTTAGCAGCTGCAGCGTCGCCGCCAGCAGCACCAGCAGCAGCTACAGGAGCAGCAGCGCTTACGCCAAATTCGTCTTCGATTCCTTTAACTAAGTCGCTTAATTCAAGAATTGTTGCTTCTTTTAATTGTGCGATGATTGCATCTTTATCTAATGCCATTTTAAGTTCCTCCTAGAATAGGTAATTATTATTATGCTTCAGCTTCTTCAGCTGGTTTTGCATCAGCAACAGCCTTAACTGCATACGCAACGTTGCGTACTGGTGCTTGTAATACAGAAAGTAACATTGAAAGTAAACCGTCGCGGTCTGGTAACTTCGATAAATCATTAATTTGATCCAAAGTAGCAACTTTACCTTCGATCAGGCCACCTTTAATTTCAAGTGCGTCTGCTGTTTCGGCAAATTTAGCCAAGATACGTGCAGGTGCAACAACGTCTTCGTTTGAAAAAGCAACGGCTGTAGGGCCAACGAATGTATCGTCTAAACCTTCAAACCCAGCTTTATCAGCGGCACGACGTAAAATCGTGTTTTTGATGACGTGTAATTCAACACCAGCTTCACGTAATTGCTTACGTAAATCTGTATCTTGCGCAACTGTTAAGCCACGAGAGTCAACAATGACAGCTGATGCTGCATTTTTGAACTGTTCAGTGACGCTTTCAACAACTTTCGCTTTTTGTGCAATAACTGCTTCACTCACGAGAATCTCACCTCCTGTTAGAATCAGAGTGCGAACACCCTGTTGGTGGATTTCTCCTAATAAAAAAACGCTGTGTCCAAAGACACAACGCCGCAGAGAGTCTGTTTAAACCGTACAAACTTTCTCCTCGGCGGGCCGTTTAGTGAAACTAAACGTTTAAGGCAAAGCCACCTGAGTCTTAGGTAGAAATATAACCGAGAACTAATATATCATGAATAACGGCACCCGTCAAGCAGCTTCGTAACTAAAATTGCTTTTTTCAAGAAAAGCTGAATTTAACAACCGAACTAGCATACATCTGGTTGCAAAAGTAACTTGCTGTCTTGCTAGGCTAATATTCAAAAACCTAATGTCTTTTCAACGCAAATTACAAAAAAAACACAGTCAGTATAACTGACTGTGTCCTCAATTGCTTAGAAAGAAGCAAGATCAACTTTAACACCAGGGCCAAAGGTTGAAGTAACCGTTAAGCTCTTGATGTAAGTTCCTTTAGTTGAAGCTGGACGAGCTTTAGTAATGGTATCTTGCATCGTCTGGAAGTTTTCAACTAATTTAGCGTCATCAAATGATACTTTACCGATTGGGGCATGGACAATACCAGCCTTATCAACACGGTAAGCAACTTGACCAGCTTTGATATCGTTAACAGCCTTAGTAACATCCATCGTTACTGTACCTGTCTTAGGGTTAGGCATTAAGCCTTTAGGACCTAAGACACGGCCTAAACGACCTACTTGGGCCATCATTGGTGGTGTTGCAACGGCAACATCAAAGTCCAACCAGCCATCTTGGATTTTTTGCACTAAGTCTTCAGCACCGACGATGTCAGCACCGGCTGCTTTTGCGGCTTCGGCTTGTGGGCCTTGGGCAAAAACGATCACTTTTTGTGTTTTACCAGTACCGTTTGGCAAAACAACTGCCCCACGGATCTGTTGGTCTGCTTGTTTAGGATCGACATTTAAATTGTAGGCAACTTCAACCGTTGCATCGAATTTTGCGAAGTCGACTTTTTTAACTAAAGCAACTGCATCGTTAACACTGTATTTCTTGTCAGCGTCAACCTGCTTTAAAGCTGCTGCGTATTTTTTACTCTTTTTAGCCATTTGTGTTTTTCCTCCTTGCAAATGTGGTCACAGGAAGCAATTCCTCCCACTTGATTAGACAATTTTCATTGAAAATCCGTGCGCGCTTTAGCCTTCGACAGTGAAGCCCATTGAACGTGCAGTACCTTCAACCATGCGCATTGCAGCTTCAACGTCTGCAGCGTTTAGGTCTTGCATTTTAGTTTCAGCGATTTGACGTACTTGGTCGCTGGTTACAGTAGCAACTTTTTTCGTGTTAGGTTCGCCGGAACCATGTTCAACACCAGCAGCTTTTTTGAGTAAAACTGCAGCAGGTGGGGTCTTAGTTACGAAATCGAATGAACGATCTTCATAAACACTGATCACAACTGGAATCAACATGCCTGCTTGATCAGCAGTACGTGCGTTGAATTCCTTAGTGAAGCCCATGATATTGATACCTGCTTGCCCTAATGCTGGGCCAACTGGTGGAGCTGGAGTTGCTTTACCGGCAGGAATTTGTAACTTAACGACATTTACGACATTTTTTGCCACGAGACAAAACCTCCTTAAGTCCGTGCTGTGGTAATTTGGCCAAGCTGATTTTGGCCTCCCACTTAACGCGACACCAATGTGCCACGATGCGAAAATTCGCACCCAAGTAGTATAGCACGCTCCCTTAATAGAAGCAAGCCGTGCTTAACAAAAAGAACTGCCTCATTAAAAAGGCAGTTCTCGGAACGTGTCAGCTAGAAAAGATATCGGCACGCCATAATCGTTGATAACTAGCATGCGTAATCCGCCCAGTTGAATCACGACTCACTCGGGTGTGCCGCGGCGACCAAAAATATTCAGTCAGCCACGATTTGGTGTGCATAGTAATTGCCAACCAACAACTTATTTGTTGCCGCTGGTTGGGCGTAAACTTCAAGGGTAGCGCACAAACTAATTTTATAGTGGCTTGCTGCTGTAGCAATTGAGCAATCAGTTGTTGCAATCGCTGAACTTTTTTAGCCTGTGACCACCATCGTGGCACGACCACTAAAACCAGTGGATTATCTAAATTCGCCGTTGTAATAATTTCAGTTGACCGACCAAGATAAACCGTTCGCTGCCAACCAGCTAGCCCCTGTTTGGCTAAACGATGCACTTGCCGTGCCGCCATAAAATACGCTGAACCTGATAGTGTAACGACCACCGTTAATTCATTAGTAAAACTAACTGATTGAGTGTAATGCCGCGATATTTTAAGCTGCTGCGCCACACCACTCACCCCAAAGCTTAAATCTTATCGACTTGGTCGTAATCTAATTCGGTACTGGTTTCGCGACCAAACATATCAATGTTAACTTTCAACTTCAGTTTTTCAGCATCAACTTCGGTGATTTTACCAGAAAGACCAGAAAAGGCACCATCAACGATTGTTACTGTATCATCAACGTTAAAGTCAACATCGGTATGTCGAGCACTCATCCCTAATTGACGTAAGATCCGTTCAACTTCTTCGGGTAAAAGTGGTGCTGGCTTACTCCCAGCACCGTGGCTACCAACGAAGCCAGTAACACCGGGGGTATTCCGTACAATGAACCAAGCCTGATCAGACATGATCATTTCAACTAAAACATAGCCAGGGAATTCTTTTTGCATGGTAACTTTTTCTTTACCATCCTTGATCTCCCGTGATTCCTGTTCTGGAACGACGACACGGAAAATATTATTTTCCATACCCATAGATTGGGCCCGTGATTCCAGATTGCCTCTAACCTTATTTTCATAACCTGAATAGGTGTGTAAAACATACCATTGTTTTTCTGCTGATTCAGTTTCCATTTTATTGCTCCTCCATCTATCTTGATAGTGTTCTGATAACGCAAAAATACTGCGCCTAAAATTAACGACAAATAAAAAAACCTCGCCACGCGAAGTTTTCGTCTCTGGTTAAAAGTATACCAGAAAATAAGCCTAGATACACGTCATTATTTAAAAATGAACAGATTCAGTAACCATTGGATGCCATTATCGATGATTGCAAAATAAGCAGCGAACAGGATCGATAACCAAACAACAGTACTAGTATCATGGCGTAATTCTTTACGTGTGGGCCAAGTTGTATCGCGCATTTCCTGGCGAACCGAACCTAAGTAACGGAATAATTTCATTAAAGTAACTTACCTCGTTTCTTGATGCTGAGTTTCCTTTTGACAATGTTTGCAATATTTATTTAAGGTCAAACGTTCTGTGTGTTGTGCTTTAACCCGAACTGTATAGTTACGTGCGCCACAGACTGTGCAGGCTAAGCTTACTTTGACACTTGCCATCAACCGCACCCCTTTTAAACGTCAGCGCCGTGATCTCAAATTAGATCGCACCGCAGAATAACTGCACTTTACGTTCATAACTTTAGCATGTGCAACCGCTGGCGTCAAATCAACTATACGGTTAAATATATTTTAATTAGTCCAATTTTAATGTAATTTAGCTAATTTTAGCAACTCATACGTCGTACTTTCATTCCGGTGCTACAATTTACAGTGAGTAAATAATTAATAGAAGGGATATTATTATGGATAACATTTTAACGATCAAATTAACCAACGGCCAAACGATCACGCTTAACGAAGTCTCCACCGTTGCTGTCACGACTAATGATGCAGTGATCGAAACCACCAGCCATGACTTTCTCAACATCGGTCGAGCCGTCAAATATGATATTACCTATGAAGGCAGCCAACACAAAGTTTTTGCTGCTGAAGATATTGCTAGTGCAGATGTTGTTGAAAAGTAATAATAAAGCAGGAGCTGTGACATGGACTACATGTCGCAAACTCCTGCTTTATTTTTCTAAACAATTAAGGTCGAACTATATCCAAAAACTAACCACCATTGTCAGCTTTATTTGATTACTTCAGCGATAGCCGTATTAACGGCTGCTTGTTCTTGTGCAATCAAATTAACCCGGCTTGTAATCACTTTAATATCCATAGTAATCTCACGCGTCAAGCCAGGAGTGTTGATTTTCGGTTCAAAGAACGCCTTAAATTCAGCTAAACGTGCTGGTGTCCGGAAGATACCCGCGATCACCGTGATGTAAGTGGTAAATTCCATGTCACCGCCAACCGTTGCTTCAAGCCAACCCCACTCGTTGCGAATCCAATCCCAGGCAGCTTGTTGTCCGTCATGATTAGCCAAAACGCCCCGGAACCAAGCACGCAAGTCCTGCGGTTTGATCGTAGTTGCATCTTCGAACTTTTCAATCAATTGTGCGATCAATGCTGCATCAGGTGTGCTGGTCAAGGCAGCGCAAATGTCAGCTTTATAACTCGCATCAGCTGATTGCCGGTAAGCCTGTAACAATTCGGTAAATAATTCCGCACTACCAAAGTGCTTCACTTCATTAGTCAAAACAAACACGCGCACTGCTGCCGATAAAGCCGCCAAATGATCTCGATTCGTTGTAAATAGCTCATGTGCTGCCGTAATTGTGGCTTTATTTTCTGCATACAATGCAGCATTCAAAACGTAAGGACGTGTCAATTGGTCATCATTACTCTCGTTAGCTTGAGCGACCCAACCTAAACGAGCTACCTGTTCAGCACTTAATTGATCAAAGAACGCTTTTAAGCTTTTCTCTTCCGCTGAATCGGGCACAACGAATTTTTTCAAATTGCCAGCGACTTGATACAAAGCTTCGTTAACCACTTTCGAATGGCTATTGGCAAATCTTGGTAACAATGGCACTACCGTTGCATACGAGATCTGACCACTTTCGGCTAATAAGCGTAGATCCTGCAATAATTGTAGTTGATCGATTGCCGTTAAATCAGTCACATTAGCCAAAATATCAGCCAACAAAGTTTGATCGTATTTAACGATAAAATGCGATTCATTGCCAACATTTAAGCGGAATGGCTTACCGTTGGCCGCACGTAGCTCCGTATAATTACCTAGCGTGACCGTTTTATCCTTGAAAATAGCAGGTGCGGCCGCGTAATTACTATTCAATGGAATCTGCCATTGCCGGCCGACTTCCTGACCCTCACCAACAAAGAATTGTTGTTGCGTCAAGGTTAATTGTCCATCCACGACTGCTGCCGTAACGACTGGGTAGCCTGGCTGTTCCAGCCAAGAATTCATGATCGCCCCAACATCGAGCTGTGCAGCGGCGCCTAAAGCCGCCCACAAATCAGCCCCAGTGGCATTACCAAATTGGTGTGCCGCAAAATAATTCTTCAAGCCAGCCCGTAAGGCGTCATCGCCAACCAAAGCACGCGCCATAACCAACATCCGTGCGCCTTTAGCGTAAACGATCGCACTATCAAATAAGGCATCGATTTCAGCAGGATCTTCCACCTGCACGTGAACGGACTGTACCCCATCGGTAGCATCCCGTTGCAAAGCCGCAGCGGCTTCAGACGTCTGGAAGGATTCCCAAATATGCCAATCAGGCTCTAAGGCATCGGTAGCAACATATTCCATCATATTGGCAAAACTTTCATTCAACCAAAGATCATCCCACCACTTCATCGTCACCAAATCGCCGAACCATTGATGCGCTAACTCATGGGCGATCACAGTTGCCACCCGTTGCTTCGTATCCAAGGCTGTGTTATCCGGATCTAACAATAAATAAGCTTCCCGATAAGTGACTAAGCCCCAATTTTCCATCGCCCCAGCCGAAAAATCAGGCAAGGCTAACTGCCAAGAATGTGGCAAGGGATAAGGTGTTTGGTAAAAATCTTCGTAGAACTCGATCGAACGTTTAGCGATATCTAATGCAAAATCTAGTTCATTAGCTTGATGTGCCTTGGTGCCAAAAACGCCGACCTTGACGCCACTTTTAGTGGTCGTGATTTTACTTTGTAATTCGCCAAAGGCAAACGCAACTAAATAAGTGGACATCCGCACAGTCGTATCAAAATAGTGAACACCATCAGCCACACGATTTTCAGGCATGTTCGCTAAGATCGTTTCACCAGGACGTTCGTCAAATTTAATGGCCAAATCAAAGGTCGCCTTGGCTTCTGGTTCATCGACACAAGGAAAAGCTTGGCGCGCCGCAGTCGTTTCAAACTGCGTGCCAATGATTTGCTTTTTAACTCCGGCGACTTCGTAATAAGACGGATAGATGCCCATCATACTATCAGTTAGCGGTGCCGTGTACTCGATCGTCAAAGTGGTTTGTCCCACCTTAGCTAGTTCAATACGAATGGCTTCTGCAGCGGCATCGATCGTAAACGGTACAGCCTGACCGTCAGCTTGCACCGCCGCAACCGCTAAATCTTTTTGATGGATCGCAATTGCTGAGGTTTGTGCTGACCCAGTAATCGTTGTCTTACCGGTGATTGTTTTTGCAGCCCGATCAATATCTAAATAAACATCATAATGTGTTGGCTGGAAAGTCTGATAAAAATGCGTCAATTCTGCCATAAGGTTACCTCCGATTTTGTAAGCATAATTTCATTATACGACTTTCCCTGGATGTCTGTCGCGACCAAAGTACCAAAAATAGTCGTTAACCAACAGATTATCATCGTTAACTTCTGTGCTAGGACGTGATAAGCAATTGTTATCACATTGGTTAAAGTTGAATTTGTAATTTATTACTGTCACGAACAGCCATCTTGTCATTTTCAACAAATAACATAAGGTTAATAGTGTATATTCAAGCAAATCTTTGGATTTTTCTAATGACCGCCGTATAAGCCAAAATGTTGGAAAAAATAGATAACTTATGTTTTTCTAAGTAGTGTAAATCCCATTAATACTTAAATACTGGATTGAAGTCAATATTTGAGACAGATTTTAAGAGACATTCAGAACCGCGTTTACCTTCCACAGCTCAAATAAATCATTAATCGCGATTAATAACTTATTTGAACCCTGGAAAGCATTAAATCAGGCGGCCATTTGGCTCGTAAGTGTTGCGATTTCAACTTGTAAAGGGGTCTGGTAGCCCAGTGAACTATGAATTCTCTTCCTATTGTAGAAAGCATGCACATATTCAAAAAGGACAGCAGCGGCAGTTTCATAATTCTCAAAGACCGGCACTGGATAAACACATTCCTTTTTGAGGGAAGCATGAAAAGATTCCATTGGTGCATTATCGTATGGACACTCCTTACGGCTGTAAGAGTGGCGGATATGTAGTTCTGTTAACCGTTGGTTGTAATCATCGCTGGTGTACTGTGATCCTAAGTCTGTGTGGATAATCAGGTCCCCAGTAATGGTTCGATTTTTAACCGCGCTTTCCAGGGTCTTTAAGACTAAATCAGTAGCCATCTTTTTTGAGAATGAATAGTCGATAATTCGTCTTGAGTGCAGATCCATGATGGTTGATAAGTAACACCAGCCATTACGCTTCGTTTGAATATAGGTCATATCAGCGGTCCATTTTTGATTTAAACCAGTGGTCGAGAAATCCTGCTTAAGCAAGTTGGGACGCTGTTCAACCTTGGTTTTGGAAGCCGAAGCCGCTTTCCATTTATTGACGGTAACGGAGTGGATATCCAGTTCCTTCATGAGCCGGGAAATCCGTCTTGGGCTGCACCGACGCTGCAGTGGTTGAAGTTCCAGATTCAATTCATGGTGGATCTTCATAACGCCGTATCGCTGCTTGAATTCCGCAAAGATCCGCAGAATCCGTTGTTTTAAGTCCGCATCTTCGGCCCGGCGTTTTGAAGGCTTTGGGGATCGATAACGATAATACTGAGCTCTGGAAACACCGAGGATTCGGCACATCTTAGTTACCTGGTGGTTATGGCTTTCTTGGTGAATGTAATCAAAAATATTGGTTACTTCTGCGCAAGGAAGCCCAGGGCTTTTTTTAGGATTTCGTTCTCCTCAGACAGGGAAGCCAGCCGCTTTTCCATCGCTTTAATTTCGTCTGGCGATTTACCGGATTGAGTTTTGGCTTGGCCCTGGATCCACTTATGAACGGTTGAATAGCCAATGCCATATTCTCTGGCCAGTTGGGCGGCTGATTCGCCTTGCTTATATAGGTTGATAATGTTTTGTTTGAATTCTTTGTCGTAACGAGTTGGCATGTAAAAATTCCTTCCTTTTGAGAGATGATTTATTCATTATACCCTCTCTTAAAAGTTGTCTCAGGAATCAGCTTACATCCACGTCATTTCAAGTACACTTTTTCTTTCAGAGGACATCCCAATCGTCACCGCCATCAATCAGTTTCACTAATTTTACCACGAATTATAGCTTTATAATTTACGAAAAATCCCCGCCAGCTCAGCCCTCATTCGGCCAAAACTTGGCGGGGATTTTGGCGGGGAACCTAACAATTACCCCGCCAATCGTATCCTTTGTATCTTCCGAAAATGCCGTTAAATCAACATTCTGGGTTCAATTTACATGTACCTTTTATTCCCATTCTACAGTCGCCGGCGGCTTGGAGGTAATATCATACACGATACGGTTAACGTGATCGACCTCGTTAACGATCCGCACAGAGATTTTCTGTAACACATCCCATGGAATGCGAGCAAAGTCTGCGGTCATCCCGTCGATCGAGTTAACGGCGCGGATACCAACTGTATAGTCATAGGTCCGGCCATCACCCATGACGCCAACGCTGCGGATACCTGGCAAGACAGTAAAGTATTGCCAAATATCGCGGTCTAAGCCAGCATTTTTGATTTCTTCGCGGAGAATCAAATCACTATCGCGCACGATTTCTAACTTATCTTCAGTAATCTCACCGATCACACGAATCCCTAAGCCAGGGCCAGGGAATGGTTGACGCCAAACTAAATCTTCAGGCATACCTAATTTTTCACCTAATTCACGGGCTTCATCTTTAAATAAAGTCCGCAATGGTTCGATCAATTGGAAATGCATGTCTTCGGGCAAGCCACCAACGTTATGATGTGACTTGATTGTTTGGGCCGTATCAGTACCACTTTCGATGACATCAGTATACAACGTGCCTTGAGCTAAGAAGTCGATGCCTTTTAACTTAGTGGCTTCATCATTGAAGACTTGGATAAATTCATTACCGATGATCTTACGTTTCTTTTCTGGATCAGAAACGCCAGTTAATTTATCCAAGAAGCGTTTTTGGGCGTCAACCTTGATGATGTTTAAACCGAATTTGCCGGCTAAACTGTCCATCACTTGTTTGGCTTCACCTTTACGCAACAAGCCATGATCAACAAAAATGCTGGTCAATTGGTCGCCGATTGCTTTGTGCAATAATACGCCGACAACGGAGCTATCAACCCCACCAGATAAGCCTAATAAGACTTTACGGTCACCGACTTGTTTGCGAATTTTTTCAATCTGCAAGTCGATAAAATCATCCATTGACCAATTATCGCGCGCACCTACTACATCAAAGGCAAAGTGACGTAAAATTTCAGAACCAAATTCTGTGTTTTGCACTTCAGTATGGAACTGTAAACCGTAGAACTTACGCTTATCATCAGCCATTGCTGCGATTGGGCAGTTCTTGCTAGTTGCTGTCTGCACAAAACCATCAGGTACCTTAGTCACTAAGTCGCCGTGGCTCATCCAAACGTATTGATCTGTTGGCAAATCCTTGAACATAACGGCATCTGGATCAGTCACATGAATATCGGCGCGACCATATTCACTATTGTTAGCATTTTCGACCACACCACCAGGAAGGTCCTGAGCCATTAATTGCATACCATAACAGATACCTAAGATTGGAATACCCAATTGGTAGATTTCTGGATCAACTTGGAAGGCCCCTTCATCATAAACACTATTGGGTCCACCAGAAAAGATAATGCCTTTTGGATTCAGTGTCTTGATCTCCGCCGCAGTTATTTTATGCGACATTAATTCGGAATAGATCCCGAATTCACGAATCCGCCGGGTGATTAATTGGTTGTACTGACTACCGAAATCGAGCACGATAATTTTATCAAAATCTTGCATGTTCGTCGTTGCCAACAAATTCACCTCATTATAATATATTGACTTTCATAACTTTTTTCAATAAACCTATTCTACTGATTGCAACGCTCTAGGTCAACTGTTTGAAGAAGACTCTCATTTTCAATAATCGTTTCAAAAAATTAAAACTTGCGTAAATAGATCTCGTTGATCCGATGATTATTCGTTTTATGTAGAATCACATCAGCACGGCTACGGGTCGGTAAGATATAATCACGCAAATTCGGTAGATCGTTGGTCATCCACACATTCTTCGCCATATCGATCGCAGCCTTACGGTCACCGATCGCGTATGGGTAATAGTAATTCGTCGGATCAGTAAAAGCGGTATCCAACAATACCTTGAAACGATCCAAATACCACTGCTCAATCAACACTGGATCGGCGTCCACATAGATCGAAAAATCAAAAAAGTCACTGACATAGATTTGTTGATTGCTGGGCAATTGTAAAACGTTGATGCCTTCAACGATCAAAATATCCGGCGAATCGATCAAATCGTACTTGTTCGCAATAATATCGTAACTTTGATGCGAATATTTCGGTGCTTTTACTGGCCCTAAATTATTTTTGACTGCATTCATGAACGCAATCAATCGTTTCATGTTGTAACTTTCTGGAAAACCTTTGCGCGCTAACAAACCACGCTTTTTTAATTCCGCGTTTGAATACAAAAAGCCATCCGTTGTAATATTTTGAATTTTCTTAGTCGGATAAGCCCGCGTCAATAAGATCTCCAACAAACGCGCCGTCGTACTTTTACCAACAGCGACACTACCGGCAATACCAACAATAAATGGTGCTTTGTGTGAGCGTAATCTGAGAAAGTCCGCTCGATCCTGCTGTTGGCTTTGATATTGATTGTAGTAAACGTGGATCAAATGGCGTAGTGGCATATAAATTTCCTTAACGTCAGCTAAAGAGATCCGATCATTCAGCGACTTAGCCTGATCCAAATCCGCTTGCGATAATGGCGCCATACCATTGCGATAAAACTTTTTCCATTCATGGCGTTCAATCTTGTAATAATTCATTTCATTTTGCAAACCAAGTTCCTCCGAAAATAGAGTGTGTTGGGAAAAGCGCTCAGAATTTTCAACCATGTTCAGGTTGAATCCACGGTAAATGCTAACCTTGCATCATTTTCCAAACACGACTTACAATAAAGCTTGCCTAGCAGCGATTGCTTGGCGCTGTGCAAGGTTAGCTGCATAGCGTTGAGCATAGCCCGCGCAAACAACCTGCTCTAATTGACTTTCCGGGCGCACTTGCGGCCAATCTGGCTGCTGCACCATACTGATCAATGACAAAAAAGCCTCCGCAGCTAACTCATGTTGTGCATTGAGCACATACGCATACACTTCCAGCGAACGCTGAGTACCACCGCTGACAAAACTGCTGATTGTAAATTGTTCCCCGTACTGTAGCGGTAGAATAAAATCAAAACGATCAACACTACCAGTAACAACGCGGTGATGGCCAAAACGACGCGCTGATTCTGCGACTTGATCATCCACAAAATGGAGTAATTGCCCACCATGCAAAGTCTGATGTGAATTCAGATCTTGGTAGCGAACACGATGTTGGTGCGTTACCAGCGATGATTGACAACTTTTCGTAGACATTTGACTACCCCCATACAGAATTTTACCCGCGTAACGAGTTTTTATGTCGTGTAAGCATTACCAGAATTATAGCACAGGTTTTCATTAAATTTAATCGCAAATCAGTGCTGCATACTAAAACAAAACTCAGTGGTAATAATCCCCAACGAATCGATACACCACTTGATTTTATCTCAACCTAAACAGTTACAAAATCCTGTAAAAGTTCTTTTCAAACTAGGCACTTTTCACTATTAAAATATACCATGTTAAAATATATAGCCTCTTTTTAAGATTTAAAACGGTACCATCACGTTTACCCAGAAAACATAGTCGCAATACTTTAACAACTAGCGTAAAATAAGGCTACACACTTTTTATAATCTACAATAAAAATAATTAGGCTATATAAATATAGCAGTCCACTAAACTTAAATTTAATGTTTACGTCAAAAGGAGTTTAAAATGAAAATTGCTGTTGTTACTGATAGTGCCAGTTATTTAACTAAAGAACAAGCTGCTGCCAATAACATTACTGTTGTTCCCATTACTGTCATTTTTGGCCAACATACTTATAAAGAAAATGTTGATATTACCAATAAAGAATTTTACGAAAAACTCGCTAATGAGAAAGAATTGCCCACAACTGCACAGATCTCCATGGGTCAGATTCAAGCCGTCTACGACGATCTGGCTGCCCAAGGCTATGAAGCAGTGATCAGTATTCACCTTTCCAGTGGTATCACTAGCTTTATCAATAATCTTGAAGCTTATTTGCCTAATATTACCAATATCAAGGTCTACCCCTTCGATTCTAAATTGACTACTGCTGCAGAAGCCAATCAAGCGATGCTAGCCGCCAAGTTAGTTCGTGAAGGTAAGTCAGTTGAAACGATCATGGCCGCACTAGCAGAATTACGGGCGACCCAGCACGTTGACTTCGTGGTTGACGATCTTAGTCATTTAGTCCGTACTGGCCGCTTAAGTAATGCTTCGGCAATTCTCGGTAATATGCTGCGAATCAAACCAATCCTACGGTTTAACGATGCTGGTCAAATCATCGCGGCGGCCAAGGAACGGACCATGCGGCGGGCATTCAGCCACATTAAAGCAGACATCAATGATTTTATCAATACGGTCGATTACCCTGTCCGCATTGATGTGATCGACGGTGATAATCAAGCAACAAGTGATGAATGGGTCGCTGACCTCAAGCAAACTTTTCCGGAAGCAACCATTGATACCAGCAGCTTAGGCCCAGTACTCGGCGTCCACACCGGCCGCAAAGTCATGGGTGTTGTGTGGTCACGTGACTTTGAAAATATTGACTAAATAAAAACGAGTTCGGCGTTTATTCACGCTAAACTCGTTTTTATTTACCCAATTCGTAATTCTTGTTCAAATTTTATATCAACTACGGTCTCTCCAGAAACCGTATGTGTCGGTACACAATGCAGTAACTTACGCTCAACTAGATAACGACTAAACGTTTCAAAATTAGGTACACCTAGTAACGTTGAATTCTGTGGTTGCGCAAACGTTACTTTAACTAATTGATAATTCTTTTTCAAACCGATCATTACTTGCTCGATCGCATGGATCGCAACTTCCCCAGTTTTAAGTAATAACGGCGGTACCACGTCGCGTTGAAAAACTGCTTCTCCACGATATAAAACCCGTTGCCGACCATCCAACTCTTTATGTGTCGCCGTGTAAGCCACCGTCACCGTATCAGGTTTGATCTTATTATTGAAGCTGATTTGATAATTTTCCATCCATATCATCCCCCCAACCATAATAGTGCCTGTATACCTTACAGATATTCTAGCACAATTTTACGTTTGATTGGGGGCAACTTATTCGACGATATGCGCGTGTTATGCCCAGTATTGTTGAATTCGACTACAAATGACAACTAACACCGCCATGACCACTAACAATAAGAAGGTCGTACCTAGCTCCAGATCAACTTTTTGCAACTGATAATAGCCCCATACACCTAGCAACCATAATATTAAATTGACCACCTTAGGCAAACTCTTCTTAGTCACAAAGTAAGTCGTGAACACAATCGCATATAGCGGCGTGAACACTGAACCGATGAAATATAAGAAATTTTCGTAACGAGTCATTGAAATCACCAGCGCAATTACTAGACCAACTAAGGTCACCCCAATAGCAAGTAAATTAGTGTGCTGAATATGCACTAGTTGACCAATATTAGTTGCCGCCGAATATGCGTCCATAAAAGTCGTTGTCACTGTCGAAAAAATAATGATCAATAATGCCACTAATCCAAGACCACTAGTTGCTAATAGCTTAGTTACGTCAGTCGCCCCAGTGCATGTAACTATCAGTAAACCGATCAAGAACATAAAGGAACTACCTAAAAAATAACCCAGCGAACTGGTCAAAGCAATGGGCAATGCTTGCTTAGTAGCGCGCGTATAATCGCCAATTAATGGTAACCAAGACAATGCCATTGTTACATTTAGCTCAACCGCCGCACCAAATGACATTGTTGTCCCACTTAAATGAATAGCCATTGTTGGTGCACGTAGAATAATAAAGAGAATCAATAATGTCCCTAAAAACAACAGACTGACCACTAAATTATTGATTCGCAACAATAACTGTGTATCCATTAATAGCCAAAGTACGATAAAGGCGGCCACCACAAGACTCATTGCTAAAAAACTATGAAAATTAAACAATTGACGTGCGACCCCATTCATTGCCTGTGCAGCATTGACGATCATTACTGCCGTCCATCCCAAAAGCTGCAAAGCATTTAGCAGTGAAAAGGCCCATACGCCCTGTTGACCAAAGGTGTCGGCAGTTGATTGGATCGCCGTTTGCTGTTTTTTCGCACCAATATAGCCTGCTGGTAACAAAAATAATAAACAGCCGATGGCGTGACCAACTAAAATTGCCGCCACACCTTTAGCTAATCCTAAAGGTGCCAGCAACGTTCCCGTAACCATTTCGGCAATCGAAATAGCTGCCCCGACCCACAATAAAAATTGACTACGTAAAATTTCCCCTTCTGTCATCTGTCTCCCCCTATTTTAAAGTGATGACCATTAAAATACGCGCAATTACGTGGCTATATTCAAGCCTGGCGCATTGCTTTTACAGTTCGTTTCAAGTCAGTACTTTGTGCAATCATGGAGATCACTGCTGAGCCGGCAGCACCGGTTTGGCGGATTGGCGTTA